>NZ_JAMYMP010000055.1:0-20911 GCF_040318615.1 Mesorhizobium sp. M1078
GGACGCCATGGCAAACCTTTTCATCCGCCGCGAGGGCACGGATGCCACCCTGCCGCCGCTGCTGATCGGCAGCCACCTCGACAGCCAGCCGACCGGCGGGCGCTTCGATGGAGCGCTCGGCACGCTTTCCGCCTTCGAGGCGCTCGAAGCGCTGGAGGACGCGAGGGCCGAGACTCGGATGCCGATCGAGGTCGTCGCCTGGGCCAATGAAGAGGGCAGCCGGTTTACGCCGGGTGTCATGGGCTCCATGGCCTTCACCGGAGCCGACATTTGCGCATGGCGGTCCATAGTCGGCAGCGACGGTGCGTCCCTCGCAGAGGAGCTCGGGGCAACGATCTCCGCCTTGCCAGAGGCAACCCTTCGCCCCCTCGGCATGCCGATATCCGGCTACATCGAGCTGCATATCGAACAGGGACCATCGCTGGAAAAGGAGCGGTTGCCGATCGGTATCGTCACAGCCGTGCAAGGTACGCGCTGGCTGGAGGTCTGCATTGAGGGCGCCGCCGGTCACGCCGGTACAACCGGCCTCGCCTACCGTAGGGATCCGATGGTCGCGGCCGTTGCCGCGATTCACAAGCTCCAGACGACGATCATGCCGTTCGACAGCAGGGCAAGGCTGACGGTGGGCCGGGTGACCGCCCAGCCGGGATCGATCAACGCCATACCGCAGTCTGTGGTCTTCGCCGTCGATATCAGGCATCCGCGGGTAGAGCGGCTCGATGCCATCGAAGCAGAACTGCGCCAGGTGTGCGCGGCGGAGGCAGAAGCTCAGCATTGCACGGTAACGATCAGTCGGTCGTTCGACATGCCGGGGGCGGCATTCTCTCCCGATATGGTCAAAACCGTCGAGGAGGCCGCCAATAGCCTAAAGCTGCCGCACAAACAGATGATCTCGGGTGCATTCCATGACGCGCTGTTCCTCGCCCGGGTGGCGCCTGCCGTGATGATCTTTGTGCCGTGCCGTGACGGGCTGAGCCACAACGAGGCGGAATATGTGGAGCCTGCCCACGCGGTTACCGGCGCGCGGGTTCTGCTTCAAGCGGCCACCGTCGCCGCCTCTTAGGCAGCGACGGTGGCACAGGCGTGCTGGCGTGAAGAGGCAACCCGTGGGACTTCCTGGTGCCCGTCCGTCATTTCGTGACGTCGGCGGGCTGCAACGGGTGGTCAAGGCCGCCGAGTTGCGGCGGATTGATCGCGGACGTACGATCGGCCCACATTCAACACCTGACCCAGCAGAAAAGCCCACCAGATCCCTGGGCCGTCATTGACGCCGTGGGTGATAGGCGGTGACGATCTCGTCGACTTACCGAGATGGACGATCTGCTGGCTATCGCCTCGGCCACCGGCAGGAAATCCCCACGCCCGCCATAGAGCTTGCCCGTGTCGATCGCGAGCAACTGGCGCCGTCCAGCCGTCCAGCGCTGCTGGACGTTGTCGCACTCGAGGCGTCCACAAGGATGCGTGTGTCCCAACTGTCGCTGCGGCTAATCCTAAAGCCAATGTCGCGCACCATGGAAAGAGACAATCCCGATTGGGCACCCAGAAACTGGTGATGTCGCCGGCAAGGGAAGCCGCTTCGTGGTATTGCGCGACGGCGACGCCAGGCATCATGGCAACGAACCTTATTGCCCAAAGGCATCGGCGCTTTCAAAAATGTCGATAGATGACTGCGAGCCGTTTTGATCCTTCCCGGCCATCGCCAGATGGACGTTGCTACCGCACATTAGCAGAACCGGATTTTTCTCGCCAAAGGCGAAAAATCGAAACGTCGTTCCTTATCTCTATAGATTTTGTCGAATATCGTCTGCCCCGGTCTGGAAATGACCGAGGCGCAAGGGTCTGGGAGATTGACGAGTTGGCAAGGCTATCGGTTCTCGGAATATCCGGCGGCGTAAGCACGCCATCGCGAACAACCGCGGTGGTGAACGCGCTGGTCAAGGACGTCGCGCTGCGCGTCCCGGCAGACACGGGCCTGATCGAAATCACCGAGGCGGCGCCTTCGCTTTTTGTCGGACTGTCCCGTGGCGCCCTCGGCGCGTCCGGCGAAGCGATTATCCAGCGTGTCGAGAAGGCCGATCTGCTCGTGGTCGGAACGCCTGTCTATCGGGCTTCCTACACCGGCGCCCTCAAGCACCTGTTCGACCTCGTCGACTATCGCGCGCTCGCCGGCAAGACCGTGCTTCTCGCGGCGACAGGCGGAAGTCCATACCATGGCCTGGTTCTCGAACATCAGTTGCGGCCATTATTCGGCTTTTTCGGCGCCGTCACCGTACCGACCGGCGTCTATGGGGCGCCCGACGATTTCATCGGCGCCGAAATCGTCGGCGAGGCGATACGCGAACGCATTTCACGGGCCGCATCCGAAGCGGTTTCACTGCTCAATTCCAACCATGCAAATGCCGCCGCCGCAGCGCGCGTCGGCTGAGCCAACCAAAAAGGGAACAACGACATGACGTCTCATTCCGACGGCCTGAAATTCGCCTACTGGGTTCCGAACGTCTCCGGCGGCCTGGTCATCTCCAACATCGAGCAGCGGACGGGTTGGGACATCGACTACAACCGCAAGCTCGCCCAGATCGCAGAGGCCAACGGCTTCGACTACGCACTGAGCCAGATCCGCTTCACCGCCGGTTACGGCGCCGACAACCAGCACGAATCCGTGTCGTTCAGCCACGCACTGCTGGCCGCCACCACAACGCTGAAAGTGATTGCCGCCGTCTTGCCCGGTCCATGGAACCCGGCGCTGGCGGCCAAGCAGATCGCCACCATCAACCACCTGACCAATGGCCGCGTGGCCGTCAATGTCGTCAGCGGCTGGTTCCGTGGCGAGTTCGCCGCCATCGGCGAGCTGTGGCTCGACCATGACGAGCGCTACCGCCGCTCGGAGGAGTTCATCCGCGCGTTGCGCGGCATCTGGACCGAGGACAATTTTACGCTGAAGGGCGACTTCTATCGCTTCACCAACTACTCGATGAAGCCGAAGCCGATCGATCCGCAGCCCGAGATCTTCCAGGGCGGCTCGTCGCGCGCCGCGCGTGACATGGCTTCGCGGGTGTCCGACTGGTATTTCACCAACGGCAACACGCCCGAAGAGATCAGGAAGCAGGTCGACGATATCCAGGCCAAGGCGAAGGCGAATGGCCACAAGGTGAAGATCGGCGTCAACGCCTTTGCCATTGCTCGCGAAACCGAGGCGGAAGCACGCGCCGTGCTGGACGAGATCGTCGCCAAGGCCAATCCCGAAGCGGTGCAGGGCTTTGCCGACCAGGTCAAGAATGCCGGCAAGGCCTCGCCGGAAGGCGAGGGAAACTGGGCGAAGTCGTCCCTTGAGGATCTGGTGCAATACAATGACGGCTTCCGCAGCAATCTGATTGGCACGCCGGAACAGATCGCCGAACGCATCCTCAAGCTGAAGGATGCCGGCGCCGATCTGATCCTGCTCGGCTTCCTGCATTTCCAGGAAGAGGTCGAGTTCTTCGGCAAGCGCATCATCCCGCTGGTGCGCGAACTGGAAGCGGCGCGTGACAGGGAGCTTGTCGCCGCCGAATAGGCCAGGGCGTGGCCTGCGGGCCGCGCACTCCTTCAAAATCAGGAACGTGTCATGATTGGTGCTTCGCTGGGAGCCGCCGCATACGAGCGTGCGCCCGAAATCCCCGGCATTCTTGCTGGCGCTGGTCCACTCACGGACACGCGCCCGGCGCGCCTGTCGGCAAAGGTCGATGCGATCCTGACTCTGAGCGGGATTGGCATTTCGTTCGGCGGCGTCACGGCGCTGAGCGATGTCGATCTCGAGGTCAAGAGCGGCGAAATCCGCGCCGTGATCGGCCCCAACGGCGCAGGCAAATCCTCGCTGATCAACATCATCAGCGGCCTCTATCACGCCGACCACGGCAAGATCGCGATCGCCGGCCAGTCATTCTCCCGTGTGCCCGCGAACCGTCTGGCACGTCTGGGCGTCGCGCGCACCTTCCAGAACCTGGCGCTCTTTCCCGGGCTTTCCGTGCACGACAACATCGCGTCGGGCCGCGTCCACACCAGGCGCGCCAGTTTCGTCGAACATATTGCCGGCCTGCCACGCGCCAGGCGCGAAGACGCTGCGATTGCCGCAAAGGTCGACCAGACAATCGCCTTCCTGCATCTGGAAACGGTCGCCGATCAGCTGGTCGCGACGCTGCCCTACGGCTTGCAGAAGCGGGTCGAACTGGCGCGAGCGCTGGTTGCCGAGCCGAAGATCCTGCTGCTCGACGAACCGATGGCGGGCATGACGGCGACCGAGAAAGCCGAGATGGCCGGGTTCGTGCGCGCCGCGCGCGACCGGCATGGCGTCACCATCATCCTGATCGAGCACGACATCGGGGTCGTCATGGGCCTCTCCGACCGCGTCGCCGTGCTCGATTACGGCCGCAAGATCGCCGACGGCACGCCGGCCGAAGTGCGCGCCGATCCGGACGTGATCCGGGCCTATCTCGGCACCGCCGAGGGCGAGGATGGCGAGGGCATCTGATGAGCTACTATGATTTTCTCTTCGTCGTCGAAGTGCTGGTCGGCGGCCTGTTGTCGGGAGTCATGTATTCGCTCGTCGCCATCGGCTTCGTGCTGATCTACAAGACGTCGGGTGTGCTGAACTTCGCGCAAGGGTCGATGGTGCTGTTTGCGGCACTCACCTTCGTCAGCCTGGTCGAACGCGGCATCCCGTTTGCGCTTGCGCTGCTCATCACCTTCGCAGTCATGGTCGCGCTGGGTTTCACCATCGAGCGAACCGTGCTCAGGCCGCTGGTCAACCGCTCGCCGATGACGCTGTTCATGGCCACGCTTGGCCTGTCCTACATCATCGAGGGTGCAGCCCAGCTGATCTGGGGAACGCAGGTGCACGGGCTCGATCTCGGCATCGACGACACGCCTTTCGAGGTCGGCGGCATCCTCATCTCGTCCTTCGATCTGCTCGCGGCCGGCATTGCCGCGGCGATGGTGGCCGGCTTGAGCGCATTCTTCTACTGGACGCGGATCGGGCTGGCTTTTCGTGCCGTCGCCGACGATCAGTTCGCGGCACTTGCCGTCGGGCTGCGGCTGCCGCGGATCTGGGGAACGGTGTGGACGGCTGCAGGCTTCGTGGCGCTGGTCGCGGGACTGCTGTGGGGCGCGCGCCTCGGCGTCCAGTTCTCGCTATCGCTGATCGTGTTGAAGGCGCTGCCGGTGCTGGTGCTTGGCGGCTTCGATTCCATCCTTGGCGCCATCGTCGGCGGCCTCATCATCGGCGCCAGCGAAAAGCTCGCTGAGGTCTATCTCGGACCCTTCCTCGGCGGCGGCATCGAAGGCTGGTTCGCCTATGCGCTGGCGCTGGTTGTCCTACTGGTGCGCCCCTCCGGCCTGTTTGGCCAGAAAACCGTCGAAAGGGTCTGACCGATGGCCGTGCAAGCGCTCGATGCCGCAAGGGCTCCAATCGACTGGCTGAGGTTCGCCCGGAAATTAGCTTTGCCGGCCGTGGCGATCGTCGTCGTCTACGGCCTGGTCCCGGCCTTTGCGTCGAGCTATCTGGTCGAGGCGATCCTGCTGCCGTTCCTTGCGCTCAGCCTGGCGGCAGTCGGCCTCAACCTCTTGACCGGCTATTGCGGCCAGCTTTCGCTTGGCTCCTCCGCTTTCATGGCGGTAGGCGCCTTCGCCGCATACAATTTCAACCTGCGAGTCGAAGGACTGCCGCTGGCTGCGACCATGATCCTGGCCGGGATTTCGGCCGCCGGCATCGGCGTCATCTTCGGGTTGCCGAGCCTGCGCCTGCGGGGCTTCTATCTCGCCGTCTCGACGCTCGCCGCTCAGTTCTTCGTGCAGTGGGCGCTGACCAAGTTCGGCTGGTTCTCCAACGACAATCCGTCCGGGGTGATTTCCGCGCCGCACCTTGCCGTCGCCGGGTTTTCGCTCGACGGCGCCACCGGCCGCTACCTGCTGTCGGTCACCACCGTCATCGTGCTGACGGCGTTGGTCTGGCGCCTGGTCAACAGCGCTACCGGCCGCAATTTCATCGCGGTGCGCGACAACGAAACCGCCGCGCGCGTCATCGGCGTGCCGGTGCTGCGGACCAAGCTGCTGGCGTTCGCCATTTCGTCCTTCATCATCGGCGTCGCCGGCGTGCTGTGGGCCTTCACCTATCTGCGCACGGTCGAGCCGGCCGGCTTCAATCTCGACCGCTCGTTCCAGATCCTGTTCATCATCATCATCGGCGGGCTGGCTTCGATACGCGGTGCGTTTCTGGGCGCCGCATTTATCGTCGTCTTCCCGCTCTTTCTGTCTCGGCTCGGCGCCTTCGTGTTTGGCGGCCTGTTCGATTCTGGTGTGCTCGACATGAGCCAGCGCATCGTGCTTGGCGCGCTCATCATCATTTTCCTCATCGCGGAACCGAACGGGCTGTCGGCCCTCTTCGACCGCCTGAAACGACGGATCGGCTCAAGGTCCAGCTGAGCGCCGCTCGACATTCTCTCACGGACCCAAAACCTCAGGAGACGCAACTCATGACCTTCTTCAGTCACCTCAAGAAAGCGGCGATCGCCACCGCTTTCGTGCTCGGCGCGACAGCCGTCCATGCCGACGAACAATATTTCCCGCTGCAGAGCTACCGCGTCGGCCCCTATGCCGCGGGCGGCACCGGCTTCTTCGGCGGCTTCATCGACTATCTCAACCTGATCAACATCCGCGACGGCGGCGTCAATGGCGTCAAGCTGACCTGGAGCGAGGGCGAAACCCAGTATGAGGTCGAGAAGGGCGTCGAGGTCTACGAACGGTTGAAGAGCAATCCCGGCATCGCCGCCTGGAACCCGCTCTCGGTCGGCATCGCCTACGCCATGATCGACCGCATCACCGACGACAAGGTGCCGCTTATCACCATCAATCACGGCCGCACCGACACCACCGACGGCCGGGTATTCCCTTACGTCTTCCCGCTGCTGCTCAACCCCTACAGCGAAACATCGGGCATCGTGAACTACATCGCCTCCAAGGAAGGCGGCCTCGACAAGCTCAAGGGCAAGAAGATCGTCGTGCTCTATCACGGCTCGCCCTACGGCAAGGAGACGATCCCGATCTATGAGCTGCTGTCGCAGAAATACGGTTTCGAACTGTCGCAGATCGAGGTTCCGCACCCCGGCAACGAGCAGCAGGCACAGTGGCTGACGATCCGTCGCGATCGTCCCGACTATGTCGTGCTGCGCGGCTGGGGCGTGATGAACCCGGTTGCGCTGAAGACCGCGCAGAAGACCGGCTTCCCGGCCGATCACATCGTCGGCAATGTCTGGTCCAACTCTGAAGAGGACGTCATCCCCGCCGGCGACGCCGCCAAGGGCTACACCGCCATCACCACCCAGGCGTCTGGCGCCGACTACCCGGTCGTCAAGGAGATCGTCAAGACGGTCTACGACGCCGGCAAGGGCAATCTCGAGGACAAGAGCCGCATCGGCTCGGTCTACCACAATCTCGGCATCGTCAACGGCATCCTCAATGTCGAAGCCATCCGCATCGCCCAGGCCAAGTTCGGCAATCGCACGCTGAACGGCGACGAGGTTCGCTGGGGCTTCGAACATCTCAAGCTCGACCCGGCGCGCGTCGAGGCACTCGGTGCCAAGGACCTGTTCCACTCGATCAACGTCTCCTGGGACAATCACGAGGGTGATGGCTACGTGACCTTCCAGCAGTGGGACGGCAAGAAGTGGAACGTCGTGTCCGACTGGATCGCGCCGGACTGGAAGCTGCTGCGCCCGATCATCGAGAAGTCGTCCGAGGCCTATGCCAAGGAAAAGGGCCTCAAGATCCGCACGGCCGAAGACGCCGATGCGGTGGTCAGCAACTGAGTTTGAAGAGCTCACGGCCGGCCCGCGGGCCGGCCGTGCCATCCATCTTCGCAGCGGAGTTATCGATGTCCAGCCCGGAAAATCCGATCCTGTCGATCAGCCGCGTCGAGGCCGTCTACAACGGCGCCATCGCCGCCCTGCATGGCGTCGACCTCTCGGTCGGCAAGGGCGAGATCGTGGCGTTGCTCGGCTCCAACGGCGCCGGCAAGACGACGCTGTTGCGCGCCGCATCCAATCTTCTGCCGGCAGAGCGCGGCTCCGTCACTGCCGGCCGGATCATTTTCGATGGCGAGGATGTTTCTAGGGCAAGTCCCTCGCACCTCGTCCGCAAGGGCCTGGTCCAGGTTCTCGAGGGCCGGCACTGCTTTCGCTCGCTGACGGTCGAGGAGAACCTTCTGACCGGGGCGCTCGGGCGTTCATCCTCGCGCGTTGGCGTGAAGGCCGACCTTGAGCGTGTCTACGCGCTGTTTCCGAGGCTTCTCGAGAAACGGCGCACGCGGTCCGGCCTCACCTCCGGCGGCGAGCAGCAGATGACGGCGATCGGTCGCGGACTGATGTCGCGGCCGAAACTCTTCGTGCTCGACGAGCCCTCGATGGGGCTCGCGCCGCTGATCGTCGACGAGATCTTCAGCGCCTTGAAGCGGCTCAATCGGGACGAAGATCTTTCGATCCTTGTCGCCGAGCAGAATTCGGCGGTGGCGCTGAAATATGCTGATCGTGCCACCGTCCTCGAAAACGGCAAAAGCGTGCTGGAAGGGTCGGCTGCCGACCTGCGCCAGCGCGACGACATCAAGACCTATTATCTCGGCGGCGCGCCGCTTCCATCGCAACACTTCCCCCAGGAGACTGCAGCATGACCATCCAATCCAAGCAGCCGTCCGACGCGCGCGTCGCCGTGCCTCCAGTGGAGCGCCCGTCGGCCAAGGCGCATATCATCAAGACCGATGCCGAGGCGATCGCCATCGCCGAAAAACTTGCCATTGAATTCGCCAGGGAAGCGTCGAAGCGGGACCGCGAGCGCATCTGGCCGAAGGAAGAGCTCGATGCGTTTTCGCAGAGCGGCTTGTGGTCGATCAATGTGCCGAAGGCCTATGGGGGGCCGGAGGTGTCCTATGTGACGCTGTCGAAGGTGATCACCATCATCTCGACGGCTGATCCCTCGCTTGGCCAGATTCCGCAGAACCATCTCGGCGTGGTCGCCGCCATCCGCACGGTTTCGGACGAGGCGCAGAAAAAGCTGCTCTTCGCCGAGGCACTGTCCGGCACGCGCTTTGGCAACGCGTTTTCCGAGTTCGGCTCCAAGCGTGCCGCAGACTTCGAGACCAAGTTTGTCGATGCCGGTGACCATGTCGTGGTCAACGGCCAGAAATTCTATTCAAGCGGCGCCCTGCTCGCCCATCTGGTGCCGATTGTGGCGCTCGATGACGAGGGGCGCGCCTGGTATGCCATCGCCGATCGCGGGGCGTCCGGACTGACCGTCATCGACGACTGGTCGAGCTTCGGCCAGAAGACGACGCTCTCCGGCACGGTCCTGCTCGACAATGTGAAGGTGCCGAAGACGCATCTCGTCCCCGGCTACAAGGGGTACGACAAACCGACAGCCGACGGGCCCATCTTCCAGATCATCCAGGCGGCGGTCGATCTCGGCATCGCCAAGGCGGCGATCGACGAGACGGTCAGCTTCGTGCGTACCAGGTCGCGCGCGTGGATCGACAGCGGCGTCGATCATGCCTGGCAGGATCCCTATACGATCCAGGCGATCGGCGACCTTCGCCTGCGCGCCAATGCGGCCGAGGCTATTCTGGAAAAGGCCGGCCTTGCGGTCGACCGCGCCGTGGCCGATCCTAACGAGAAGACGGTCGCGGAAGCGCAGATCGCGGTCGCCGAATCCAAGATCCTCACCACCGAGATCGCCATAAACGCCACCAACAAACTGTTCGAACTTGCCGGCACGCGATCCACGCTGGCCGAGCACAATCTCGACCGCCACTGGCGCAATGCGCGCACCCACACCCTGCACGATCCGGTGCGCTGGAAATACGCGATCCTCGGCAACTATTACCTGAACGAGGTCAACCCGCCCCTCCACGCCTGGAGCTGAGCGGGAACGCCGTAAAGTCACAAAGGACTATTCATGAGCACTGCCACCCCCGACAGGATCAAGGTCCTGTGGTTCTTGCCCACCCATGGCGACAGTCGCTATCTCGGCACCTCCGAGGGCGGCAGGGCGGTCGACCTGCCCTATCTCACCCAGGTCGCCAAGGCGGCCGACGCCATCGGCTATTATGGCGCGCTGCTGCCGACCGGGCGCAGTTGCGAAGACAGCTGGGTGGTGGCGTCGGCGTTGGCGCCGCTGACGCAACGACTTCGCTTTCTCGTTGCGGTCCGTCCAGGGCTGCAGTCGCCGACGCTCGCCGCGCGCATGACCTCGACGCTCGACCGCATTTCGGGCGGGCGCTTGCTGATCAACGTGGTCACGGGCGGCGATCCGGTCGAGAACAAGGGCGATGGCATATTCCTCAGCCATGACGAGCGTTATGAGGTGACGCGGGAATTCCTCGACATCTACAAGGCCGTGCTCAGCGGCGAAACCGTAGCCTTCGAAGGCAAGCATTTCCACATCGAAGATGGCAGGTTGCTGTTCCCGCCGGTGCAGACGCCGCACCCGCCGCTCTATTTCGGCGGCTCGTCGGACGCGGCCAATGCGGTCGCCGCCGAGCAGATCGACAAATACCTCACCTGGGGCGAGCCGCCGGCGGACGTCGCCGCCAAGGTCGAGCATGTGCGCGGCCTTGCCGAAAAGGCCGGCCGCGAAGTGAGCTTTGGCATCCGATTGCATGTCATCGTTCGCGAGACCAATGACGAGGCCTGGGCCGATGCCGATCGGCTGATCAGCCGCCTCGACGACAAGACGATCGCCGAGGCACAGAAGGTTTTCGCCCGCATGGATTCGGTTGGCCAGTCGCGCATGAGCCGGTTGCATGGCGGCAGCCGCGACAAGCTCGAAATCAGCCCGAACCTTTGGGCCGGCGTTGGCCTCGTGCGCGGCGGCGCCGGCACCGCCTTGGTCGGTGACGCGGCGACCGTGGCAGAACGGATCGACGAATACCGAAGGATTGGCATCGATACCTTCATCCTGTCCGGCTATCCGCATCTGGAGGAAGCCTATCGCTTCGGCGAACTGGTGCTGCCGCTGCTGCCGCTCGATCACGAAATCTCGACCCGGCCGACGACGGTGAACATGGGACCGTTCGGCGAAACGGTGGCCGGAGATCATCGACCATCGGCGCTGCGCGCGAGCCAGTCTTGAGCGCTTCCCGCAGGGCTGGGAAACTGACGGTCGCCATCATTGGCGGCGGCTTTTCCGGCGCCGCAACCGCGTTTCACCTGGCGCGGCTGCTGCCCGCCGATGCAGCCGATATCGTGGTCGTCGAACCGCGCGAGGCGCTCGGCTATGGTCTGGCCTATTCGACGGCCGATCCCTCGCACCGCATCAACGTGCGGGCGTCCAGGATGACGCTGATCTCAGGTGAGGAGGGCCATTTTTCCGACTGGCTGGAGCAGACCGGCGCTATTCTGGACGATACGCAGGCCATCGCCGCCAGCGGCGCGATTTACCCGCAGCGTCGGGTCTTCGGCCGCTATGTCGAATCCCACCTGCAGCCCTTCCTGCAAAGCAAGGCGATCCGCCATGTCAGGGCCGAAGTTGCTTGGGTCGAGCGCAGTGGCGAGGGCTACCGGCTTGTCCTGTCCGATGGCGCAACGCTTTCCGCCGATGCTGTGGTGATCGCCGCGACGCATCCATTGCCGGCCCTCCCGGCGCCGCTGCGCAGCGTGGCCTCAGTCGCCGGATTGGTGGCCAATCCCTACGATCTCGAACGGCTGCAGGCGATCGGCCGCGACGACCGTGTTCTCATTGTTGGCACCGGTCTGACCTCGGCCGACGTCATTGCAGCCCTCGACCGTAGAGGTCATCGCGGCCGCATCACGGCACTGTCGCGCCATGGCTATCGCTCGCATGTGCAGGCCGCCATGCAGGGCGACCCGATAGGCGACTTCACCAGCCTGCCTTTACGCAGCGCCACGGTGCTGCTCAGGCGCATCCGGGCCACGATCGCGGCAGCGACGCGACAGGGCGAAGACTGGTATCCGGTCCTCGACGCTGTCCGGCGTCAGGGGCAGTTGATCTGGCAGGCCTTGCCGCTCGCCGAGCAGCGCCGCGTGGTGCGCCATCTTCGCGCACTCTGGGACGTGCATCGTTTCCGCATCGCACCACAGGTAGCAGTCGTGCTGGATCGCCGCCTTGACGAGGGGACGCTCGCTTATCGCCCCGGATCGATTGTCGAGGCCGAAGAGGCCGACGGACGTATCCGCGTCACACAGCGGTCAAGGCGCCGACACGATCTCATCGTTGAGACGTTCGACAGCGTGATCGTGACGACCGGGCCGGCGCATGCCGACATTCTTCGCACCAACACGGCGATTGCCACCCTTGGACATCTGGGCCTGGTCCGTCTTGACCCAACCGGCCTTGGTCTCGACACCGACAGCCACGGCCGCGCGGTCGATGCGTCAGGTCACCCGGCCGACAATATTTTCATCAGCGGACCCCTGGCGCGCGGCAGCGTCGGCGAGCTGATGGGCATCCCTGAAGTCACCGCCCATGCCGAGAGCATCGCCACCGAAATTCACCAATGGTTGGGTTACCAGACGGCGTTGCGTCGCAGGGCGTCGTGAGGATGCAAACACGATGAGGCTATCCAGATGACACTAACCGAACGCATTCTGCCGGATGAAACCCGGATCCCCCTGAAATTTGCGATGCGACACCTGGCCGGAGCCGTGTCCGTGGTCACCGCAGGCATCGGCGACGAGCGGACGGGCGCAACAATTACCACCGCCCATTCCTTGTCGGTCGAACCGGAGGTGATGGTCGTCAGCATCAACCTGAGCTCGTCGACATGGGCAGCCATCAGCCGGCATGGGCACTTCTGCGTGAATGTGCTACGCGCCGACCAGATCGCGATTGCCGACCGTTTTGCCGGCCGAGGCGGCCTCAAGGGGCAGGCGCGCTACGAGGGTGCGCGCTGGTCCACCCTTGCAAGCGGCGCACTGGCACTCGAAGGTGCGCTTGCCGCGGTAGACTGCACGGTCGAGGACACCATCATTCGTCACAGCCATGCGCTGATCCTCGGCACCGTCCGACATGTGGTGAGCGGAGAGCCTGGCCCGGCGTTGATCTATCATCGCGGCGCATATGGATCATCTTGAGCGGGTTGGCACGTGTCGTTTTCTGACAGCCATGCAAATCTCGGAAAAGTGACGCTCGCGATGCTTGGCCTTCTGGCATACCAGAACCGCGAATGATCCGCGGCGCGGGAGCACGTAATTCAAACAACGGATGCCTTGAACCTCCGCAGATCGCCGACTGCAACAACGATTAAGAGGCTTGCTGATCGGAATCGTCGCAGGTCCTTCCTGGGCATTACTATCCGCGCCGATAAGCGGACGTAAAATGGAGGACACACCACGAACGGCTTGCGTCACCCCCCGAGGCAGTTTGCGGGCGCCGACCGGGCGGGCGGGTTGTATGATGCCCGGCGTGTTGGCCGGTTTAGAATGGAAGCTTGATTTCGCCCACCGAGAGAGGCCTACCGGCCGCTATGAGCGCCGCAACCGTCTCTCTGTCCTGTTGCCGGCGCTCCACGAGGCCGTTCAGCACCCTGTCGAGAGATATCGCCCCGGCGCCGGCTAAGGCCAGGACGAACATGCCGCCCGCTATGGCGAGATCCTTTTCGAGATGCAGCAATTCGTTCTGGTTGGCGAAATTGGTGTGGAACAAAGCTGCCGTTGCCATACAGAACAGTCCGAGCGCCACCGCGCCCAGACGCGTCAGCAGACCAAGGCCGACCGAAAAGCCAGCTCCCAGCTGCAGCGCTATGGTGGCTATTAAAAGCGGCAGGCTGACGCCGAGCGCCGTCATCGCCTTGGCTGCACCGGGGAAATGCGTCGCCAGCTCCAGGCCTTCATGCACGAAGAGCAATGAGAGCAGCAGGCGGCCCGTCAGCAGGGTCAAGTCGGTGAGATGTGGTTTCCAGGCGGTTTGTGTCGTTGTCACGATGGGCTCCATGGGAAAGGAGCAGGCGCCTTGCAGCGCCTGCCTGGTTTTACTTGGTCACCTTGGTGTCGATGGCCTTGTGGAGGTCTTCGAGTTCATCACAGCCGGCGGGACACAGCTTCTGCAGCGACGCCAACTGCTCGTTGGCCTTGGCAATGTCGCCGGTCTCTACATAGAGTTCGCCCAGATATTCGCGGGCGGCCTTGTGGTCGGGCTTCAGCTCGAGCGCCTTGTTGTAGTAGGTCAGCGCGGTGGTGAAATCGCCGGTCTTGCGCAACGTGAAGCCGAGCAGGTTGTAGACGTCGGCCTGCTGGTTGTCCTGCGCGAGATCACGCAGATCGGCCAGCGCGCCCTTGTAGTCCTTGACGGCGATCTTGGCCTGGACGGCGGTGAGGTCGGGTGCATCGGTGCCCTCGATGTCGTCGACCGCATAGGCCGGCATGATAGTGGCCACGGGAACGATGGTCAGCACGGCAATGGCGCCAAGCAGGCCAAACAGGGCGTGCTTGCCCAGATAGGATTGTTTCATCATCTTTCTCGCTTGGGTTGGGAGCTCGCGCTCAAATCTGAACTGGGGTGAAACCATAGGCATTGCCGTCTTTCACGAAGACGCCGGTGCCGGGGAACGGGAAGTGCGAACCCGAAACACGGATTTTGTCGGCGATCACCCGGTCGATGATCTTGTGGCGGGTGGCGACAGCGGTCAGCCCGTCCTGGTCGTAACTGCCCTGCCACTCCGGATGCGGCGCCAGAAGGGCGGGCACATACATGGTGTCGGCCGAGATCATCAGCTGTTCCTTTCCGGAGCTGGCGAGGTAGACCGAATGTCCCGGCGTGTGGCCGGGCGCAGCGATGATCTGGATGCCGGGCGCGACTTCGGCGCCGTCATTGACCAGCTTCCAGTTCTTCCATTTCGGAAAATTTTCGGCGATGCGCTTGCCCGCCGGCTTGCGGCCTTCCGGCAGCTTGGCCAGCCGGCTGGGGTCGGTCCACCACTTGTATTCCGTGGCGTTGACGATCAGCTCGGCATTGGGGAACACCGGTGCATTGGTCCCCTTTTCCATCAGGCCCCAGACATGGTCGGGGTGGAAATGCGAGATCATGATGGTGTCGATCGTCTTATAGTCGATGCCGGCGGCGGCCATGTTGGCCGGCAGATGGGTGGCATTGGTCTGCCATTGGCCGACGCCCGATCCGGCATCCATCATGATCAGCCTGCCGTTCATCTTGAGGACGATGACGGTGAGCGGGATGGGCATGAAGTCTGTCGTCAGGCCGGCCTTGGCAAGCGCTGCCTTGGTGTCCTCGACGGAAACATCCTTGATGAAGGCCGGGTCGTGCGGCTTGCGCCAGATGCCGTCATAGATGGCGGTGACCTCGATATCACCGACCTTGTATTTGTAGAAGCCGACGGTCGGCTCGACCGACGTTTCGGCGAAGGCGGGACGGGTGAATTCCAGCTTGCCGGCCAGACCGAAGGCGGTCGCGGCGAGCGTGGTTCCAAGCAACGTGCGACGTGTCATCATGAACATAGGTGATCTCCTGCAGCCTTATGGGGTGATGATGGAGAGCCAAAGGTTTGGCTCTCCATCGTGAGTGGTAAGAGAAGATGTTCGGAAGGGTGTCTTCAGCGGCCCCAGATGCCGTCGTTGTTGTGCCTGGTGATGATGTCCTGAACCGACCCCTGGCGCGGCCCGGTCGTCACCATGGTGTCGACGCCGGCTTGGCGCGGGGAGGGGGAAATGGAAGCAGTGGCATTGGTGTCAACGGTAGCGACCGGCTGATTGGAGTTGTTGCCGCCATGGTCGCTGCCGGCAAAGGCAGCGGTTGAGGCAAGCAGCATGGCAGCCACGCTGAGAGCGAGCTTGGTCATTTCGGTAGATCCTTTTTTCGTTTCTTGGGTGCGTGCCGGGAAACTGGCCCCGCTAACAAGAAGACCCATCAGGACGTCCCTTTATTCCCGGGCGGCGCGAAATTCTTTTGGAGGTCCCGAAATCAGGGGCGGCGCCCGCCCGGAACTGGGGCCGACGCTGCATGCGCACGTCCAAGGTCGGCACCATGCTGCTGCCGTAGTCTCAGCCCGTGTAAGGAGCTGAGCCAACAGTGACATCGCACTTGATATCGGCTGAAGAGGCTTCGACAGACGGTTATCAGCCCGTCACGATGGCGGCGCGGAAGCGCGCCACGAAGTCGTCGATCTCCGGCCGCTCCATGTCGGAAATCGCCCAGTATGAGAAGGCGCCGTCGCTCCAATGCACAAGCGAAAAACCGCCCTCCGAGAGATCGACCGGGTCGGTAACCACCCCGGCATTTTGCGGCTCGGCCACAAGGGTGATCAGATGTTCGCGGTGGCGATAGACCAGCGCTGGCACCGCCCGGCCGCCGATGACCTCGACCCTGCCACCGATGAGTGCAAATCCGTCCTTGGCCATGTCCGGCGCCGGCGGCGAAAGGCCGAGCCTTGCATCGAGCCATGGCTTTACCGTGTGCCGGTCCGACGAGACGACATCGACAGGGCTGGTCGCCAGCAGGCTGCGTTGGTGGCCGCTGGCTACCCCTGCGGCAAAGCTGTCGGCTACGCTAGGCAGCATCGCCCATTGCGTCGCGCCGCTGGCCAGAACTGCGCTGATCATGATCGAGGCCGCCATGGCGCGCCAGTCGAATGGTCCGAAGTTGCGCGCCGACCACCACGTTCGAGCGGACTTCGCCTGTGTCGGCGCTCTGGGCCGCAGCACCTCGACGCGGCTGGACGCGGCCATGGCTGCAATGCGCGCGCTGAACTCGTCGCTCACTCGGGGCTTCGGAAGCCTGGCCACAGCCCCTTGCAAGACCATGATGCGGGCATGTTCGGCCGCCAGCTTGGGATCGGCGGCGATGCGCCGCTCGACAGCCATGGCCGCGGCGGCGTCAAGCTCGCCATCTATCAGCGCGTGCAGCATCAGGTTCATGCCTGCGGCGTCCTCGGGCAATCCATCGTTGTGCGCACTCATTGCGCCCTCCCAAGGTCAGAGATCAGCAGGCCACGCGCCCGCGCCAGCCGCGACATCACCGTGCCCATCGGCACGCCCAGCATGGCTGCGATATCGCGGTAGGCGAGGCCATTCACGTCGCGCAGCACGAGCGTTTCTCGAAAGGGTTGCGGCAGAGCGGCGATCGCCGCTTCCATGGCCGCCACGTCTGCCTTGGCGATCAGGCTCGCCTCCGGGCTTTTGCTCTCAGTCAGATCGACTGCGTGAGCGGCGCTCACCTCGTCGAGATCACCGAGGTCACCCACCGAGACGATGCTGCGCGGGCGATTGCGCGCCAGCCATGTGTAGCACGAGTTGCGAACGATGGTGAGCAGCCAGGCACGTGCATTGCCGCCTGCATAGCTTGCGATGTTGGCGTGTGCCTTCATGCAGGCGTCCTGCACGACATCCTCTGCGTCGGTGGCATTGCCGGTCAGCCAGCGGGCCAGCGAAAGCGCGTCGGCGAGATGGGGCATTACCACTTCGCCGAAGCGGTCGGCTCGCGCATTGCTGCTCAGCATCGGTACACCGTCATATGCGCCTCGCCTCAAGCTCGTGTGCTCATATGGCGAGAATGGTTCTGCGTTGCGATCGAACCCAGAGGAAACATCCCGGGTCGCCAACTGCGTTGAATGTGAGGGCAAACGTCGCATCGGTGTCAATCACGCACTGGACCGCAAACATGCATCCAGATGGATGCTTCTCGAGCACAAGCATTGCCGAATTCACGACCCATTTCGCATGCGCGGCACCTGAGCTTTCCCGATCCCGACCGCGGCAGCACCTTCGGCAGACAGGTGAGCCAGCCGGCCGCAGGCGGCCGACCTATCGCCTTCCAGAGGTCCTGGAACGCGTCGACCGATACCGTCGTGCTCGGCAATGTGTGGGTTTGCAGTGCGGCGTCCCTTCAAGGTCAATCAGCAGCTCATGCATGGAGGACCAGGGCAAGCGGCTTTTTATTCCCGGACAGCGTGATTCTTTCTCGGCAATGTGATTGGTCCGGGCGTCCTGGTTTTGGCATTGCGTTTGATGAAACTACTCGATCGTCCGGCGTCAATCCCAATCCTGCAGAACCAGCTTATTCGTGAGATGCACTACTGGCTGCTGACAGGTCGCCACGGTGCAGGCATCCACGCGCTCGGGAATCACCGACAGCCATGCAAGCCGCATCGCGCCGGCCGTCGCGCTTATCACCCGCGAGGGATGTTCGAAACAGCTTTGGCAAGAGCCAGATCGCGGCCTAGGTCACGAGCTTAGACTGCCTCCAACCTTGCTGGGGTGGTGCCGACTCCGTGATTGAGAGCGGAATGGACCGGCTGAAACGATTTTGCGCGGGATTGTAGCAACAACGTGTCGAATTTGGTAACTGCTCGTACGCGAGCCGCTCGCCCCTGGTACTGGGCAAGCGATCTGCACCGGGCAAAAGGGCAGGGGCTTGAGTACACAGGTTGCGGCGACGGCCAACGGTACGATCCGGAATTCGGGCCATGGGATAGAGTTGCGATACCTATTGTGATACAAATTGCCCACCGTTACGAAGAAAAACATAGTAAATACAATCGTGTAGAGCCGAAGCCGATCCCAGCCAAGGTACCATCGAATTTCCCGCTAAAGTCTTGATTGCCGATCGACGATCCACGAGAGATCAAGACCTGTATGCGCAGTCGGCAGGGCAGGAAGAGCCTGACTGCACACACCGCGGTGCGGATACACGCGCCGCAGCTTAGGTTTCATCTTACTCCAGCGGTTCGTCGGTCGGCCGAGGCGTCGTGCCTGCCTGATGAGGACGGCCGGCATTGCGATTTGCAACGCGGCTGTCGAGCGGCGATCTGGACGCTTGCTGGGCGCCAGCGGTCTTGGGCGCGGTCGGCCTGGCGCCGGAATCGCTGTCTTCAGCATCGCGAGGGGGATGTGGCAGGCCGGCGGCCTCAGGCGATCTGACCGAAGGTGTGGCGGCCGGGTTTGTCGATGCGGGTTTGTCCTTGGCCATTTTCAACTCTCGCCTTTTCAGCATGCAGACGGCCGGACAACAAAGTCGGGCCATTGGACAGAACGGTCAGCCGTGCGGGCGCATCACGACTTTGATGCAGCCGTCCTCCTTGTCGCGGAAGGTTTTGTAAAGTGCGGGCCCGGCCTTGAGGCCAGCCCGATGGGTGATCACGAATGACGGGTCGATATCGCCGTTCCGAACTTTCTGCAGCGATGTCGCGTTCATCCTGGATCGTCGGATCGGCCACCTGTTCGCAACGTATGTCGCATTTGCCGTGCCATGTCAGGGCCTTCATGTGCTGTTCCTTGACGACAAGCTCTGCGAGCCCGAACTTGGCTTGATGTGAAATGTTCCCGCTTCGAACGAGCATCCGGCCTCAACCCTTGGCGGCCGAGCCGGGTTCGGCCATGCCGCAATGCTGCTCGGTCAGGGTGCCGGCCGGCGTGCCATGCGCCGCTGCAACCTGCAGCTTGTTTTTCCAGCCGCTGATCGCCTGCTGCCACGACCGCATCCCTGATCGCTTCGCAGGGCAGAGGTTTGGCGCAAGCGCAGGATCTGCTATCGCGCCAGAATCGCGGCGACAACGAACACGACGGCGGCAACGACGACAAGCGCGACAATGGCCAGCACCGGGCCGTTTTTACTCGGGGCCGGGGCGCGCTCGTCGTCCGGCCGCCGCATCGCATTGGCGAAGCTTGCTTGATTAGCGAAAGCCGGCGTGCCCGTCGCTGCGGGAACCGGCACGGCGCAGGTGTCTGCTGCTTCGGCATCGGTTTCCATAGGCGCCGCCGCCGGGTCGAATCCCGGCGTCTTGTCCTCTGTCACCCCAGACTGAATATCGCCTCTGTCTTCGGCCGGGTTACGTTCGACGTTCATGATGATGCTCCTGCCGCTGGCCCGGGCTTCCCCAACCGCGAGCGGATCAGGATGTTCCATCGGGCGGAATCGCCAACAACGAGGAGCAAATTCAGATAGCCTTCAAACAGATGTCCCTGGTGGCAACGCGGGCCTTGCAACCGGTCAGCACCGGATTGGTGGTCTCGTTGTAGTCGGCCATGGTCGGCAACGCGGCAGATTCGGCAAAGTTCCAGTCTGGCTCGCAATGCCCGCTTACGCACACCGCCGCTCGTTGACCTTGAGCTGGCTCGTTCCAGCCACTCCAACCCAAATTGCCAGTCCGGCTCCCGGCGGCGCGCTGTTTGGATTCCGTGGGAACATCAACAGCGCCAGCGAGTTCGGTATGTGCAGCGAGTTCCCTGTTCGCCGCATGGCCAACATCCGGAGCTCTTGACTGCCCGCGTCTTCGCTCCTGGAGCGCGGGCCACTCCTCTTAGCCCAAGGTTGCGATCATGAGCAGAAACATTCCGGAAAAGCGGGCCAGGCAGGGTGGCTTGGGGCGACCGGTCCTTGGCGTGCTCTTGGCAGGCCTTGTCTTGGCGCTCGTTGCCTGGGGGATCGCTGAAATCTATGGCGAGCAGGCTAAGACACCGGCGACACAGCAAAACAGCCGGGTTCCATCGCCAGATACTTACAGCCCAAATCCTGGCCAAACGGACCCTGCAAACTCCAAGGCCGACGATGTGAATGGCGAACCGGTGGACCGGAATCCCAAGCTCGACAAGGATCCCACGCCGCGATCAAGCACTGGCGGGGATCAGCCAGGAACGCCGCCAGCTCAACCTGCTTCGCCATAGCGTTCGCACTAGTTGATAAACACAATTCAAACAGATGCGGAAATGTGGAGCGGCGATTTCAGCCAATTTCAAGAGCCGGGTCTGTCAATAATCGCCGGCGCTCTCTGATAGCTGGGGAGCCACAAAACCTGGTTGTGTGCGTCAAGTTCTGCAAAATGGGGCAGCCATGATGCTGGTCATGCGGCTTGGCGCAGAGCGAGCTTCTTGTGCTCGCGCAGGTCGTCCATGTTGATGTATCGGTTGGCCTCCATCCAGTTTTCATTGGT
>NZ_JAMYMP010000056.1:0-18508 GCF_040318615.1 Mesorhizobium sp. M1078
TTTCCTCTCTCTTCTTATTCCCCGTCCGGCTCCCTGCTCCCCGGGGGCCCGCCTGCCGGGCGGGGGGGGGTGGGTGCCCCGGCGCGCCGCGGGGGCCGCCCCCCCCCCCCGCGCCGCACCCCACCCCGTCGCTGCGCGCCGACCCTCCCCATCAAGGGGAGGGTAAGATCTGGCCCTACACGCCGCCCGCGAAACCCGCTAAAAACGCCGCATGAACCAGCACGCCAAGCTCAGAATCGGCCACTCCGCCTGTCCGCATGATTGTCCGTCGACCTGCGCGCTCGAGGTCGAACTGCTCGATGGCAACCGCATCGGCCGTGTCCATGGCGCCAAGTCCAATACGTATACGGCTGGTGTGGTCTGCGCCAAGGTCGCGCGCTATGCCGACCGTGTCCACCATCCCGACCGGCTGCTGAAGCCGCTTGTTCGCGCCGGCGCCAAGGGCGCCGGCATCTGGAAAGAATCCAGCTGGGAAGCGGCACTCGACCTCGTCGCCGAGAAATTCATCGCGGCCGAGGAAAAATACGGCTCCGAGACCGTCTGGCCTTATTTCTATGCCGGCACGATGGGGCTGGTGCAGCGCGACGGCATCGACCGGCTGCGCCATGCGAAAAAATACTCCGGCTTCTTCGGCTCGATCTGCACCAATCTGGCCTGGACCGGCTGGATGATGGGAGCGGGCGCCTTGCGTGGTCCCGATCCGCGCGAGATGGCGAAGTCCGACTGCGTGGTGATCTGGGGCACCAATGCCGTGGTCACGCAGGTCAATGTCATGACCCACGCCATCAAGTCGCGGAAGGAGCGTGGCGCCAGGATCGTCGTCATCGATGTCTACGAGAACGCGACGATGAAGCAGGCCGATATAGGCCTTGTGCTGAAGCCCGGCACCGATGGCGCGCTGGCCTGCGCGGTCATGCATGTGCTGTTCAGGGAAGGCATGGCCGACCGCGCCTATCTCGAAAGATACACCGACGATCCGAAGGGGCTGGAAGCGCATCTGGAGACGCGCACGCCGGAATGGGCGTCTGCCATCACCGGTCTTGCCGTCACCGAGATCGAGGCTTTCGCACGCCTCGTCGGCACGACGAGGAAAACCTATTTCCGCCTCGGCTATGGCTTTGCCCGCCAGCGCAATGGCTCGGTCAACATGCACGCGGCATCCTGCATCGCCGCCGTCACTGGCGCCTGGCAATATGAGGGTGGCGGCGCCTTCCATTCCAATTCCGGCATCTTCAAGCTCAACCAGGATGTGCTGGAAGGCACCGCGATGCGCGATCCCAATATTCGCCATCTCGACCAGTCGCGCATCGGTCCGGTGCTGACCGGCGCAGCGGACGCGCTTTACGGTGGCCCGCCGGTGACGGCGATGCTGATCCAGAACACCAACCCGGTGAATGTCGCATCCGAGCAGCGGCTGGTGAAACAAGGTTTTCTGCGTGATGACCTGTTCACCTGCGTGCACGAACAGTTCATGACCGACACGGCAAAGCTTGCCGATGTCGTGCTGCCGGCAACGATGTTCCTCGAGCATGACGACGTCTACAAGGGCGGCGGCAACCAGCACATCACGCTTGGTCCCAAGCTGATCGACCCGCCGGAAGGGCCGCGCACCAACCACTTCGTCATCGAGCAATTGGCGCAGCGTCTCGGCGTCTCCGACCGGCCGGGCTTTGGCCTGACCGAGCAGCAGCATATCGACATCATCCTGGGCAAGCGCGGGCTGGGCAGCTTCGCCAGCCTGAAGGAAGACAAATGGGTCGACCTGCAGCCGGATTTCGAGGCCGCGCATTTCATCGCTGGCTTCGGCCATGCCGACAAGAAATTTCACTTCCGCGCCAATTGGAGCGGGCAGGCGGCGCCCAACCGGCCGCCGAAAAGCATGGGCCTGTTCGGGCCGGTGGCGGAACTCCCCGAATTCCCTGACCATGTCGACCTGATCGAGGTGGCGGACGCCGAGCATCTGTTCCGGCTCGCCACATCGCCGGCGCGCAATTTTCTCAATTCGACATTCGCCGAGACACCGGTGTCGAGAGCCAAGGAAGGCCGGCCGGAACTCCTGGTGCATCCGGACGACGCTGCCGCGCTTGGCTTGGGCGACGGCGACCGTATCGAGGTCGGCAACCGGCGCGGCGAGGTGGTGCTGCACGCAAAGCTGTTCGAAGGCCTCAAGCGCGGCGTGGTGATCGCCGAGGGCATCTGGCCAAACAGCGCGCATGAGCGTGGCGAAGGCATCAATGTGCTCACCGGCGCCGACGCACCAGCGCCCTATGGCGGCGCGGCCTTCCACGACAACAAGGTCTGGCTGCGGCCGGCGGGCTAAAGCAATCCAGGAAAAGTGTGAGCGGTTTTCCGTCCGGAATTGCGTAAAAGAGACTGGCTATCCCGGCAGAGGCACCGTCAGCCCCACCTTGACACGGTCCATGGCAACGAAGGTGCGGAATTTTCGGACATTCTTGCTGTCGAAGAACAGTCTGCGCGTCAAAGCCTCATAGGCGCCCATGTCGGCCGCGGTGATGACTAGGATGAAGTCGGCCTCGCCGGTGACGTAGTAGCACTGCTGCACTTGCGGCTCCGCCGAGAACTGCCGCTTGGCCGCGTCGATCAGGTCCGAGCGTTCGCTCTCCAGTTCCACTTCGACGACGATGGTGATGGGATGGCCGACCGCCGCCGGGTCGACCACGGCGACATTGCCCGCAATGACGCCGGACTGTTCCATGCGCTTGATGCGCCGCTGCACCGCCGGCGCCGACAGGTTGACGGCTTCGCCGATCAGCCGCTGCGGCGTCGTATTGTCCCGCTGCAGGATGGCAAGGATGGCGAGGTCGAAACTGTCGAGCGAAGGCGATCGAGGCAAAGCGCTATCCTGGCGAAACAAACTTGCATTTCGAAGCGCCAATAACAGCGCTATTTGCGCCTCGGCTGCAATATGATTTCGTCATACCCAAAGGAGGCCGCCCGTGTTCCTGCTCAACAGCAATGCCTTGCACCGTCGGCTGCTCGATCCCGTCCATGCCGAAACGCTGGGGAATGCCGGCGCCGATACGGTCGAGCGCTTTCTGGCCCATCGCGACAATCACCTGCCAACGCCCCTGCATGCCTTGCCGGTGCTGGCCGGCGAACTCGGCCTCGGCGCCGTCCACATCAAGGATGAAGGCTTTCGCCTCGGTCTCGGCAGCTTCAAGGCGCTCGGCGGCGCCTATGCCGTTTTTCGACTGGTGCTGGAGGAGGCGAGACGATCGCTTCATCGGCCCGTTGACGTGGCCGATCTCAACCGGTTCGACGTCCGGGCGGTCGCTGCCGGCATGACGGTTGCCTGCGCCACCGACGGCAATCATGGCCGCTCGGTCGCGCAAGGTGCACAGTTGGTTGGCGCGAAAGCGGCAATCTTCGTTCACGCCGGCGTCAGCGAGGCGCGCATTGCAGCAATAGCCCGCTATGGCGCCGAGATGATCCGCGTCGACGGCAATTATGACGACTCGGTCAGGCAGGCCGCCGAGGTTTCAGCGGAGCAAGGCTGGACCGTGGTGTCCGACACCTCCTGGCCGGGCTACGAGCGCATCCCCGGTCTGGTCATGCAGGGCTATACGGCGATCGTGCGCGAAGCGTTGGGCCAGTTGCCGCAGCCGCCGACCCATGTCTTCGTGCAGGCCGGTGTCGGCGGTATTGCCGCCGCCCTGGCCGGCCATCTCGCCATCGTGCTCGGTGACGCCAGGCCGACCTTCATCGTCGTCGAGCCGGCCCGCGCCGCCTGCGTTGTCGCAGCCGCCCGGGCGGGCCACGTGGTCAAGGTCGCACACGATCAGCCGACGGTGATGGCGATGCTCGAATGCTACGAGGCCTCGCAAGTTGCCTGGCGCGTTCTGGCGCGGGTTGCCGATGCCTTCATGACGGTGGATGAGGAGGAGGCGGTCGCGGTGATGCGGCGGCTGGCACGGCCGGCTGGCAATGATCCAGTGATCGTCGCCGGCGAAAGCGGCGGCGTCGGTCTGGCCGGGCTGATCCGGGCGGTGGCCGACCACAAGGCCGCGCTCGGGCTCGACGACAAATCCCGCGTGCTGCTGATCAACACCGAAGGCGCCACAGACCCGCATCGCTATACCGAGCTGGTCGGGCAGAGCCCCGCCGATGTGCTGGCCGGCAAGCTGAAGGCCGAGGCATAGCCATGATCGGGATCGATGCACAGCGTCTGCTTGGCCGCATCCGGGAACTCGGCGCCGTTGGCCGCGACAGTGAGGATAGGCTGATCCGGCTCGCCGCCTCCGACACAGACAAACAGGGCCGTGACCTCTTTGTCGGCTGGCTCGGGCAGGCCAGGCTGGAAGTCGCCATCGACCGGGTCGGCAATATTTTCGGCATCTGGCAATGCCCCGACAATGCCGGGCAGGCGCCACTGCTCATCGGTTCGCATATCGACACCGTCATCGATGCCGGCATCTATGATGGCTGCTACGGCGTGCTGGCCGGGCTGGAGGTGATCGAGACGCTGCAGGCTTCGGGCTTTTCGCCGTCACGCCCGGTCGCGGTCGCCGCTTTCACCAATGAGGAAGGTGTGCGCTACACGCCTGATATGATGGGCTCGCTATGCCATGCCGGTGGCGTCAGCGCCGAGGCCGTGCTGGCCGCCATCGGCACGGACGGCAGCGTGCTCGGCCAGGAGCTCGCCCGCATCGGCTATGCCGGCGACCGCGAACCCGGCTTCCTCAAGCCGCATGCCTATCTCGAACTTCATATCGAGCAGGGGCCGGTGCTGGAGCGTGAAGGCGTGCCGATCGGCGCGGTCGAGAATTTGCAAGGCATTTGCTGGCAGCGCATCACCATCGACGGCGCCGCCAACCATGCCGGCACCACGCCGATGTCGATGCGCAGCGAAGCCGGCCATGCCGCCGCCCGCATCATCACTTTCCTGCACGACCGGGCGAAAGCTTCAAATGGGCCAACCGTGGTCACTGTAGGCACGATGCGCTTCGAACCCAATGCCATCAACGTCATTCGCTCGCGCGCTATCTTCACCGTCGATCTGCGCGATCCCGACGAACAGCGCCTGCAGGCGCATGAGGCGGCCCTTGCGGCTTATCTCGAGGAGCTTGCTGCAGCCGAGAGCCTGTCGATTTCGGCAGAGCAACTGGCCCGTTTCGAACCGGTGCTGTTCGACATCGGCATCGTCGAGCGGATCGAGGCGGCCGCGAAAAACCGCGGTCTCGGCGTCAGGCGCATGACATCGGGCGCCGGCCATGACGCGCAGATGATGGCACGCATCGCACCGGCGGCGATGATCTTCGTGCCGAGCGCCGGTGGCATCAGCCACAATCCGCGCGAACACACTGAAGATGCCGAGCTTGTCGCCGGCGCCAACATCCTGCTTGATGTCGCCAGTGAGCTTGCAAGATCGGTCGGGGGAGAAAATGGCTGAGCTCGATCGTGATGTGCTGAAGCAGGAAATGACCGGCTGGCGGCGCGATTTGCACGCGCACCCCGAGTTCGGCTTCGAGGAAAAGCGCACCGCTGCCTTTGTCGCCGCGAAGCTGCGCGAATTCGGGCTGGACGATGTTGCAGAGGGGGTCGGCGGCACCGGCGTCGTCGGCACGTTGAAGCGCGGCAGCGGCAACCGGGCGATTGCGCTCAGGGCCGACATGGATGCGCTGCGCATCACCGAGCAGTCGGCGACAGCCTATCGCTCGCAGAACCCCGGCATCATGCATGCGTGCGGTCATGACGGCCACACCACCATGCTGCTCGGCGCGGCAAAGCTGCTCGCCGCCGAGGGCGGTTTCGACGGCACCGCGCGTTTCATCTTCCAGCCCGCCGAGGAATGGGGCAGGGGCGCGATGGCGATGCTGGACGACGGGCTGCTGCAGCGCTTTCCCTTCGACGAGATCTTTGGCCTGCACAACATGCCGGGCCTGCCCATTGGACATTTCGAGACCCGCGCCGGCCCGTTCATGTCGGCGGAGGACAATTTCGAGATCGTGCTCAAGGGGATCGGCGGCCATGCGGCGCGGCCACATTCCGGGAACGAGACGCTGGTCGCCGCCTGCGCGCTGGTTACCAATCTGCAGACCATCGTCTCGCGCCGGCTGAGCCCGGCCGACATAGCCGTGGTTTCGGTGACCGAGCTGATCACCGACGGCACCCGCAACGCGTTGCCCGGCCTCGCCCGCATCCTCGGCGACGTCCGCAGTTTTCGGCCCGAGGTCAGCGCCGAGATCGAGCGCCAGATGCGGGTCATCGCAGCGGGCACCGCCGCCGCCTATAACGTGGCCGCCGAGGTGACCTACAGCAGGGAATTCGTGCCGCTGCAAAACGACGCCGACCTGGTGGACGCGGCCTTTGTCGCCGCAAGGCGCGTGCTGGCCTATGGCGCCGCCAGCATCGCGGCGGAGCCGATGACCGCCTCGGAGGATTTCGCCCGCTTCCTCGATCACGTACCGGGCTGCTTCGTCTTTCTCGGCAATGGCGAGACCTCGCCGCCGCTGCACAATTCCAGCTACGACTTCAACGATGACGGGCTGTTGCACGGCACGGATTTCCATATCGCGATCGTCAGGCAAAGACTGGGCGGCGCGATCGGGAAGTGACGCCTGATCGCCTTCGCAACTGGCCCAAGCGGCACTGCTATCGCCAGCCAGCACCCAGGTTTAGGGAGATTGCCTGTTGCCGGAGATCGCACGCCGATGACCAGGGTTTCGCTTCTGGGAATACCACATGACGAGAACTCGTCCTATCTCAAGGGCGCGGCTGCAGCGCCGGCCCTGATCCGGCGCGAACTCAAAAGCGACGCGCACAGCTCGTGGAGCGAAACCGGCTTCGATGTGGCGGACAGTTTCGTCGACCACGGCGACATCGACTTTTCAGGCGCCGGCGATCCGTGGGAGCGAATCGAGGCCGAGGTCGGCCGCGCGCTGGATGCCGGCCGCCCGTTGATCAGCCTCGGCGGCGATCATGCCATCGCCTGGCCGGTGCTGCGTGCCGTGCGCCGCCGCCATGCCAGGCTAACGATCGTCCAGATCGACGCCCATCCCGACATCTACGATGCCTATCAGGGCAACAGGCGGTCCCACACCTCGTCCTTCGCGCGCATCCTGGAGGAGGGACTGGCCGACCGGCTGGTCCAGATCGGCCTGCGCACCCTCAATGATGAACTTCGTGACCAGCTCAAGCGCTTCGGCGTCGAAATGATCGAGGCGCGGCATTTCAGCGAGGATCTGCAGCTCGATCTCAAGACGCCGGTCTATCTCTCGGTCGATCTCGACGGCCTCGACCCGGCTTGTGCGCCCGGCGTGTCGCACCGCGAACCCGGTGGTCTTACAACCCGGCAAGTGATCAACCTGATCCAGCGGATCGACCAGCCCATCGTCGGCGCCGATGTCGTCGAATACAATGCAAGCCAGGATGTCTCCAATCTCACCGCGCTGGTTGCCGCCAAGCTGGTCAAGGAGATCGCCGGCATGATGCTCAAGACGCATGGCGCCGGCTGAATCAATCTGGCAGGGCGGCATGGTAGATCATTGTTGTGACTCGCATTTCCAGTGAAAGCCGCCATGCCGCATCTGTTGAAGATAGCCATAGCCGGTGCGCTCGGCCGCATGGGCAGGGAGATGGCGCTGGCCGTCGAGACCGATCCCAGGCTGGCGCTCGTCGCCCGCTTTCACAGGCCGGGCAGCGCCGGCGAGGGGCTGGTCGAACGCGACGAAGCACTGGCGCTTGCCGATGTCATCATCGATTTCACCACGCCTTCGGCCTCCGTCGATCTTGCACAAGCTTGCGCGGCCTGCGGCGGCCCGGCGCTGGTCATCGGCTCGACCGGCTTCGAGCCGGCCGATCTCGCCGCCATCGCTACTGCTTCGAAGTCCGTCGCCATCGTTCGCTCAGGCAGCTACTCGCTGGGGCTCAACATGCTGGCTGGGCTGGTCGAACAGGCGGCGCGAGCACTTGGTCCCGCCGCCGACATCGAGATCCTGGAAGCGCATCACCGCATGAAGGTCGACGCACCGTCGGGCACGGCGCTGATGCTGGGCGAGGCGGCCGCTCGCGGACATGGCGTCAGGCTGGACGATGTGGCGAAACGCATCCGCGACGGCGTTACAGGTCCACGCCCTGCCGGCGAGATCGGCTTTGCCGTGCTGCGCGGCGGCAGCATCGTCGGCGAGCACAGCGTGAGCTTCCTCGGTGAGGGCGAGACGCTCACGCTTTCCCATTCGGCCGGCGACCGCTCGATGTTCGCGCACGGCGCCATTGCGGCAGCACGTTGGGTCGCCGTCCGGCCGCCCGGCGAATACGACATGCGCGACGTACTAGGTTTCACGACCTTTGAGATGCAAAGGGTAACGCAACGAGGGGCGTTGCGAGGTCGGAGCCGCCTGGAGAATAGAATATAGCAACAACTACGCCATTCAGCGCCTTCCAACACCGAACCGAACGGTTCGGTTCGCACATTTTTGTGATTGGCAATGGCAGCAACGCACACCCATTTCGGGGTGGTCCGAGCGACGCGAATTCCTCCCAAGGCACGCCACTTGACGGACAGAACTGAAAAATCTGGATTACCTGAAATGACCAAGATCGCACTTACCGCTGCTGCCATCCTCCTTGCCACCGGCACCGCTTTCGCAGGCAGCGACCACTACGGCTCCGACGGCGTCAACCAGCCTGCTGTGACAGCGCCCGCCGGCAACATCGATCACAGTTATACCGCCTCAATCCGCAAGCCGGCCAGCCTCGGCGATTTCACGATCAAGGGCGACTCGAACCAGCCGCAATCCGGCCAGGGCATCTGGGGTCGTTGATTTTTTGAGAAATCGACGACCACAAAGAGCGGTGGGCCTGGCCCACCGCTCTTGGTTTTATGTAATTGACTCTGGGCCGCAAAGATCTTGAATCAATCCGCCAGCAGTTGGTCTTATGTCCTTGATTGCGTGGTCTTTTCAAAACACGGTTTGCGGCTGTCACCTGCGGCTAGCCCGTTAGGCCGCTTGGTCTAGCTTATATCCTTCGGCTTGATGCAATGCGTCAACCGAGCCGCGCCGAAGCCGAGATCCGCCCAATCGCCGTCGATGACAAAGCGGGCAAGGGCGCCGGTCGGGAGTTTCTCTTCAAGTTTCCTTAGAGCAGCCACACCCGATCGCGGACCGGCGAGCCGGCGGGCAAAGTCCTCCAGGCCGGGATTATGGCCGAGCACCAGGAGACAGCTAGCCGATGCGACTGCCTGCTGCACCTCGGCCAGAATGTCGCCAGCCGTGGCTTCGAAAAGCGCCTCGGCGAACTCCACCGTTACGCTCGCCGAAAGTTCCGCCGAGACCAGCCGCCATGTCTCGCGCGTGCGCAGCGCCGGCGACACCAGCGCCAGGTCAGGCTGCCAACTGCGCCGGGCCAGTTCGCGCCCCATCAGCGGCGCCGTCTTCAGCCCGCGCGGCCCGAGCGGCCGGTCGAAATCAGCAAGCGCCGGGTCGTCCCAGCTCGACTTGGCGTGGCGAAGAAGAAGCAGCTGTTTCATCTGTTAGATCTCAGGACCAGGGAATTTCGCGCTGGAAGTCCTTGCCGTATCCGCCACCGTATTTAGCGCCCGTAGCGGCATCAAAGGCTGCCGACAAAGTGCCGAAGACGAACAGGCCGACGCGCCTCTCATCTTTGTCCCATTGGACGGCAATATCCGCTTCGGTGATCGCCCAGGCACCCGATCGAATATGAATTGCGCCGATGATCCGCCCAACTACCTCGTCATGCGCTTCGTATAGGTAAAAATAAGCCGTGGCGTTTGCTGGCCCTTCAGTGTCGTCATATTCAAAGACGCCGGCGAGATCGCCTTTTCCCCGGATCGCGCTGTCAAAAATATCCAAGGGCTTTCAGGTCCTGAAGCGCCTACGGCGTGATCCGCGCCAGATGTTCGAGATCGCGCTCTTCGCGCAGCGGGTCGGGGGCCATCACCACGGAAGTTCCGTTTTCGGCATCGTCGGCGAAATGTGCCAGCACGGTGCGGCCGCCTTCCATGTGCGCCTTGCCGTCGGCGACCAGCCCGAGCGCCAGCGCATAAAGCCGGTGCTCGGCCTTCAGCACTCTGGCGGCCAGCGTGTCTTCGTTGTCGCCGACCATCACCGGCACCGCTGCCTGCGCGATGATCGGGCCGTCATCCATCTCTGATGTGACGAAATGCACCGTGCAGCCATGAATGCGAATGCCGGCGCGCAGGGCGCGCGCATGCGTATCGAGCCCTTTGAAGGCCGGCAGCAGGGCAGGGTGGATGTTGAGCATGCGCCCTTGCCACTTCTCGACCAGGCCGCGGGAGAGAATGCGCAGATAGCCGGCCAGCGCCACGATCTCGGCGTTGAACGCAATCAGAGCGGCGTCGATCGCCACATCATGCGCTTCCTTGCTGGCATGGTCGGCGCGCACGATGACTTTGGTCGGGATGCCGCGCGCGGCCGCGATGCCAAGGCCGGCGGCGTTGGCTCGGTCGGAGATGACGCCGACGATCTCGGCGGGATAGGCCGGGTCGCTCGCCGCCGCGATCAGCGCCGTCATGTTGGAGCCGCGTCCCGAGATCAGAACAACCGTGCGTTTCCTGCTCATAGGCCGATCGAGCCCCGATAGATGACGCCGGCGTCGCGGCGCGGCACGATGCGGCCGATCGGCGTCACCGTCTCGCCGGCCTCCTGCAGCACGGCTGCGACCTGTGCGGCCTGGCCGGAGGCGACGACGAGGATCATGCCGATGCCGCAGTTGAAGGTGCGCATCATCTCCTCCGGCGCCACGCCGCCAGTCTTCGCCAGCCAGGAAAATACCAGCGGCACATCGATGGCATTGAGATCGAGCTCTGCGGAAAAGTCCTTCGGCAGGACGCGCGGAATGTTTTCGGGAAAGCCGCCGCCGGTGATATGGGCCAGCGCCTTGATGCCATGCGTGTTGCGGATCGCCTTCAAGATCGATTTCACATAGATGCGGGTCGGCTCGAGCAGCGCTTCGGCCAGCGTCGCCTCATCGTTGAACGGCGCCGGATCGCTCCAGGCAAGCCCGCTGACGCCAACGATGCGGCGCACCAGCGAAAAGCCATTTGAATGCAGGCCCGAGGAAGCCAGCCCCAGCAGCACGTCGCCTTCGACAATATCGTCTGTCGGCAGCAACTGGCCGCGTTCGGCCGCACCGACGGCGAAACCGGCAAGGTCGTAATCCTTGTCGTTATACATGCCGGGCATTTCAGCGGTCTCGCCGCCGATCAGCGCGCAGCCGGCCTGTCGGCAGCCGATTGCTATGCCGCCGACGATTGCCGCCCCCTGGTCGGGGTCGAGCTTGCCGGTGGCGAAATAGTCGAGGAAGAACAGTGGCTCGGCGCCCTGGACGACGATGTCGTTGACGCACATGGCGACGAGGTCGATGCCGATCGTGTCGTGCTTGCCGGCATCGATGGCGATCTTCAGCTTGGTGCCGACACCGTCATTGGCGGCAACCAGCACCGGATCCGTGAAACCCGCCGCCTTGAGGTCGAACAGGCCGCCAAAACCGCCGATCTCGCCATCGGCGCCCGGCCGGCGCGTCGCGCGCACCAGCGGCTTGATCTTCTCGACCATGAGGTTGCCGGCATCGATGTCGACGCCCGCCTCGGCATAGGTGAGCCCGTTCTTGCGCTTGGCCCGGTCGCCCTTGCTCATCGTCGGCGCATCCCTGTTTCCCTCGGCGGCTCTTCGCATGAATGGTTTCGGGGGGCAAGGATGACGACAGGATACCGGGCTTTTGCCCAAGATAAATACGTGGACAGTCGCCCCTTCACCGCTGGTCCCCTTGCAGCCACAATCCATCTCCATCATCGATCTGCAGAACAAGCATGGCGGGACATGCCTTTGACCATTCCCAACCTCATCACCATCCTGCGCTTCGTGCTGGTGCTGGCGATGCTGAACATGCGCTGGGACTGGGCCTTTGCCGGATTTCTCGTTGCCGGAATTGCCGATGGCGTCGACGGCTTCATCGCCCGCCGCTTCAACCAGCATTCGAACTCGGCGCCTATCTCGATCCGATGGCCGACAAGGTGCTTCTGGTCTCGGTGTTCGTGGTCATGGGCTTCATCGGGCAATTGCCGCTGTGGCTGGTGGTGACCATGGTGTCACGCGATGCGCTGATCATCTGCGCCGTGCTTTTGTCCACGGTCATGGCGCATCCGGTCGAGATGAAGCCGCTCTATGTGTCGTAGGCCAACACCGCCGCCCAGATCGTGCTGGCGCCGTGGTGCTGGGCGAACTTGCCCTTGGCCTCCACCTCGACCCGCTCAGGCCTGCGCTCATATTGCTGTCCGGGGTCTTGACCGTGGCTTCGGCCGCGGCCTATCTCGTGGCTTGGCTGAGGCATATGAGCGGCTATGGCGAAGGCTCCACCCCGGGTAGTTGACAAGAATGCCGCGACTGCCGCGTTAGCAGACGCGGCTGCGTCCCTGGCGTTTCGCCGCCAGATTTTCTTCTGGCTGGGCACGGCAATCTTCCTGGCGCTGTTCCTCTACATTTTTTCCAGCATCCTGTTGCCGTTCGTTGCCGGCATGGTGCTGGCCTATTTCCTCGACCCGGTCGCCGACCGGCTGCAGCGCCTCGGCCTCTCCCGGCTGATGGCGACGGTGGTCATCCTGATCGCCTTCATCGTTCTTTTGGTGCTGGCCTTCGTCATCCTGGTTCCGGTTCTGGCCACGCAGATGGCCGATTTCGCCAGCAAGCTGCCGGAATATCTGACCCGGCTGCAGTCGCTGATCACCAGCTTCGATCCCAAATGGCTGGAGCAGAAATTCGGCGTCAATGCCAATGGCCTGCGCGACGGGCTGAATTCGCTGCTCACTTCCGGTTTCGGCCTGCTGAGCACCGTCTTCACCTCGATCTGGAGTTCTGGCGTTGCTCTGGTGTCGGTGGTCAGCCTGTTCGTGGTCACTCCGGTTGTCGCTTTCTACATGCTGCTCGACTGGGATCGCATGGTGGCGGTCGTCGACAGCTGGGTGCCGCGCGATTATGTCGGGACGGTCAGGGCGATCTCCAGGGACATCAACACCGCGACCGCCGGCTTCGTGCGCGGCCAGGGCACGCTGTGCCTGGTGCTCGGTGGCATGTATGCCACTGGCCTGACGCTGACCGGGCTGAATTTCGCCATCCTGATCGGCCTCTTCGCCGGGCTGATCTCCTTCATTCCCTATGTCGGCTCGCTGACCGGGCTGGTGCTGGCCGTCGGCGTCGCCTTCGTCCAGTTCTGGCCGGACTGGACCATGATCGTTGCTGTCGCGGTGGTCTTCTTCATCGGCCAGTTCATCGAGGGCAACATCCTCCAGCCGAGGCTGGTCGGAAAAAGCGTCGGCCTGCACCCGGTCTGGCTGATGTTTGCGCTGTTCGCTTTCGGCGCCCTGTTCGGCTTCGTCGGCCTTTTGATCGCCGTTCCTGCTTCGGCGGCGGTTGCCGTGCTGGTGCGGTTTGCCATTGCCCGCTATCTCGAATCGCCTCTCTACAAGGGACACTCCACCGAGCCCGTCCCGCCGCTGCCCGCCGCTCGCGGCGGGGGCCACCGGTCGCCGCGCGGCTGAACGTGACGGATCATAAGACCGAACCGCCGCGCCAGCTGCCGCTCGACCTTGGCCACGGCACCGGCTACTCGCGCGACGAACTGGTGGTGTCGGCCACCAACCGCGAGGCGGCAGCCCTTGTCGACCGCTGGCCGGACTGGCCGTCGCCGGTAATCGTGCTCGCCGGCCCGGCCGGTTCCGGCAAGACACATCTGGGTTCGATCTGGCAAGCGCGGGCCAACGCTGTGGCGGTCGATACCCAGCGCATCGGCAATGCCATCACCGGGCTTGGCGGCAGGCCGGCGCTGATCGACGATGTCGACAAGACAGCCATCGACCAGGCGGGCCTGTTCCATCTCATCAATGAAGTGCGCGGCGCCGGGGCCACCTTGCTGTTGACGGCGCGGCGCTTCCCCGCCGCCTGGAGGGTGACGTTGCCCGATCTCGCCTCGCGGCTGAAGGCGGCGGCAACGGTCGAGATCCATGAGCCGGACGATTTGCTTCTGGCTGGTGTCATCACCAAACTCTTCGCCGACCGCCAGGTCGAGGTCGAGCCGCACGTCGTGCAATATCTGGTGCGCCGCATCGAGCGCTCACTGGCCACCGCCATGCGCGTGGTCGAACGCCTCGACCGCACCGCGCTCGAGCGCAAGACGCCGATCACCAGGGCGCTCGCCGCCGAAACCGTCAGCGCAATGGACGAAGGGCAGGGCGAGTTCGAGGTTTAGATCCTGCTGCAATTCCCTGGACGGCGATTGTCGATCCCGCCCGTGCGACGTTTTCAAAACATGCATGGTGACATCACCTGAAACAATATGATACTTTCAATCAATGACATCGGAGCGATATCAATGCCTGCAGTGACCGTCCGAAATCTTCCGGAAGCGACCCACCGAGCTCTGCGTGTACGGGCGGCCTTGCACGGTCGCAGCACCGAGGCCGAGATACGCGACATTCTGGAAAACGCGGTGCGGCCGGACGGCCGTGTGAAACTCGGCTCCGTTCTGGCAGACATTGCCCGACGCGCCGGGCTGACCAATGAAGACGTGGAGGTCCTGGAGCAGGCTCGCGACAAGGCGCCGGCCGAACCGCTGGGGTTCGAATGATCCTCCTCGATACCAATGTCGTTTCGGAGGCCATGAAGCCCGAACCGCATCAAGCTGTGTTGGCCTGGCTTGATGACCAGGCCGAGGAAACGCTTTACCTCTCCAGTGTGACGCTCGCCGAAGTGCTGTTCGGCATCGAGGCCATGCCGGCGGGTCGTCGCAAGGCTGCGCTCGCTGAAACCTTCGCCGGTGTGTGCGCCGTGTTTGAGCGCCGCATCCTGCCTTTCGATACCGAGGCGGCCCGGCACTATGCCCGACTTGCAGTGAAGGCGAGGGCAGCCGGCAAGGGGTTTCCTGTGCCCGACGGCTACATCGCGGCAATCGCCTCCGCAAACGGCTTTCATGTCGCCTCGCGTGACACGGCGCCATTCCATGCGGCCGGCGTGCCTGTCATCGATCCTTGGCAGCCGTAACCAGGTACGGCAGCCCGACCAGAGCGCGAGCTGCGAACATGCGTTTCGGCAGGATTTCCTCTTCAGCGACTACAGCGTGTTCGAATGAATACACTCGATCTCTCCGTGCCCACCGCCGCATGAGGGCCGCTGTCCCATTTCGGGAAACATTATTTGGCATCCGTCTTGCACCTGGGAACTTGCCGGCTGACCCCGGTCCTGGTCGCGTTCCTGATCGGGTTGTAGGCTCGCCGGGAGTGATGATTGGGGTTCTCGCCCGGCGAGCTTACCTTCGTGGAGCAGTCACCGGAGTGTCCGGGAGGGTGCCCTATAGCCACAACGCCGCCAGATACCGGACCAGCAGATAGACCACCGTATGCGCTGCCACGTAGCACGCGGCGACGAAAAGAACAGCACGCTGGCGGGCCACGAGCGGGGACGGCCTTGCCTCTTGCTCGGCCGGTTGTTCCAGATCCACAGGGCTGCACAGATAATGGCCCAGACGACGACGAACGGAACCGTGATGCCGATGTAAGCGAAGTAGGCAGGGCCAATCAGCGAAAGCCATGCCTCGAGACCAAGCATCCAGAATCTCCCCTTTGCCCGGAGTCTAATGCATGTCGCTCAAAGGTGGTCCCGGTTTTGAGAGAACGACATGCATCAAAACAAAAATCAAAGCGCGTCGCCTGGATACGTTTCAGCGCGACGCGCTTTTAGACCGGCGATAGAGGTGGAAGCGAGGGGATTATCCCTGCGTCGATTTCAGCCAAACCCGCCGAAGGGATGCTGTTCGATGACACGGGCGCCTGATGCATGTCGCTCAAGTGGCCCCGGTTTTGAGAGAACCACATGCATCAAACAAGACCTCAAGCGCGTCCGTGAGTCCGTTCAAATGCGACGCGCTTTAGGTCAGATTGGTGCTCCGGCCGCCAACCCGGCCGGAGCAGGTCCAAAGCGATCGGATCAGCCGCAGACCCTGACCTCTTCGACGACCCTGTGGTGATGGCGCCAGTGCCTGACCAGTTCGATATGGCAGCGGTGATGGCGATGGTGGCGCCGCCATTGGCCATCCTGGTTGTCGCTGTAGCCGTCGCCATAGTCGTCGCTATAGTCTTTGTGGCGCTGGTGATGGCGAAGAATCTGTATATCGCCATCGTCGGACGTATATTGATCGTCGTCATCGGACTGGATAGTCAGACTGGCGGCTTTCGCCGGTGCGATCAAAGCCGCCGTTCCGGCGAACGCGATCATCGAGGCGATGAGAAGGGTTTTCATTGTTTGCTCCTTGGGTTGAACATACACAACTCTCGGAGCGAACTGGTGTTCCAATGTAGGGTCCGATCGGCGAGCGGCTGCTGCTTGGGCAATGCGTGCCGCCATGCGCTACCGGCGAGGCAGCCATTGGCGACCTTGGGGGTGACCTTGGGCAAGGACTGGCTTTGTGGGAAAAAATGGTCGGAGTGGAGAGATTCGAACTCCCGACCCTCTGGTCCCAAACCAGATGCGCTACCAGGCTGCGCTACACTCCGAGGCCCTGCGGCGTATACGGTTCCGGACCCTGTCGCGCAACCCCTAAAACATCAAACGGGGCTTGGCGGTCTGCGCTCCCGCGCAATCCTGGCTGCGATCGCCTTGGCCTGGATGCGAGCATTGGCGAAGCAGCCGCGGATGCTTGGCCGCATGCCGGTGAACCACAGGCCCGGCAGTTTCGGGTCGCTGTCGGCGCCGTTGAACAGCGGCACGCCCTTTTGGTCGAGCACGCCGAGCTTGCCCAGCATGGCCTCGAGCCCGGTGCGGTAGCCGGTCGCGGCGATGACGATATCGGGCTGGATCGTCGCGCCATCGTCGAAAACGACCGTGTCGCCGGTAAATTCCCGCACGGTTGGCAGTACGATGATCCTGCGGTCCTTGATGGCATCGACGGCGCCGTCATCGGTGGCGATGGCGGTATAATCCGACGCCAGCCGGCTTGCGCCGCCCGAAGGCGTCGGCGGCAGGCCGTAGGCCGTGAGGTCGCCGAAGGCCCATCGCTGCGTCGCCGCCATCACCGCATCGGCGAGCTTGAACGGCAGCCGCGCCAGGATCGGCGAAAATCGGTGGACGGCGATCTGGCCGAGGCGCTTGGGCAGCAGTGCCGGACCGTTGCGCGCCGACAGCCAGATCTGTCCCGCGTCGGCTGCCACCAGGTGATTGAGCACGTCGAAGCCGGAATTGCCGGCGCCGACGACCAGCACTTTCTTGCCCGCATAGGCCTTGGCGTTACCGAATGCGGCCGAATGGATGATGCGTCCGGCAAAGGCCTTCATGCCTTTCCAGGCCGGGATGAAGGGCTGCCGGTCGCGCCCGGTGGCGATGACGACATGGCGCGCCAGCCGCGGCCCGGCACTGGTCCGCACAAGCCAGTGGTCGCCCTCGAAGCCAATCTCCTCGACCGCGATGCCGAACTCGACCGGCAGCCGGTGCATGGCGTGGAATTCGTTCAAATGGCCGATGATGGTGTTTCGGTGCGGAAAGGCAGGGGTGCCGGCAGGAAAGGAAACGCCCGGCAGCGCCGAAAGGTCGCGATGCGTGTTGAGATGCAGTCGCTCGTGCCGCCCGTGCCATGGCTCGGCCAGCCGGGCTTCCTTTTCCAACACCATCACAGGCACGCCGGTCTTGAGCAGCGCATGGGCTGCGGTCAAGCCGGCTGCCCCGGCGCCGATCACGATCGCGCCGTCGAAAATCGCTTGGCTGTCGGCCTCGGCGTGCAAAATCCCTGCGTCCATGCCTCTTTGTGTCGCCATCATGACCATGACTTTTGATGCTACGCCAGTGTATCCAGCCTATGCCGCTGCCGAAGCGGCCTGGTTGCAGGCCGCTTCGGCCTTGCCGTCGGCAGTGTTGCACAGTATTGACTGAAATAAGGCGGCGCTACCGCCAACGCAGCTACGAGGTGCCCATGTCCGCGCGTATTTTCAGCCCAGCCAAAACCGCGATGCAGTCCGGCAAGGCCAAGACCGGCCATTGGGTGCTGGAATTCGATCCCGCCCAACGCAAGAAGATCGACCCGCTGATGGGCTACACCACATCGGGCGACATGCTGAGCCAGATCAGGCTGACCTTCGACACCAGGGAAGAAGCGGTGGCCTATGCCGAAAAGCAGGGGCTGGCCTTCCGTGTCGAGGAGCCGAAAGAGACCAAGCGCCGGCAGATTTCCTACGCGGAAAATTTCCGCTATGACCGCAGGATACCCTGGACGCATTGACCGGCGGTCAGCGCCTGGCACATAGACACCAGCCGGCCAAGATATCAAATGCCGGCCAGCGGTCCCGTAGCTCAGTAGGATAGAGCACCGGCCTTCTAAGCCGATGGTCACAGGTTCGAATCCTGTCGGGATCGCCAACAACTTCAAGGTCCATTCCGGACACATAGGTTACGGTTTATATCGGAGACATGGGTAACACTTTTGGCCCGAAGGGGTTTTGGAGTGGTTCGAGCCTGCATGTCTCATCATC
>NZ_JAMYMP010000057.1:0-17914 GCF_040318615.1 Mesorhizobium sp. M1078
GAAAACTGGATGGAGGCCAACCGATACATCAACATGGACGACCTGCGCGAGCACAAGAAGCTCGCTCTGCGCCAAGCCGCATGACCAGCATCATGGCCGCCCCATTTTGCAGAACTTGACGCACACAACCTATAAAAGGGCTTGCCGTAGGAGATGAGCTTGCCCGATCGCCTTTTGAACAAGTTCCCATTCGCCTTCATGATGGCTGCTTTGCTCGCGGTATCCGCACCCGCTCAGGCACAGGAGCTGCCCTATCCAGCCGATTTTCGCACCGAGGAGATCGAGGCGCATGGCGTGACGATCCACGTGCGCATCGGCGGCAGCGGACCTGCGACCATCCTGATCCACGGCTTTGGCGAAAGCGGTGATATGTGGGCTCCGCTGGCTGCAAGCCTCGTCCGAAATCATACCGTCATCGTGCCTGATCTTCGGGGCATGGGTCGATCGTCGAAGCCGGCGGGCGGCTTCTCTAAGATGAGCCAGGCTACCGACATCGCGCAGTTGATGGACGCACTAAAGATCGTGCAATCCGACGTCGTTGCGCATGATATTGGCAACATGGTCGCTTTTGCCTTTGCGGAGAAATATCCAGACCGGGTAGCCAAGCTCATAGTGATTGATGCGCCGATCCCCGGGGGTTGGCCCATGGGATGAGATCGCAAAGAGTCCGGCGACCTGGCATTTCCGTTTTGGTGGCCCCGACATGGAGCGGCTCGTGAAGGGGCGGGAGCGCATCTATCTCGATCGCTTCTGGAACGAATTTTCGGCAGACCCAGAGCACTTCACGGAACAGGCGCGACGCTATTATGCCGCGCTTTATGCGCTCCCTGGTGCAATGCACTCTGTGTTCGAGCAATATCGTGCCTTCGATCAGGACGCGACAGATAACCGGGCATGGGCGGTCGCTCACGGAAAGCTGGCAATGCCCGTGCTGGCGTTGGGCGCAGAAAAGGGTCTCGGCATGCAAATGGCGGACATCATGCGCGCCGCTGCTTCCGATGTAACCGCCGGGCTGATCCCGAACTCCGGCCACTGGATCATGCAGGAAAACCCTGCTGCCACCGTTCAACTCGTCCAAGCCTTCATTGACAAGCCATAAGCGGCCTTCATCAACCCAGATCGAAGATCATGGATGAGCCTGGATGATGGCGATGACCAGCGCCAGGCCTCGGCGCCTGAACGCGCAACGCTCGCCGCGCCGGGACGGTGAGCGACACGATCCGCACGCGCGCTTGACGCGGCGCGCACCCGCTGTCGGCCAATCAGTGGCCACAAAACATCGGTATCGAGAGGGATTGGCTTCCGGGGCGAGACCCCTCACGTCAATGGCCGCCATTCCTTTCTCGATGGGCAACGTCCTCGGGGGGCGGCTCCTGGGGAATGGCTGCTTCCAGACGGTTTCGTCATGTTCGCGGATGATTAGCTTCCGGCCCAGATGCGGCTGCGCTCATAGCGCTATGGTCAATGTATTGACTGACCTTCTTTGTGGATAGAATTGAGGGACCGCTCGCGGGGAACTGGTCGTCTCTTGGTCCTTTGATACGAGAGAATACGAAGGGAACGGCTTGGCAAACCACCCGCTATCCCATTGATTTTCTTGAAAAGAGACGTCGTTAGCGACTACCTTAATCGTTATTTCTCAATGGGTTACGAAGCGGTTCGCCCAAATTGATTCAAGAAGCTGATCCAGCCACTCGCTGACCGCATTCATCTTCTACCGAAAGGCGGCTTTGCGCCGCATCTCGAACACTCAAGCAGATTTGAGCACTTGCTGAAGCGGACGTATTTCGTTGGCTGGTTCTCTCGGGGTCCTACCGTTCACGCCCTAGAAGTGAGGAGTCGGATGACGCTAAGGACGGTCTGCTACCGGGCCCGAGGGTGTCTAAGACCTATTATAGCCGTCACCTTCCAGAGGGAATTGTTCCACCTTCCCTTTAGCCAAGGCGTGCTTGGCGACAGCACCCAGGAAAACTGCTATTTGGGTTTGTGTGCCGAGCATTCGTAGGGGCGAAGCTAGGGAACAAAATGCGCGAACGGCAGACTCCGTTCTATACGCCTTTTGGGCCTGCCATGACGGCGTTGGAAGTGGCACGTGGCATCGACCTTACCGGGCACGTTGCAATGGTGACCGGTGGTTCTTCCGGGCTTGGCTTGGAGACTGTTAGAGTGCTTTCTGCATGCGGGGCTAGCATCTGCGTGCCCGCGCTTGACCCAATTGCCGCCCAAGCCGCTTTGAGCGGAATTGAAGGGGTAGAGGTCTGGCCCGTTGACCTGATCGATCAGGTCTCAGTCCAAACCTTTGCCACCACGTTTTGCGAGCGCCGAAGCCGACTTGATATCCTGGTCCTAAATGCGGGCGTGATGGCCAGGCCTCTGTTCCGCGATGCCGATGGTCACGAAGGCCATTTTTCCACCAACTACCTCGGACACTTTCGGCTGACAGTGCTGCTATGGCCAGCTTTACTTGCCGCGGGGAAATCTCGCGTGGTTGTCCTCTCCTCCCGAGCCCATCAGATGTGCGATGTCGATCTGGATGATCTCCATTTTGTAAGACGACCCTATGAGAAATGGATGGCCTATGGCCAATCAAAGACCGCCACCGCGCTTTTGGCTGTTGCGCTCGACAGGCGTGGGCGCCGTCACGGCGTCAGCGCCCTCTCGGTACACCCCGGAATGATAATGACACCCGGGATCCGTCATCTACCTCGGTCCGAGATCGATGCTGTCGGTGCTGTCGCCCCAGATGGGTCTCCGATAATCGATCCGGCGAGGGATTTGAAAACCGTAGAACAAGGCGCGGCGACGACAGTCTGGAGCGCGACCTCTCCTGAGTTGGCCTCGATAGGCGGCGTCTATTGTGAGAATTGTGACGTAGCACGCATAGAGCCCGACGAGGCGTTTGGGGTGCGCCCTTATGCCATCGATCCCGAGAGGGCCGAGAGGTTGTGGCGAGCGAGCGCAAGTCTGACTGGATTGGACATTGCAAAAACCTGAGGCCCCATGCTTGGGGCGGTCCGCCCAAACGAAGTCGAGTTAAGCCCGCAGAGATGGATCGTAGCTCCGCTACACGAGGATCGTGTGTTACTTGAAATCCTGCGGTCGTCAGTAACGTGAGTCAGACACACTCGATCTCCTTGGCAGCATCGCTCTATACTCCGTTCTGACAACGACCGTGACCAGGGAAGGATAGAATGCAAGAGAAGGCTTTCCCGAAGGCAACCGCCGCAGATTCGGCAATCACCTTTAGCTCATTCCTGCTCTATCCGGGGCGACATGTTCTACTCAAGAACGAGCCCGTCTTGATCGGCTCCCGAGCGCTCGAAATACTCATTGCGTTGACCGAGCGACCTGGAGACCTAGTAACGAAAGATGAATTGACCGCGCGAGCCTGGCCCAGCGCTATTGTGGAGGAGTCGAACCTCAGAGCTCAGATCGCATTGCTCCGAAGGGTGCTCGGCGACGATCAGGCCGCTTCGCAATACATAGTCGCCGTTCCGACAAGAGGCTATCGGTTCATTGCCTCTGTCCGCCGCTCTCATGTTGAACACGAGCCCGAGACGACACAGGCGCCGAACAACCTCCCAAGTCAGCTGACGCAACCCATCGGTCGTGAAGAAGCCATCAAAACCATCGAAGGGCGGTTTCAACGGTTCCGGCTGGTCACGATTGTCGGCCCAGGTGGCATCGGGAAGACAACCGTTGGCCTTCGTGTGGCAAAGCAATTGTTGTCGGCGCATGAGCATGGGCATTGTTTCATCGACCTGGCCCCAATAACGAATTCCCAACTCGTCCCTTCGGTTTTGGCGTCACAGTTTCACCTTCCGGAGACCTTGGGTGATCCGACCGCGAGCCTCATCGGGCACCTTCGTGGGAAACGCTTGCTGCTCGTCTTCGACAGTTGCGAACTCGTTCTCGAAGCCACTGCCCGTCTGGCGGAGACCTTGCTCCGCGAAGTTCCGGATATCACCATCCTTGCCACCAGCCGCGAAGCCTTGCGGGTGGAGGGTGAAAGCGTCTACAGGCTCCCCCCGCTCGATACGCCGCCGTCGGCGGCGGGTCTGACTGCCGCCGACGCATTGGAGTTTTCCGCCATCCGCTTGTTCGTTGAGCGGACGACCTCTTCCGTGAACGGCTATACGTTCGACGACAATGAAGCAGCCGTGGTCACACATATATGCCGCCAGCTTGATGGGATCGCCCTTGCGATAGAGCTTGCCGCGGCGCGGGTGGAGGCGTTTGGCACGCGAGGGATCGCGGAGCTTCTCAACGATCGTCTGCGGTTGCTGACAGGTGGGCGGCGCACCGCTCTACCGCGCCATCAGACTTTGGCGGCGATGATCGACTGGAGCTACGGTGCGCTTTCAAAAGAGGAACGGAAAGTCCTGCGTCGGCTCGCCATATTCGCGGGCGACTTCGCACGTGAAGCTGCAGTTGCCGTCGCGTCCGACTTGGCCGCACCGGACCGGGATGTACCCGGTCATCTTGCTAACCTCATCGCCAAATCCCTGGTAGCCGTCGACGCTCAAGGCAAGGCCGCGCGATACCGGCTGCTCGACACGACGCGGGCATTCGTTTTGGAAAAAATTCGGGAGGAGGGGGAGCTCGATGCCGTCATGCGGAAAATGGCGGCCTATCTGTGCGACATTCTACGGCATTCGCAGGCGGACGTCGAAACCCTGTCGAGCGAACTATGGCTGTCCAGCTACGGTACCCACATCAACAACGTACGCTTCGCTCTGGACTGGGCGTACTCGGATCATGGCGACCTGGAAATTGGCCTCGCGGTCACGGTCGCCGCCATACCGATTTGGTACCAGCTTTCCCTGGTTGACGAATGCCTGACCAGTGTCCAGCGAGCGCTGCAAGGGATTGGCCCGGGAAAGCGAAGAGACGAGCAGGCTCGAACAATCATGCAGCTCTATAGGGCACTTGGGCTCTCGCAAGCATTCAAGGTAGGCTTCGCGCCACAGGCTCCGGCTGCGTTCGCCAAGGCGTTGCAGATATCGGAAGAGCTAGGTGACCTGGAAGGTCAGGCGGAGGCTCTATGGGGTCTTTGGCTCGCGCAAGTGGGGATGGGTGAGTATAGAGCATCGTTGCGAAACGCGGAACGCTTCGTGGCGCTTGCCCAAAGCGGGCTCGATCGGTTCATTGGCGATCGGATGCTCAGCATGACGCTGTTCTGCATGGGGGACTTCCGGGGTGCCCGCCATCGCGCCGATCTCATGCTCGCCCACGATGTCTCGGCTGAAACCGCCTCCGCGGGCTCAGTGCGTTTCCGATTCGGCCAGTCGGTTTCGGCACGAATACAGCCCGCCCAGCTCCTGTGGATGCAAGGCCTTCCAGATCAGGCAATCAAGGCGGTCCATACCGCCGTCGCAGCCGCGCGGGACTCGGGCCACGCGATCTCATTGTGTGAAGCCTTGGCGCGATGGTCATGTCCGGTCCTTGTTCATGTCGGCGACCTAGCAGCGGCGGACTCGGCAATCACCGAGCTACTCGATCTGGCCAAAACAAACGCGCTCGGCCCATGGGAGGTGTTCGCTCGGTGCTGGAAGGCGGCGCTTTTGATCCAACGGGGGCTCCCTGAGGATGGCGTTTCCCTTCTCCGTAGCGGGCTGGCTGAACTCCGCCAGGTAAAACTCTTCAACCTCTACAATGTGAGATTTCTCGGCTTTCTGGCCGAGGGCCTCTCTTCTCTGGGACAACACGCCGAAGCGCGGTCTCTGGTAGAGGCGGCGATCAGCGCCAGCGAAGAGAAGGACGAGCTCTGGTGCATCGCGGAACTGTATCGCCTGAAGGGGGATGTCCTTTGGCGCGGCGGCGACGATTTCAAGAGTGTCGAACGCTGCTATCTCCATTCGGTCGACTTGGCGAGGCGGCAGGACGCGCTGTCCTGGGAACTGCGGACAACTACGAGCTTGGCGCGGTTGGCGCGTGAGCGCGGAGAGCCCGGTCGTGCGCGTGCGCTGCTGGCCGCGGTCTACGATCGGTTCATCGAAGGCTTCGAAACAGCCGACATGGTGGCGGCCAAGGCCCTTTTGACCGAGGCATCCTGATCTTCCCGCGCGGTCTCCGCGTCTATGCTCCTGCCCCTCACAAGATTTCACTGCGATTCACTGGCTTGAGATAACGGAGCTCTGCCATCTTCTATTGGTCGTCGGACAGCCGGCGACACCGCAGCGGGGCAGGCATATGAAGACCACGGCGACCAAGATGGATGCGCTCGTCCTGCACGAGACGAACTCCGACTTCGTCCGTACCAGCATGGTCTGCCCCGCGCCCGCGGCGGGCGAGGTCCTTATCCGGGTCAAGGCGAGCAGCGTCAACCCACTCGATCTCAAGATCAGAAGCGGCCAAGCGCCTCATGCGCGACACCCACTGCCCGCCATTCTCGGTATGGACGTCGCCGGGATCGTCGAGGCTGTCGGTCCAGGGGTGATCGCGTTCAAGCCACAGGACGAGGTCTTCGGAATGACCGGCGGCGTCGGCGGTCTCCAGGGATCGCTCGCGACCTTCGTGGCCGTCGATTCAGATTTGCTGGCACCCAAGCCAGCCAACATGACAATGCGCGAAGCGGCCGCCTTGCCGCTGGTGTTCATCACCGCCTGGGAGGGCCTTGTGGATCGCGCACAGGTTCAGGCGCGCCAGAAGGTCCTTGTACTTGGTGCGGGTGGCGTCGGCCACGTTGCCATCCAGATCGCACGGGCTTTCGGGTCCGAGGTCTTTGCCGTGGAAAAGGCTGCCAAGCAGCGCGAGATCGAGGAGCTATGTGCCACGGCAATCGACAGGGATCAGACGACGGTCGAGGAGTACGTCAAAGACCATACGGGCGGGCGCGGCTTCGACATCGTCTACGATACCGTGGGCGGAGCCGGGATCGACGCCGCCTTTAACGCAGTGGCGCGTTTTGGTCACGTTGTGAGCTGCCTCGGATGGGGCACGCATTCGCTCGGTCCGCTCTCGTTCCGAGCCGCTAGCTACTCAGGTGTCTTCACGCTTCTGCCGATCTTGACCGGGGAAGGCCGCGCCCATCATGGGCAAATCCTGCGGGAGGCAAAGCGACTCGCAGAAGCAGGAAAGGTCACGGCTCTCGTCGATCCGCGTCGCTTCAGTTTCGAGACGATCGCGGAAGCCTACGCCCAGATCGAAAACCGAACCGCCAACGGCAAAATCGTGATCGACGTCACCGACTGAAGCGGAACGTACAATCTGCAAGTAAAGGAAATCCGTCATGCCATTTGTCAATGTGAAACTGGTCGACGGCGTGTTCACGCCGGAGGAGAAACATGCCATGGCCAAGGCCTTGACCGACGTGATGGTGAAGTTCGAGGGATCGGAGGCCTTTCGCGAAGTGGTGTGGGTTCTTATCGAGGAATTGCATACCGATGGCTGGCACATTGGCGGAAGGCCGTTCGAAGGGCCGAAGTCATTGATGACGACGCTTTCGAAATCCAAGGAGGTCGTCGAATTGATCGACGGCATGCCTACCACCCGGAAAGAGTGGGCTGTGGCAGCGCCAGTAGTGGGCTGACGACAGCAAAATATCGACACGACCGAAAGAGAGCGTCCGGACAGACGATGTCCGTAGGCGCTAGTGGACCCGCGTCCAAGTCGCAGAGGAAAGAGAAATGGAGACGAGCACATCCACGACAATGCCCATCACGGCTACGAGACGGGAAGTCCTGATCGGGGCGGGAGTCGTCGCTCTTGCCACGACCTTGCCTCTGGCCGCCATGGCGGCGTCGAATTCAACCAGTGCAACCCCCGAAGATGGAAATGAGACCATGAGCAGCATCAAGACAAAAGACGGCGCGCAGATTTTCTACAAGGACTGGGGCGCCGGACAGCCGATCGTGTTCCACCATGGTTGGCCGCTGAGCGCCGACGACTGGGACAACCAGATGTTATACTTCCTCGGCAAGGGATTCCGGGTCATCGCACACGACCGGAGGGGCCACGGCCGTTCTAGCCAGACCTCGGGCGGCAACGACATGGACACTTATGCGGCCGACGTCGCAGCTCTCGCAGAAGCGCTCGACCTCCGCGACGCCATCCACATCGGCCACTCTACGGGCGGCGGTGAAGTGACCAGGTACGTCGCCCGGCACGGCAAGGGCAGGGTCGCCAAAGCGGTGCTCATCTCAGCCATACCTCCCGTCATGGTCAAGTCCGCCAAGAATCCTGGAGGGCTCCCGATCGAGGTCTTCGACGGCTACCGCGCAACCTTGGCGGCCAACCGAGCGCAACTCTACCTCGATATCGCCAGCGGACCGTTTTACGGGTTCAACCGTCCCGGGGCCACGATCTCCGAGGGGACGATCCGCAATTGGTGGCGTCAAGGCATGATGGGCGGAACGAATGCGCACTATGAGTGCATCAAGGTCTTCTCGGAGACCGATTTCACCGAGGACCTGCAGATGATCGACGTTCCGGTGCTGATAATGCATGGAAGCGACGACCAGGTCGTGCCCATCGCTGATTCTGCCGAACTCTCCGTCAAGCTGCTCAAGAACGGGAAGCTCAAGGTCTACGACGGCTACCCGCATGGCATGTTCACAACCCATGCCGACGTGATCAACGCGGACCTTCTGGCCTTCATCAAGGCCTGACCACCTCGGCAGGCCGAAGGGGCCTGCCCTTCATGTACTCAAGTCAACTCAAAGCTGTCCGCTCCCTTGAGGGCGGTTGCGGAAAGGTATGTCATGAAGACGGAACACATGCTCTCCCGCCGTGGATTTTGCCTGTGTTGCATAGGCGCCGCTACCTTCGCGGCGACCGGTGGCTGGATGAGCCCCCGCGATGCCTACGCCGAAGCGCGCGGACTTGTCAGCTTGATCAAGGACAGCGCTGCCAAGTCCTCCGATTTCCACCCACAAGCTAAGGAACAATATCACTATTCTGGAAGGCTCAGGCGGCAACGTCGCGGTATCGAGCGGCAAAGATGGTCTGGTCATGGTCGATGCAGGCATCAGCGTGTCGCGCCCAGATGACCAAGGCACTCTCCGCCCTCTCCCCCGAACCCGTGACCCATCTCATAAATACCCACTGGCATTTCGATCACGCGGACGGCAACCCATGGATCGGGGACGGCGGAGCCAAAATAATCGCGCACGAGAATACCCGCAAGTACCTGTCGCATGTGCAGCGGGTGGAGGACTGGGACTACAATTTTCTGCCGCTGGAGCACAGCGGAGTGCCCAAGCACGTCTTCTCAAAGGAGCATTCGCTCAAGGTGAACGGCCAGTCGCTCGCACTGAACTACTATGGTCCGGCGCATACCGACGGCGATATTTCAGTAATGTTCGGCGAGGCCGATGTCCTCCATGTCGGCGACACCTACTGGAACGGCATATACCCATTCATCGACTATTCGACGGGCGGCGGCATCGACGGAATGATCGCCGCCTCGGATGCGAACCTGGCCGCGTCGACCGACAAGACGATCATTATCCCAGGCCACGGAAACCCGGTGAGTAACCGGGCGGAGCTGCAGGAATTCCGCGACATGCTTGTCGCCGTCCGTGAGAACGTCGCAGCGCTCAAACGCCAAGGGCGATCGAGGGACGAGGCCGTCGCGGCGAAGCCCACGGCAGATTTCGACGCGAAGTGGGGTAATTTCGTCATCGATCCGGGCTTCTTCACGCGGCTGGTTTACGAGGGCGTCTAGCCCAAGGTCCGGTCATCTGCTGATCTTCTGGCGAATTCCTCCCGCAACTCCCACGCGCCATCGGGATGCCCCACGGGGGCGCCCCGGCCCGAATCCTTGACGGAACTCCAACCCTTAGGAGAGAGCCATGTCGGAAACAACAAGCAAGCTGATCATAGATATCCCGGTTGAACTGAAGCAAGTAAAATCGGTCCACAGCATTGGAAGCCTTCAGTTCGAAGGCGACCTGCCCGCGGCGCTTTTCCATCTTCAGCTGATCACCACGGATGTCGCAAATTGGAGGGCGACATCAGATGTGATCGTGGTCTTCCACACGAACGCCGGTCACGTCACGCTGAATGACGCGGCCTATAATGCTTCGCGCAACATCGCCACTGGCAACCCTTACAAAAAGCTGGTTGCCGACCTCATCGATAACGGTGTCAAGGTCGAACTGTGCGGCGCGACCGCAAAGGTGAACGGCTGGGGAAATGCCGATCTTCTTCCCCGCATCAAGGTCAATCTCGATGCCATGGCCCGCACGATCCAGCTCGTACAGCAGGGTTTCGTCAAGATCACAGAGTGACGGCCGGTCGACTGATCAAGTCTCTTACCAGACATGAGGCGACCATGCTCCAATTGCCATTCGGGTTCCATTCGACGGCTTCCGAAGTCCTGAGAGGTGTAGACCTCCGGGGAAAGACGATGATTGTCACCGGCGGCGCGAGCGGGATCGGCATCGAGACGACCTCGGCGCTCGCCGCGGCCGGGGCCAGAGTTGTCATCGCCGTGCGACGCCCTGAAGCCGCCGAGGAAGTCGCGACGGATCTCCGGGTGAAGACCGGCAATCCTGCCATCCAGTTGCGTCAGCTCGATCTCGCAGACCGCCGCTCCATCGATCACTTCGTCGACGATTGGGAAGGTCCCGTCCACGCGCTCGTCAACAACGCGGGGATCATGGCATTGCCGGCGCTGCAACGCTCTTCCCAGGGGTGGGAAATGCAATTCGCGACTAACTTCCTGGGGCACTTCGCACTGACCCTACGTCTCCGCAGAGCTCTCGCCAGGGCCCAAGGTGCGCGCGTTGTATCAGTCAGCTCCAGTGGCAGCCTGTTCGGTCCGGTTTTCTGGGACGACCCGCATTTCCACTTCATCCCATACGATCCAATTCTTGCCTATGCGCTGTCGAAGACGGCTTGCACCCTCCTGTCCGTTGGGATCCGGGATCGATGGGCCGACGAGGGGATCGTGTCCAATGCACTCAATCCGGGAGCCATCGCCACAGACCTGCAGCGTCATACCGGAGGACTGCGTACGCCCGAACACCTTCGCAAGACACCCGAACAGGGCGCTGCTACGTCGGTGCTTCTCGCGGCCTCGCCGCTGGTCAAGGGAGCAAACGGAAGGTACTTCGAGAACTGCGCCGCGGCTCCGGTCGTGCCGAGCCGCCCCCAGCTGAGGTTGGAAGGCGTTGCCCCATACGCGCTCAATAGCGCCAACGCTCAACGTTTGTGGAAGATGGCCGTAGGCTTTTTGGAAGAAAAATAAACCACAGAACAAGTGGGCCTCATCGGTCTCGGCGACTAGGGTGGACGATCGGGCCGGAGTTCAGAACTGCATGATTTCAATCGTCTAGAAAAGCGTCCTGTAGTCGATATCCGTACCTGACGTCTCGCCGGCCAGGCTTTCTTCGCGGCAACATCGCTGTGCGGGCGGTCCGGCCATGGCTGGAGGCCGGTCCGGGCAGGAATTGGCAGAGCGCCCCCACGTCGGCAGAGGCTGCCTCATCGAGCCATTTCGCCGGGCCACCAGCTGTTGCGGAAATAGCCGAGATGGACGACTGGTGCCCGCATGGTCTTGGGACATCATATTGATCGCGGCACTCGTCGGAGATCAGTGCCGATGTTGATGATGAAGGTCTGGATAGTGCACATGAGAATGCCTCATAGGCTTATGGCGGTGCCAATGCGAATGCGGCTCCGTCACCGGCCCGTCATGGGTATGTTGATGGTGTTCGTCATGAACATGGCTGTGCTCGTGCTCCAGCGCTTCGTGGTCATGCTCGTGCGCGTGTCGTTCAGCGAGATGAAGATAAAGGCCGTAAGCCATCAGGGCACCCGCCACAAGGAGCCGCAAGGTTAGGGGCTCACCGACCAGCACAATGGCCAGGAAGGCCCCGATAAAGGGCGCCAGCGAGTAGTACGCCCCCGTGCGTGCCGTACCGAGTTGGCGCAAGGCCAGGATGAACATCACCAGGCTGACGCCGACGCCAAGAAAGCCCACGACGGCCGCCGCTCCCAACGACGCGGCATGCGGAAACACGGCGCCGGACACCACTGCCAAACCAATATTGACCGTTCCGGCCACCAAGCCTTTGAGCATGGCGATGGTCACCGGGTCGGCCGCCGAGATTTTGCGGGTCAGGTTGTTGTCTATACCCCAAGCGACGCAGGCGCCGACGACCAGGAGTGCGCCAGCATTTGCCGAGATTCCCTTCCCGGCCCACGAAAGCACAACAGCACCCGCAAGAATGGCGCCAGCACCGATCAGAAGCCGGCGATCAACGTTCTCATGAAATATCAACCAGGCAATCGCCATGGTGGCCAAGCCTTCAACATTCAGCAGCAAAGCTGCGCTCGACGCCGTGGTCAGAGCTAACCCGGACATAAGCAGGACCGGTCCAACGATGCCGCCCATGGCAATCGCTGCCGCCAGCCACGAAATATCGGCCCTTTGCAGCGAAGCTTCTGTTTGATCCCCGCCGGTCGAGCGGCGGTATAGCCAGAACAACGCTAGGCCTAGCCCGGCGCCGAGGTAGAGCAAGCCCGCGAGCATCAGCGGGCTCACTGAATCGAGGATGAGCTTGGAGAGTGGCGAAACCGCTCCGAACAGGGCGGCGGAGCCTAGCGCGAGGGGGACACCGGGCCAGAGATGCGAATGGGAGTGCGATTCAGCCATGCTTCAAGTCTAGCACAGAGGACCGCTTGTTCGTCACGCCGCCCCTTTCCAGCGCAGGAGGCGCATGGCATTGGCCGTCACCAGCACAGTCGCGCCGGTATCGGCCATGATCGCCGGCCACAGGCCGGTGATTCCCAAGACCGTGGTCACGAGGAAGACGGCCTTGAGGCCGAGGGCCATGGTTATGTTCTGTTTGATGTTGGCGATGGTCGCCTTCGACAGCGCAATCATCGCGGCAACGTCGCCGACGCGGCCATGCAGCACCGCCGCATCAGCGGTTTCGAGAGCCACGTCAGTGCCGCCGCCCATCGCGCAATACCAACATCGGCGGCCGCAAGGGCTGGCGCGTCATTGATGCCATCGCCGACCTTGGCCACAATAAGGCCCTCTCCCTTCAGCTCTCCGACAATACGCTGCTTGTCTTCTGGCAGTAGCGCGGCGCGGACCTCGATGCCGAGCTGCTTGCCGATCGCGGCAGCTGTCCGCTTGTTGTCGCCCGTCAGCATGATGGTCTTAATGCCGGAATCCGTCAGCGCCTTGAGACCAGCCAAGGCGTCCGGGCGCGGTTCATCACGCATCGCAATGGCGCCCGCCACTTTGTTTTCGACTAGGACGACCGAAACGGTTTTGCCTTCGTCATTTAGCGCTGCGATTTGCGACTTTTGATCCTCTGTGAGCTTCGCCGTATCCTCGGCCGCCTGTGGCGATGCAAGGAATATTTCGGCGCCTTCCACGGTCGCCTTGACCCCCTTGCCGCCTAGAGCCTGCGCTTTGGACGCGGCCGGAACCTTGACCTTGTCTGCGGACGCCTTCGCGAGGATAGCGATGGCAAGTGGATGGCTTAAGCCGGTCTCTAAGGCGGCAGCAAGACGCAGCACTTCGGCCGCCGATTTTCCGAAAGAAACCACGTCGGTGACCTGGGGCTTGCCCCGCGTGAGCGTGCCGGTCTTGTCGAGTGCCACGGCGGTAATCTTGCCAAGACCCTCGAGGACCGCTCCGCCCTTCATCAGCAGCCCGCGCTTGGCGCCGGCCGAGAGTGAGGCGGCGATCGCCGCCGGCACTGATATGACCAGAGCGCAGGGGCAGCCGATGAGCAGCAGCGCCAGGCCTTTATAAATCCATCCGTTCCAGTCGCCGCCGAAAACTAATGGCGGAATCACCGCCACGACCGCGGCCACAACGACCACAGCAGGCGTGTACCAGCGCGAGAAGCGGTCGATGAAACGCTCCGTTGGCGCCTTGCTCTCCTGGGCCTCCTCGACCAGCTTGACGACGCGCGCGATGGTGTTATCGGAGGCAGCCGCGGTGACCTTGATGCGCAAAACAGCGTCGCCGTTGATGGTGCCGGCAAAAACCTTGTCGCCGACGCCTTTGCGCACCGGCACGCTCTCGCCTGACACCGGGGATTCGTCGATCGCGCTCTCGCCATCGGTGATCTCGCCATCCGCCGGAATCCGGTCACCCGGCCGCACCATGATCATGGCGCCTACTTCAAGGCTTTCGGCCGGTACTTCGCGCGTCGTGCCGCCCTCCTCAATGGAGGCCGTCTTAGGGACCAGCGTGGTCAGCGCCTGGATGCTCGAGCGCGCCTTTCCGGCGGCAACGCCCTCCAGCAACTCGCCTACAAGGAACAGGAAGACCACTGTGGCAGCTTCCTCGCCGGCGCCGATGATGACCGCACCGACCGCCGCGATGTTCATGAGCATTTCGATTGTGAAGGGAATGCCGGCGATGGCGGCCATGAGAGCGCGTTTGGCGATCGGCACCAGGCCGACCAGCATGGCCGCGATAAAGACCCATACGCCGGATGCCGGCCACACATAGTGAATGGCAAACGCAAGGACCAGCGCCGCGCCGCTGGCGATCGTCAGGCGGCCCTTGGGACTCTTCCACCACGGCCCCGAGGTTGGCGCGTCGTGCCCGTGAAGGCCCTCCACTCCCTCGGCGTGGTCATGGTGATTTTCGCTGCCGTGGCCGTGGGTGGCGTGAGCATGGTCCGAACGGTCGTCGCCAGCATCGTCATGGTCATCGTGATCCTGCTCTGCCGCATCCGGCCTGACCTTGGCTTTTGCCTTCGCTTTGCCCTTGAGTTCGGCAACCGTGTAACCGAGGCCCGTCACTCTATTTTCAAGTTCTGCAAGGTTGCTCTCGGGCGAGTGCTTGACCGTCATGGTGCCGGCGGTGACCGACACGCTGACATCTTCGACACCAGGGATGCGGCGCACCGCGCTGTCGATTTTGGTGGCGCAACCGGCACAGTCCATGCCTTCGACGCGATAACGTGTTTGTGCCTGGGACGCGGTCATAACAATCCTCTTGTATCGTTTGACAACAACGCTACATCCTCTAGTGACTAGAGGAGCAAGCGAAAAATGTTAGATGGCGTGACCATTGGCGAAGCGGCCCGGCAAAGCGGCGTGAAAGTACCGACCATCCGCTATTATGAGCAGATCGGACTTCTGCCTGCCCCATCCCGGAGCGAGGCCAATCGCCGCCACTATGAGGCTGCGGACCTGCGTCGGTTGACGTTCATTCGTCATGCCAGAGAGCTGGGCTTTGAAATCGACGCTATACGGGCGCTTCTGACGCTGCAGGACGACCCAGGCCAGCCCTGCGCCACGGCCGACGCCATCGCCCGGATTCGACTAGGCGAGGTCAAACAGCGAATTCAGAGCCTGAACGCGCTCAAAGCCGAACTGGAACTGATAGTCGAAGGCTGCCGCCATGGTAAAGTCGGCGAATGCCGGGTGATCGAGGTTCTGGCCGACCATGATCAATGCCGAAACGATTCACTAATGTTTTCGTGTTTACGGCCACGTTCAAGGCAGCCGGTATGAGCGCAATTTTTCCTGCGACATCGATGCCAGATCGGGACTGGTGGACCGTATTGTGGCCGGATCCAGCCGGCCTCCTGCTGTCCTTGGGCGTGGCGCCGGGTATGACGGTGCTCGATCTGTGCTGCGGCGATGGATATTTCACAGCTCCCCTAGCAAAGATCGTCGATGGCCGCGTTTACGCGCTCGATCTCGACCCAGCAATGATCGAGATGGCTCGTGCGGAAGCAGAGCAGGAGGGCGTTTCGGTTCTAAAATGGATCATAGCCGACGCCGGCGAGATCTCGCGATTGATCCCGGAAAAGCTGGATCTCGTTTTGATCGCAAATACATTTCATGGTGTTCCCGACCAGCCTGGCCTTGTCCAAGCCGTTGCCAAAACGCTCAGGCCTGGCGGCGTGTTCGCTATCGTCAACTGGCACCCGGTGCCGCGCGAACAGACGACGGTACTCGGTCACCCGCGCGGGCCAAAGACAGACATGCGGATGCCTCCCAAGGCGGTGAGAGCCGTCGTCGAGCCGGCCGGCTTTCATCTGATAACGCTGATCGATCTGCCGCCCTATCACTACGGCATGACTTTTGAGCGCGCGTGACGGCAGCTCGGGAGGATCGTCTATCTACTACTCTAGGCGCCGGCGCACGCATGTGGCCACCTAGGTCTCCATTTCCAACGATGGGCGGACAGGTTGCCATCTTGCGAGATTGCGACTGGCGCAATCTCAGGAGTTCCGCCGTTGAAGTAGGCTGCCAGGAACGTTTTTGCATGGTCCGCTATTTGACCTGAGCGCCCACAAGCCGACCGGCAGCTTTCGGCCCAATCGAGACGCTCCTTGCTCGTCGAAGAACGTCGTTAATGGTGCTACCGCGACTTTCCAATGAGAGACTGAAACACCGTCATGATCCTTCTTCGCGAGATAGGGCGAGCGAGGCGTTCATCGGGCGAAATGCAGCGTTGTAGGTGGGACAAGAACATCGAAAAACATTGGAACAGATTTGAATGCTTTGCGGTCCCACTAGTTCCTAACTGCTTGATTTAGCTTCTTTTCCAAACATCCTCCGGGCCCACCAGTCGCCTTGATGCATAAGGCTTTGCGTCGAGGGTAGACGACCTGGTTAGACATCGGTTAGACAAACCGCTTCAGAAGCTTCGCCATGCCATCCACGGCGAGCCGCTCCTGCTCCGTCCTTGCTGTAAAGCTCTACGTGGTCCAGGTCGTCGTGGCCGAGAATGCCTGCCGATTGTTTCGAGGTCGCGCCCTCCTTGGCCAAGTACTTCCCCAGCGTCTTCCGAAGTCCATGCAGCGTGCAGCCGGGCCCCATGCCCGCCATCTTGGTTCAGTGCGCCATCATGCCGGTTAGCGACTTTCTCCGAAAAGGAATTGCCGTAGGCGTTCAAAATCGCCGTGTCGGCCGAGCCCCAATGCTTCGGTGAGCACATAGGTGATCGTTAGCGCACTTCAAATGCGATCCGCTGCTCACTAATTACTTGATCCCGTAAATTACATGATCACGTATCGACTTTGCATTGAAATCCCGAATTCGGTGGTCTTATAAAACCGATGTTGCCATTGCTCAGGTCGGCTGTGATGGATAACGTGGTTCCATTCCGCAAGGCCGTGCCTTGCGTCGAAGTGACAGAAACCTGCGGCGAATGGTTCGTCCGCGTGGTTGAGAAGATCAGGAAATTGCCCGGTCATTCAATCAGGAATCGTTTGCGTTGTCCTTTGCAGAAGGCCAGCGGACACGCCTAGGGCTAGCGAAGGTCGTGCGCCTGTAGGGCGCTGTGGGGCGGCATTGTAGGCATTCAAGCATGAGCGGAACCTAATTTGCAGCCGGAAATTAATGTCCAATGAATGAACTCCCAAACCGGAAAAAACTGGTGCCTGACCCTCAACCTCGGCGGGGCTCCAACAAAGGTGTGTTGCTAGCGGCTGCAGCGCTGCTGTTTGCCTTTCTCGCTCTTATTCTGTTTGGGTTTATTCAATAATGCGCGCGGCGCTGACTTCCTAGAGAAGGGCAGAACATCTACCGACGTGATCTTCGATCCCCTCGCGTCCTTGCGGCGGGGCGACATCCAAGCCGGCTCGGTTCGTCGCTCCTGACGGGTTGAGCGGTCCCACCAGAGCAGGATGATCATTCGGCAATTTCTTGGCAGCGCCGGTATTCAACTCACGCCCAAAGCGATTGAACTGAAGCTGGCCGTCGATGTCGTGACTGACGCAGCATGAGCCGAACAGGCGAGGCAAGCGCAAGCCTTGGGGCCTAACCTCAGACAGACGAAGCACGCTCGTGCAGTCTGGAGACAGCGCAACGAGTTATTCATGCGGGCGCCTTCGCACCACCAGCGGAACGAAAGAGTTAATTGACGATTTACTAGGTGTTTAGTCCCAAGGTTTGATGGGTTGGATCGAGCCTGAATCGTTCGGGCTCTTTTGTCCAGATTTTGCAGATGTATTCAAAGGGCGTGAGGCCCTTG
>NZ_JAMYMP010000058.1:0-17534 GCF_040318615.1 Mesorhizobium sp. M1078
ATGATGAGACATGCAGGCTCGAACCACTCCAAAACCCCTTCGGGCCAAAAGTGTTACCCATGTCTCCGATATAAACCGTAACCTATGTGTCCGGAATGGACCCAGAGAAAACTGGTGCCCAGAGGCGGAATTCAAGTGAAGAAAATCCCGTTTTGCTTTCAGATACTTAGGGGAATGTTAGCCGCATCTGATACCAACATAAATACCAACAAAATATTCCTGTGGATTGGTTCGGTTCCTGCTATTTCTCTCAATGCCTTGCACCTGCACCTTGTCTCTTCCGGTTTAGTCTACATCCTTCTTGGTCATACCTCATCATGCGGGGTCGAGTGAAGACCACGGCTGGCCAAGACGACTTAATCAGAACGGATGGCCATTGCGCTCAATATCGGGATCGCTTTAGGCGGTTTCTGAAAGCCGACATCGTGCGAAGAACAGGTGGCTATTTACGGGTCCTGAGACCTTGGCCCATACACCGCTTTGTAGGGTGGACGCGGCGCAACGAAAAGCGCGGCCAGCCGTTCCTCATGTTGCTTGACCAGTGAGGCAGCAATAAACAGGTAACTCTGCGGCGGACCGGTGTAGTCGTCGAGGTCGATCGGATTAGACTTCATAGGTGCTCCGTCGACGCGTAGTAGACGGTCTCGTCCTACCAGCAGCCCAGCTTGGCCCAGTGCATTCTGGCTTTGCAGGCGCATGGCGGCAGAAATGATCTCGCGCCAGTGCCTGATACCGCCCTTGGCGATTTGGCCCTTGGTGAAGGCGAACTCCAATTCAACGCAGCCGAGAGACAGGATGTCGATTTGATGTCGGTCAATTGCGTAGCAGGCCATGGCATCGACCAACGCTGTCATATAACTGGCATAGTAGGATCGGCGCCTCGGAGGTGCCGGGCCACATCCCACCCGCTTGGGCCGTCCCCAAGTCTGATATCTGTCAGGAGAGCCACAACTCGCTCCGGCTCACGATCGAAAGTCGCAATCGCTTGAAGGCCCTTTTAAGCCGGCGACCACCTCGAACCCGGCCTCCCGGAGAGAGTTCTCGACGTCTCCACGATCAGCACGGAACCCGATGACATTGAAAGCCTGCTTGGTGCGCCCCAACAGTTGAACGGCTGCGAACTCTCAAGGTTCCTGGCGCGCAATAGCACTCGTTAATCCGGTGGAAAGCAGGTTGTGATCCAGCCGTTTCGAACAGGTTGCGGCAGGCGAAAAGGATTGAGGACAGCTGAACTTTGCGCGCATCATCGACGCACTGACCATTGGCCTTCGTCTCCTCTAGGCAGCGGGAACATTAGCGCCAACTAAAAGTTGGGAGCAAACACGAACAGGTTCTTGATGGCACATGATCATTCTTTCAAAATGTTGATCCGCAAGCTCCAAGCCATCTCGGAACTCGCAGAATCAGACATTGCGACCTTGGGGAACATCTCGATTCAGGAGAAGAGATATCAGGCCAACGAAGACATTCTGCGCGAGGGCGATAAGCCGAGCCTTTCGTTCGTCGTTCTTGAAGGCTTAATAGGGTCGATCAAACTAACCGGGGAGGGGAAGCGTCAAATCTCCTCCTTTTTTGTTCCGGGCGACATTCCCGACCTGCATGGTTTGCATTTGTCGGTCATGGATTGCACTTTCACCCCTCTCATGCCCGCTAGGGTGGGCTTCATGCGGCACGACGAACTTCGCGCCGTTTGCGACCAGCACTCTTCGATAACGAGAGTGTTTTGGCGCTCGACGGTGATCGATGCGGCGATCTATCGAGAGTGGGTCACCAACGTCGGTAGGCGCGACGCCTACTCGCGTATGGCTCACATTCTTTGCGAACTCATTGTTCGCCTTCGGTCGGTAGGCCGCATTGAAGATCATGTGGCCTATCTCCCCATAACGCAGGCTGCACTTGGCGACGCACTTGGCCTCTCTACCGTGCACGTGAACCGAGTGCTTCAGGACCTTAGACGCGACGGTCTGATATCCACCGTTGGCTCGCGTTTTCATGCGACCGACTGGGCAGGGCTCGTTCGCGCCGCAGATTTTGACTCTACCTATCTTCATCAAAGGGCTGCGCAGACGGGTGCCGGTTTCTGATCCTGCTGGGTCGCTCATGATCCGTTGAGCCCTCGCGATCCTCAAAACCGAATCTCCTGTAGAACCCGCACTCCAACAGGAATGTCGATCACCGCTTGAGAACTGGACCGCAGACTTACCTAGCGACGGCATGGCTTCTCAAAGATACGACCTCAGGAGGGACTCGACGAAACCTGAGCGGTGTTTGACGCGTTCACTGGCCAACCAGCCGAGGCGTGGGGCGCTCCGGCTAAATATCTGGACGGGGAATATTCCCGCGATTTTGTAAGCCTTCTGACCGCGTCGACCTGAAGCGAAGTTTCGCCGGGGGGTAATCTCTAAAGTGCGACTGCCATGGAACACGTGCCGAGCGCCGGAGAGTGTCCAATTCCCCGGTCTGTGCATCCCGGGCACAAGCTCAGCCATAGTGGAGACGCGGCTTTGGCAACGTTCCTATAAATTGAACCCCAATTCGGTCGTTCCTGCGCCACCGCAGGACTGCCTGGTAGGCAACGCCGTCGGTCGGCACGTAAACCACGAACCGCTCAGGGACACGCGATTCCACCGGGACTTTGAGCTCAGCTCTGCCACTGTTTTGGTTCCGAATGGTGCAACTGATCTCGGAGTTTGTAATTCCGCTGATGATTGAGGCGCCTTTCAGCACCCGCTGCCTCCGTTCGCGGCGATGCTCTTCATCAACCATGTGACCTCCATCGGTCACCCGCGGCCCTATATGGTACGCGCACCGGCGAATAAACTGTCCATCTAGGTCGTCGCTCGTTAGTGTCTCACTTTAAAGTTTGACGACGGAGACGGACAGCCTAAATGCCCGTTGCGCCGGTGAATTCGCAACGCGAACAGACCCGAATGGGCTCGTCGTATAGCGTTGTTAATCCGGCAGCAGCATCTCCTCTTCATCGGCCGCGGCTTCGAACAGCAGCCGGAAGTCATTACCCGGCATTTTGCCATCCATCGCAGATAGGCAAGCCTCGGCCGCCAGCCGCCACTTGGGGCCACGATTGGACCACTTTAGGAGCTCCTCGGCGGCGGCATCAACCCGGTTGACACCAAGGCGAAGCCCCGGGCGCTCAGTCTTCACATAAACCGGAGGGTTGAACCAACGGTGGGGCATCACGCCTCTCGAACGTCAAAGGCGATGAACAGTCCCCAAACGGAGGCTGATTTGACGATCATTTCGACTAACTGGCAGTCAGTTTCGAGAAGATCGCCGCCGCGCTCACGGACCGCTACAATGGTCGCTTTGACGGAAATAATGTCGCCGGGTTGAGAGCCCAACAGGACCTCGCGGACCAGCTCCTTGGCCGTTTGCTGCGTAGGCCGAACAGGTGCTTGAATGTCCATCCCATCCTCCCAGAGAGATAGAACCTCAATCAGCTATTCTCTGGGTCACTTTCCGAAAAAGGCAAGAGTCGGAAACGTACAAAGTAGGTTCCCGCAAACACCGCCCTACGATGGCTAAATCCCGCGACAGGCGCTGATTTGCACCTCACCGTGTCAGCTGCCGACGCGACCATAAGGAGCGAGGGCCCGCCTCTCTCCCAAGTTCTCACGGACGAACGCGAACAACGGTCTTGCCCGCGCGTCGGTCCGTTGAGTTGAAGGTGCCGATGGCATCATCCAAGCTCGAAACCTTGCCGATGTTCGTCCGCAGTCGTCCATCGCGGATCCGCTGCACTATCTCAGAAAGCTGGGCTCGATCAGCCTCGACGACGAAGTCAACCGCCAGGCCGTCTGCAGGTCGAATATCCGTTGGTCCGACGACTGTGACAAGGATACCTCCGGCCCGGACGAGCGTTGCGGATCGCTTCTGGACATCGCCGCCGATGACATCGAACACCAGATCGACGCCGCCGACATCTTCAAGGGTGTCTTTTGCGAGGTCGAGGAATTCATTTGCACCGAAGTCGAGCGCTTTCTGGCGGTCGGCGGCCCGCCCGGTGCCGATCACATAGCCTCCGGCCTCCCTGGCAAGCTGCGCCACCATCGAACCGACGGCACCGGCAGCGCCATGCGCGAGAACGCTCTGCCCGGCCTTGATGCGGCCATGCTGGAACAGCCCCTGCCATGCGGTTAGGCCGGAGATCGGCAGGCTAGCGCCCACCGTGAAGTCGACATCGCCGGGCAGCGGCGCGAGGTTACGGGCCTCCATGGCGACATACTCGGCGAGGGTGCCGTCGCGATGCCAGTCCGCGAGGCCGAACACCCGCTGACCTATAGAAAGCCCCGTAGTGCCGTAGCCGAGCGCAGTGACCACACCAGCCAGTTCGTGGCCGAGGATCGAAGAGGTCCGGTCACGGAAGGCTCGGTCGGCCCACGTCGAGGGCCACTCCAGTTCGGTGTTGACGAATCCTGCCGCATGAACCTGTACGACCACGTCGTTAATTGCCGCCCGAGGCTCGGGCAACTCCACCAACTTCATCCCGGCCGTTCCTGCAGTCTGGTCCGTCGCTACGATTGCTTTCATGGGGCGTCTCCTCACCGTTGGGGTAAATTGCGGGCGCGGAGGATCTTTCGATGTCTCGCGCAGAGTTGGCGTTGAGTTCATCGTTGGCGACCGCGAGCGGAAGCTAAGCAATCTCGTCGGATTCTTCCAGCACGAGTAAACTTGCGTTCGTGAACACCCCTGCCATCGCAATCTCAGACACTTCAAGCATGTGGAACAAAAGCAGATCAAATACGTTGTGCCGTTCCCAACATGGAGAGCGTCATGCAAACTACACCCCGAGCCAAAGGCGAAGCTATCAGCAAGGATCCTGACGAATGGACGACGGGAGACGAGCCAATGACTCCGTCGCAAGCTTCCTACTTGAAAACATTATGTGAGCAGGCGGGCGACGACAGAAGCTACGCCGAAGATCTAAGCAAAGCCGAGGCCTCGAAGCGAATCGACGCGCTAAGGACTGAGCTCAAGCTCTAAAGGCGCTGGGAGACCTACGACAGGTTGGTCAGTTTTGCGGATTTGGCCTCTGATCTGGACGGTCGTATTAGTGAAGGTGGTAGAGTTTGCTAAGGATCTTCAATTCTCCTGCGATCTTGAGCAGAGAAAGATAGTCGGTGAACCTTGTGGTTCCAAATTCGTCCTCGACCTTCGCAGTGGCTGCATCGCCCGTAATGTCGAGCGATGCGACTGCCCAGTTGGGGCTGGTGTTCGGCGGCAAGGCCGCACTCATCACCTCGCCGACATAGGCATCGACACTCAGCCATGGAGCTCGAAGAGATCGCGGCTATCTACCCGCTCTATCAGCAAACCGGGTATGGGCGGAAAGTGGGCGTAGGCCGACCATGTGGTTGTCGACGCCGAGATGCGCAGTGCTGGTATCGGCGCCAAACTGATGGGGCGGATCGAGAAGGAAGCAGCGCGTTTCGGCTGCGACATCACCCGCATCTCGATACGAGCGCACACACAAATTCTACAGCCTAAACGGTTAGGCCGATGATGCGCTCGTTCTGGTCAGCCACTGAGTGCGTGGGCCGAGGCAGAGTTCCCACAATATGCTGCGCACAAAGTAGCGACAGAGCGGGCCTAGAAGCGACATAGCGCCGGGTGTGAACGCGAACGCAGCCGGCGCCCGAATGCGTTCAGCGAGCGCCGTCGCGTCCACCTTGCCTTTCTTTGACGGCCCTGTGTTCAGCTTCCCACGGCAACGCGTGGAAGTCGGGCTGGTGCCCCGCTTCACGGTAGCCAGCCTGAGTGAGTAACTTGCTTTGTCCCGCTCCACAACGCAAACAAACGGCGGATTCCCCAAGCACCTATAAACGCCTACAGCTTTTTCCATGCGACAGGTGTGCTGCGGGTGCTCGAAGATGTCGTCCTTCATTGCGATGACAGAACAGGGAGCGAGGACAACTCTTTTTTTGATTGCAGAGAGAGTCTGAGCGGGCTTACTAGTGAGGGGTTTGCCATCGCTTTGAGGGAGGCTGCGATGGTTGCAACGCCCATAGATATCGCTCAAGCGGCCACTACGGCCACCTTGCTGATGCGCCTTCGTCAACGTCATCGCGATGACGTGGCGCGAGGCTGGGAAGATGCCGACCCTTCTACTGTTGCCGTCTCCCGTACGCCTGAGTGTCAATGGCGCGATTTAGCCAAGGCCCTGGTGCACGATTGGTTCGAGCTGATCGAAACTGGCTTGGTGGATTGGATCGTCAGCAAGTAGCCGCTGCCCGCCAGCGGCCCAGCAGCCGTCTGCGGGACTTTGCAGCGGGCGCGCTGGGCCTGACCGGTGGGGCGGTGTGGTATCAGCCGGCTGGCGAACATATGCGCCTCCTCCCAACGCCAGCGAAACATCCAAACGAACGAGGCGATCTAACAGCGATCTCACCGTCCAGCCAACACATAGGCCTATAGCAAAGGCTTATAATCGCTGAGAGAACGAAAATGGCCGACGCCATGGTTGGGGAACCCGGGTGGGTAGGCGCCGGCCACAAGCGGAACAGGCCCGCCGCGCCACACACATGGCTGATTTGTCATCACGTGGTTATGGTGTGATCGCGTAGGGCTAGACCAGCGGAACTTAGTAAACGCCGCTTATTAAGCGATCCTCGACGCGATCGTTCATCGCCACGACGACCTGGGAAACTTGACGGTTGCAGCCCTCTGCCATGTCGAGCTCAAGTCATGAACATCGGCCCTCCGATCATGAGCAGGCATGCGCCCATCCTACCAAATCGCGCTGCCGGTATCGCAAGGCGCCGGCAGCAAGGGGGAGGCGACCAGAGCCGATGTGAAGGGACTAGGCAGCTAATATTCGCTTGCGCTAATTTAAATGTGCCGTAACGTCAGGCTCAGCCTTTTTGGGGAGGCACAACGTGGGGAGTATGATGAGAGTTGCTGTGTTTTGTGCGGCGATCGTGATCGCTGGGACTGGTGTCGCTGTTGCCAAGGAGAAGAAGGTGGTGGTGAGTGACGCCACGGACCTTTGCTCTACGAAGCACTCGGCCAAGAAGCAGGTGCTCGAGCTGGACTGCAGGCCGACCGGAACCGCCAAATTGCCGGCCGGTGGAACGCCGGAAAAGCCGCGCCTCGGATACGACACCGATCCGTGGCTGGTTAAACGCCTTTAGACACTAGGCGACGGCAACACAGCGCGGCTAAGGGGATGTGCGCTGGCGGTGAAGCCTTCTTTGTTCTCTCATCGGTGGAACATTGTCGCCTGAAAACGCTTCGGACGGTGCACTGCCCCATCAGTGCAACGTTCCCTTCCTTGTTTGCACTGGCCGGCTGCCGAAAGGTGGCCGGCTTTTTTGTATATAACCGCGACCTGATGTTTGGGGCTTGTTGATTGGACAGCAGCGAGTGGCCGCTGCTGGCTTAGCGTCCAGGATTGGAATCTGTAAAGGCGAGATCACCAAGGCAGGGATGACCAGACTAAATAACGGTTTCGTCTGTTAGCCGCCACGCCGACGATAATTGAATTCAGAAGGGAGTCGGCCCGGCTGCCCAGCCGGGCCAAGGCTGGAAGAGTTCCGCTCCCGCCCAGCACGAGCGCATCGCACCTGGGCGCAAGCGGTACCAATGGCTCGCCTATTCCGCCGCGCCTTTTCGGCAGGAAACCCTCGGCCTCATCACAATGGAGGGCGACATTCGCAGCGCCCTATGGAACCATCCAGAGTGACATAGGCTGTTTCATGGAACTTCCTGATGACATCAGGAGGCCTGTTAAGCATGCCAGTTGTTCGCGCTCGTAGCTCAGATGCAGGTTGGAGCTCTGCCTAGTGCACCAGTATCGGAAGCGAGAACTAGGAACCGGGAGTGCTGCGGATAGATTGCCGCAGTCGAGCTTTTATCAGAGCATGGCAAGGGCTGCCTTTCTCTCCACGTTGGCGGTCGTCCTGTTGCTCGCGCTATTGCCAGACCACCTGCTGCACGCCCTCGGATTGGCCTTTACGTCTCATCACGACAAGCTCAACCACGCCGCCGCGTTCGCCACCTTGTCGGCTTTGGGTAGCCTCGGCTGGCCCCAACAGGTGGTCCGGCTGGCGGTTCTACTTGCTTTAACGGGCGCAGCGATTGAAATCCTTCAATGCGTCACAGGGCGTGACATGAGTGTCTTCGACTGGTTTGCCGACTGCGCCGGAATGGCATACGGGCTGAGAACTATGAGCTGGGTGAACGAGATTCTGGGCGAACCGGTTATTTGATCGCCACAGGCTCCGCTTTACCGCCGCCGTCTTGGCCCCACTTGCCAGCCTCACGCCCGGGGCCGCCTTCGATCACCCTCGCTATTGCCGTTCAATTTCCGACGCAAAGGCCGATAGCAAGGGAAATAGGTTTCTGGGCCGCTCACCATTTAGACTTAGGTCCGATTCTCTCGCGCAAATGGCCGAAGCCGGAAACATTTCTCCTTCTACTTTGTTGCAGTGGCCGTGCCGCTGAGGAGAACATGCACAGTGCCTCTATCAAATGAACTGCGCGACGTACCGATAGAATTCCAATGCCCCTCCTGTTCGTGCCCAATGGTGAGAAGGGGATCCTGGCTGAAAACGATTGCCGGTTTCAGCTGCGATAGCTGCAGGTCCAGAGTGCGGATCGGCTACGAAGCGAAGCTGGCCATATTCGACCGGCACCTTAAGCGACGCGCGCCGGATCTGGGCCGACGACCAATGGAGTGCGATCCCGGCAACGGTTCCTGAGAGTGTGTCGGCAATTCAAGCTCCAACTGCTTGCGGTCTGCCGCAAGTCCAAGCTTTCATCTGGTCGCAGGGTCAGGCGGCTCTTCGTCCGTACGGAACCGATGATGGCGAGAGGTTTCGATGCGCTCGGAGCACCGAGCAGGTCGACACGTTTTTCGTAGCGACCACCAATCTCTAGCTGGCCGCTCCGATGCTCTGACGAGGTGCGAGCAACTTGATCTTCAATAGTCTTTTTCGAGCCAGCATGCGCGCCGCCTCCGCGATGCGGTCTCCGTAAGCATCGGCGACGAATGATAGCGTCGACAGGTCGATAATGAGGTCGTCGATCGCGCCCGCCAAGACACTGGACCCGCGCCCAAATTGATGCACCAGCGCCAGCACTTCCTTAAGTGCCGTCGAGGCTTCACCCGCATCCAGCAGCGCCTCGATGTCATCGAAAACCTGCATCCCGACCCTCCCGCTTTAAAACGGTGGCAATTTCGCGCGAAAAGAAAGCGCCTGCCAAAGTGCTCGCGCACGAAGGCGGCTATTCAAACAACAAGAAAGACCCTGGTGGCCCAACGATGAAGGGCGTCCATGGAGGGCGTTCAGCGAGACGCAACTGAGATTCGGCGCGACATTAAAGGACGGCGATGCTTCAGCCGCGCTCTCTTACGAGCAATCCGAGCAGCGCCCAGCCGCCAGCCAATCGAAGATGTACGCCAAGACCGATAAGCTGGCGGAGCGTTTTGCCGAGACTGAAGACGCGGTGAATCGCTCAGCGAAGACATGACCGAGGTGGAGGCGGTCTCTGCCGAGGTGACCCGGTGGAAGTTGATGGGCCTCGGCGCATTGGGCGTCACTGGCTGGCAGCGGCGGCGCTCGCCCCGCTTAGTTACGCCCTGTTGGTCTATCTGGCGCGTGCTGCGCGGCGGATGACGAGCAGGCGGCATAGTCGACAGGCTCTCAAGATGGCTGGTGATGTGTGATGATCGCGTCGACGGGAACAGCTTTGCGATTACGCACGAGTTCTTATCAGTTATGCTCGGTGTCAGGCGGCCCGGCGTCACCATAGCGCTGCAAACCTTGGAGGGCCAAGGTCTGATACGCTCAATGCGAGGAGAGGTAGTCATTCTTGATCGCGCGCGTCTAATTGCGCTGGCTGATGGGTCATATGGCAGGGCTGAAGCCGAATACGCTCGGCTAGTCGGCAAACTGCATTGACGGCAGACGCCGCCCCCGTGCACAGTGCCCCTGCAACAGAGCCCGCCGGCTGAGCCACGGGTGTTTTTGCGTCAGGCGGGAACATTCCCGCTCTGAGGCTGTTTGGCTACAACCGGCTCGTTCTTCAGCGGTCCGTGCCGGTGACCAAGATGCGTCCCTCACTCGTCATGGGATGGCCCGCGCAGCCTCGGAAGCAGGCGCGGGCCATCCCATCAAGCCCTAGCCCCACGGCAGGGGCTTTTTGCTGTTCGGATCTGATGCGGTCCTGGCGGGAGTAAACACTGTCACTCCGTGCCGAGGCGAGTTCCTCCCGGAAATGGTGCATGAGCGCTCGCTCTTCCGCCAGACATGATCGGAGCGACCGTGCCATTTCGATACAAACGGATGATTCTATTGCGTAATCTTTGCTCATCGTCGCATTCAAACTCGCGCTGAGTCTGATTGTTCCATGAGCAAGAGCGCCCGGCTATTGAAAACCGAGCGACTTCTTTCGTTTGCCGACTTAGCTATTGCGCAAGAGCAACACCCAAACGTGAGGTATAGCTCCCTCAGCGCCTCTGGTTGACAATCGTTTCGGCCTGAGATTCCGACGACCTCGGTGCGCCGCTTGATCTCGCCGTTGAGACGTTCGATCGGATTCGTCGAGTGGAGCTTGGCGCGATGTTCCTTGGGGAAGGTCATGTAGGCCAGCACGTCGGGCTCGGCGTCGTCCATGATTGTCGCCAGCTTCGGCACCTTCGGCCGGATCTGGTCGGCGACGGCGCGCCATTGTACGGACGCGGCCTCGGGCGTTTCCTGGGCGAAAGCGGTGGGGATGAAGGCTGAGACGACCCTGCGGCCGCTCTTGCCGGAATGGGCCAGCACGTTCCTCATGAAGTGGACGCGGCACCTCTGCCATGTCGCGCACACCACCTTGGTGACGGCCGCCTTGAGGCCTTTGTGAGCATCGGAGACGACGAGCTTGACGCCGCGCAGGCCGCGACGTGTCAGCTTGCGCAGGAACTCTGTCCAGATCGGCCTCGGCCTCCGAGGTGCCAATCTCCATGCCCAGTACCTCGCGCCGGCCGGCCGCGTTGACGCCGACGGCGATGATAACGGCGACCGAGACGATCCGCCCACCGCGGCGGACCTTCAGGTAAGTGGCGTCGATCCACAGGTATGGCCAATCGCCCTCGATCGGCCGCTCGAGGAAGGCCTTCACCTTCCCGTCGATCTCCTCGCACAGCCGCGAGACCTGGCTCTTGGATATGCCGCTCATACCCATGGCCTTGACCAGGTCGTCAACCGACCGGGTCGAGATGCCTTGCACATAAGCTTCCTGGATGACGGCGGTTAGCGCCTTCTCGGCCATGCGGCGCGGTCGAGGAAACCTGGGAAGTAGCTTCCCTTCCTGAGCTTCGGGATGCGCAGCTCGACCGTGCCGGCCCGCGTCTCCCAGTCCCGGTCGCGGTAGCCATCGCGCTGGGCGAGCCGCAGCGGGTTCTTCTCGCCATAGCTGGCGCCGGTGGCCGCGCCCACCTCCATTTCCATCAGTCGCTCGGCGGCAAAGCCGATCATCTCCCGCAGCAGATCGGCATCCGGGGTCTTCTCCACGAGCGTGCGCAGGTTCATCATGTCGTCGGTCATCGGTGGTCCTTCCGAAATGGGTTGGCGTCAACAACCAAACCCTACCGGAAAGCGCCGATGACCACCCACACCCCGCTCGCTGGCTACAGCGCTACTAACGGCGCGCTCGTGAGCGGCTTCGCTACCGCCGAGCTACACCCACCTGATGGGACACGACCTTTCATTTGCATTAGGAACAACGCGTAAATGGAAAAGTTGGTCCACCGCAGCGCTCGTGAGGATGCCTTACCGCTGCCGGCCGGCGGCAAAGGGTCCGGCCCGCGCTTTCCTTCCTAGTGTGACGCGGCCCTGAAGGCTGCCAAGTTGTTCCTGCCTCACTGATCCAGTTCAAGCGGATCGTGATCTGGTTGCTCGTGCCACATCACCTGGCGGAAATCGCGTTTGTCGACCTGCTGACCGCAGATCGGGCATGCGTGAAATCGATCGTCACAGTCCTGCGGTTGGTGTGGCTTGCCGGGGATAGGCGGTCCAAGGTCGGCTATTCTAGCCATGCGCGACCGAACAAGATGCTGCGGCAAAGTTCCGTCAGTTTGGTTTTCTCAGTTGGTGAAAGACATCGCACCAAAAGCGGTAGTCATCTGGTCGACCGTCGAAATGCGCCTCCAAAGCGCAGTGCGCCACGGCGGTCGGTGCTTCCATCCCATAAAGTTCGATCGCAGATTGAGCGGCCTGATCTCTGTCGACGAGATCGGCAATCTTCAAAGCGGCGAAATCAGCGCTCCGGATCGCGAGCCTCCGTGGACCAAATATTCCCAACACCTAAGGGTGACTATATGATCCCCTCATGGCAACTCTGCGGTACGACGAAAGGCAGGAACCGGATGGGACGTGGACGGTATTCGACGTGTTCACCGGGCTCCCGGCTATTGTAGCGGGCCACCCATCTGTCGACCTTCCCGACATGGAGTATGCCGAAGAGCTGGCCGCCATCCTGAATGCCAACGACCTGAAGCAGAGGCTATCTCACGGTAGGTTCCCCGGAGGGTTCGCCTGACCGAAGTGGCATTAGCCCCCGGTCGTGTTGCCCATCCAGGTTGGTTCGTCCGATCCGAACAAGCAATTGTTATTGATCTACCGGCTACGACGGTTTTAAGTCGACTCGCCATTGCTTTTCGTAGGGAGGACGTGATGGGCAACGTGGTGCCAATCTGCAAGGCCGCGCCTTGCGTGGAAGTGGTCGGAGCCAGTGGCGAATGGGTCGTCCGCATCATTGAAACTGACCAGGAAATTACACGCTCATTCGCCCTGGAATCGTTCGCACTGGCCTTCGCAGAAGGCCAGCGGATACGCCTGCATCTCGACAAGGTTGTGCGGCTTTAGGACCCTCCTGCGGCTGGGTACCCTCAGGGCCACGACGGTGATGGCCGATTGTTCCATTGCTGGTGAGGCTTGCGGTGTGACGTCTCTGTCGTCAGCCCGCGCGGCCGGAAGGCTTTTTATTGGTTGAGATCGAGCGGCTCGTGATCGGGCTGCTCGTGCCACATCACCTGCCGGAAGTCGTGTCGGTCTACCTGCTGGCCGCAGATGGGGCACGCATGGAAATGCTCCGGCCATTCAGCGTCATGTGGCTTGCCGGGCTTAGGCGGTCCAAGGTCAACAATTTTCGTCATCACCAACGAACACGGCGACCCGGCAAAAGTTCCGGGGGGTGTGTGTGCATGCGTTCGAAGGCTGACAACAAGACCCCCACGCCGGAAGGTGAATGATGATCGCGACGCTAGCCTAGCCATTCCCCAACGGCTCGGACAAATCCGGTTCCCGGCGGCGTTCCCGTCGTTCTTCAACGAACAGCTTCGGTGTGCTCGTCCCACTCAAGGGGCGTTGTCCCGCGCTCTTGACGAAACTTTCCAAACTCCTTGCGCAGGTCGGCAAGGTCCAATGCCCAAAGATGCTCACTGCTTCCGGGGTTCGACAAAGCGCTCACCAGTTCCGTCCGCTCTCTCGGAATTAAGTTGGCTTCGCGGTTGAGCCTTCAAGGTGGCATTGCGAGATAATTTGCTCGCTTGCTAATATGCCTATATCTTAGGCAGAGGAGTGGGGGTCTCATATCTTCCCGCAGTGGCCGGTGCGGTTAAGCCCCACAAGCAGCCCCAACTGCACCGGCCATGTCCCACGGCTGGGTATGGTCTTTGCGCTCGGCATATCTTTTCAAGAGCTTCCGTGAAGCCTGACGCAAATTTGTTGCTGCTGCGAGCCGCACCCCCCGTTTGGCGGAGCTTCGTATATCTCTCGCTTTACGACGATCTTATCCGAAGTGATTAGGCGAGCTAGGCGCTTCAGCGAGCTGCCACTACCTCGTAGGCGTCCAAAGCTTCTTGGTGTGCCGATGCCGAAAAGCAACCCAGCGGCCGGTCCATAAACGGCCAGCAAGTCGAAGTCCTGGGCTCCATCCGTAGGATGGGTCGACGAGCGGGTCGAACAGTGGCGCGCGCGCCCCCGAGAGGAAGAGGGAATGTCTTATAACGGAGCGTCCGCAAGTGTCGGAGGCTGACCGGGCTGCCCAGCGCAACCCTGCTGAACCCGACGCTTTGGTGTCACTTCCAAGTATACCCTGATGTGCAACAACAACATATGCGCAAATCGAAAGCCGTCCGGCTTACCGGTCAAGAACGGGAGCGCCGCTAAGACGAAAAAGCATCTCGCTGTAGGGTAGCCGAGCAAGGATCTTGCCGTGGTTAGCAATTGCCGCAGCTGTCATTCCTCTACATAGGAGACTGACGCCCCCTTGGGTTCGTTGGCAGATGGCATCCGGACTGTCAACGAGATGCAGATCCGGAACCCCATATACTATGGCAGTTACACCCTCAGGAATGGCTCCGATCGGTTGAACTACCAATATGCGCACACCGAGCAGCCACCCTATGATAATGGCGGCTACGCAACCAGTGCAGCCAAAGACGCCGAACTTCTTCATCGCATCGCACCTATTCCCCGCATCCCATCATAGTACCTGATGGCGTGATGGTGCATTCGTTGCCTTCAGTGTCCACGGAATGAGTTCCGGTGCTGTCTGTCCAGGAGCGAATGGAGTGGAGTTTCCTTCGCTATCGCTACTGGTGATCTCTTGGCCTCCGTTCGGAAAGCGAAGAGTTTCGGTGTCAATCGAATAGTTATTCCCTTCGGTATCCTACGATCTCACATGTTGATCCCCATTTTTACCGGAATAGGAATCTGTGCAGACCCTGTAGTCGCTTTCACCCAAGCAATCAGCGTATGCGGAAGCGGTGCAGCCGAGTAGAAATGCTGCCGTCAATCCGGCAAGCACCGAAACCGAGATGCGGCTTGGGATATGTTCGAGGCGATGTCAGCCACGCGGCACTGACTGACTTTCATTCCGCAGAAGAGAAACGAACAGCCCGCTGCGGCTGGTGGCGGGTTTTTCATGTCGCGTTTCATGTCGCGTCCATCAGCCGCGCACCAGTAAAAACCGTTGGAAACCAAGGATACTCAGTTGCAACATGGGCTGAATATTACAGAAACAAGCGGTGCCCAGAGGCAAGTAGAAATGTCTGTGCTTTCAGATCTTACCACGCACATAGCATGCGGACAACCAACAGAAATGGCAACAATAGATTCCTGTGGGTTATTTCATTCCTCCCGGAATGTCCGACTGATTTGGTCCGACAGCGGCTTCACGAAATAGGAAAGCGCCGTACGCTCACCCGTCTGGACCATCGCTTCGGCCGGCATACCGGGCACGAGCGTCAGGCCCTTGAGCTTCGTCAGTTCCGCCTGCGGAACCGACAGGCGCACCAGGTAGTACGAAATGCCGTTTTTTTCATCCGTCGCCAGATCGGCTGCGATCCGGCTGACATATCCGTTCAATATCGGCGTGGTTCTCAGATTGAAGGCTGACATCCGCAGCACAACCTTGTGACCAAGCTGGATTTGGTCGATGTCCTTCGGGGTGATTCGTACTTCAAGCGCAAGATCGTCGCCTTCCGGCACGATTAGCATGATCGGATCGGCGGGCGTGATCACTCCGCCGACCGTATGAATTGCGAGTTGTTGAATGGTGCCTGACTGCGGCGCGACGATATCGATCCGCCGCAGTTCCTGTTCAACCGCCACCTTGCGCTCAACATACTCCCCGACCTGCGCCTGAACCTCTCTGAGCTCCTGGCCCACTTCCGACTTGAAATCCTGATCGATCTGCGGGATCTGCAGGCGCGTTTCGGCTATGCGGGCTGCCGTCTGTGCCTGATCTGCGATCTTCTCACCGCGTTCGCCACCGAAAGTGGCAACCTGGATCTTCAGGCTGTTCAACCGTTGGTCCGAGACAATGCCTTGGTTGCGCAGCCCACTTAGAACAGCAATTTCCTTTTGGAGAACCTCGATCATTTTTTCACAGGCAATTTCCTGCGCCTTGAGTCCTTCGATCTCGTGGTGATATTGAGTAATGCGTTCCGCCAATTGCGCCTGCTTCCCGTCGCGGGATTGCCTGCGGAATTCGAACAGCAACGTCTCGCTATCTATTGCCGAAGCTACGTCCGGAACATCTCTTCGGGCGAGTAGCCAGTCCGGGAAGGGGATTTCCGCGAGATCGTCACGCTCAGCATCGAGTCGTGCCAAGTAGGCGGCCAGCTCATCGAGCCGCTTGGTGACTATGGCGAGATTAGCGCGCGCCTGGGTGGCATCGAGCCGCATGAGGATGTCGCCGGCTTTTACCTTATCGCCTTCGCGCACCAGGATTTCTCCCACCACCCCGCCAGTCGGGTGCTGCACCTTCTTGACATAGGAAACGACGACAAAGTGTCCGGACGCTACAACCGCACCGGAGAGATTCGTGAAGGTCGCCCAGGCTCCGGCTCCTCCCACAAAGATCACGCTCGCCAGAAGGCCCGCCACCAGGTGCCGGCGAATGGAGCTTGAAACGTCATTGTTCTGATCAATGCCGGACACCGGTATCCTCCATGTCAGCGCGCTCTGCCACGTTATCCTGTGTAGACTCGATGGCCTTCAGGACTTTGGAAGGCGCACCGAATGATCGCTGCCGTCCACCTTCCATCACCAACACCAAATCCACGGCGCGGATGACGCTCGGCTGATGGCAGACAACAACCGCAATGCCCTTGCGCTCGCGCACGGAGGCGATCGCCTTAGCGACTGCAGCTTCGCCTTCCGCGTCGAGATGGATATTGGGTTCATCCAGCACAACAAGGAACGGGTCTCGATAAAGGGCACGGGCAAGACCGATAAGCTGGCGCTGCCCGGCGGAAAGTGCCGATCCGACCTCACCAATCGGAGTTTCGTATCCGTGCTCAAATCGGAGGATCAGTTCGTGCGTGCCCGCTGCTTTCGCCGCGGCGACAATAGCCTCAGGGTCAGGATCATGTTCAAAACGAGCAATGTTTTCGGCAATGGTGCCGTCGAACAGTTCAACACCTTGCGGCAGATAGCCGATATGGCGGCCTAGTGCTTCCCGGTCCCATTGATCGAGGCTTGCGCTGTCGATGCGAACCTTCCCGGCGACCGGCGTCCATGCGCCGACAATGGCGCGCCAGAGTGTCGACTTGCCCGAGCCCGATGGACCGATGACCCCGAGTGCGCTTCCCGCCTGAATGGCAAACGCAATGCCGGTCACGGTCGGCTTGCTTTCGCCGGGCGGAACAATTGTCACGCTTTCGAGGCGCAGTTCGCGTTCAGGTGCAGGCATAGGCACAACAGGAGCGGTTTCAGGAACCTTTTCCAAGAGGTCCTCCAGCCGCGCCCAACTCTGGCGCGCCATGAGGAAGGGTTTCCAGCTTGAAATGGCCAGATCGACCGGAGCCAGCGCACGCCCCATCATTATCGAACTGACAATCATGACCCCGGCCGTAGCCTCCTGCCTGACGACAAGGTACGCACCGACGGTAAGAATGGCCGATTGCACCTGCAGGCGCAAGTCGGCATTGCAACGCGCTGCTTGCAGCAGACCATTGCGTGCCATGTTGTGGGCAACGGTATCGCTTATCGGCCCTTGCGAGAGAGTGTTGGCAAGGAGTGTCA
>NZ_JAMYMP010000059.1:0-16852 GCF_040318615.1 Mesorhizobium sp. M1078
AGCGGCTCAACGAGGAAATCCGCCGGCGCACCTATGTCGTGCGCATCTTCCCCAACACCGAAAGCTGCCTGCGCCTGGTCAGGGCCTTGGCCGTCGAGACCAACGAAAACTGGATGGAGGCCAACCGATACATCAACATGGACGACCTGCGCGACCTTTCACCGTCGCCGTAAGCGACGAACGGCGGAGCGCTCGCGGAGTCGCTACGCATCGAATTGGTCGATGCTCCAATGACACGTTATGAGCTTACGCTTCGCCGCGGCATGGGACTGTAGTTTCAACGGGCTCTCGAGCGTACTTCGATCGCGGCTCGAGACAATCGAACGATACTGCGTGCTCTCGTGACTAGATATCAACCAAAACCCCGGATTTGAGGTGAGGATACCACCTTCTGGAGTTTCTCAACAGTTTCGGGCCAAGACGATGTACCATCATAATCCCCGATTGGCCAAGGGTTAATAGCCGTCGATGAGCGACTTGCTCGTGTCAGGCGGCTGCGGCCATACGCCGGTTCTCGCAGGTATGCTCGACAGCCCGAGCCGCAAAAAAGTTCCCTGCCAGGTGAATTTAATTCGACTGCCGCCGCTCCTCAGCTTGCATATAACACTGGCCAATAGCCCGAATTGGAGCCAGGCAGATGTCGTTCAAAGGCGTTATTCCGCCCGTCACAACGCCCTTTCATGCGGACGGATCGATCGACCGTGAAGGCTTCTGCGTCATGGTCGAGCACTTGGTCTCAACTGGGGTCCACGGTATCATCGTTGGTGGTACGACAGGAGAGTACTACGCCCAGTCACGCGACGAGCGTGTTAGCCTGCTTAAGCTTGCGAGGAGCGTGGTGAAGGGGAAGATGCCCCTGATCGCCGGGGTCGGCTCCATTCGCACCGACGACTGCATTGAATACGGGCTAATTGCAAAGGACCTCAAGTACGACGGCATTCTAATCGGCTCGCCGTATTACGCTGTTCCCACGCAGCTCGAACTTGCCAATCATGCACTTGCGATCGACAAGGCCGCCAATCTACCGGTGATGCTCTACAACTACCCCGGTCGCACTGGAACGATGATGGATCTAGAGTTCCTGGACCGCGTCGGTCGCAGCTCCAATTTCTGTGCCATCAAGGAATCTAGCGGCAGCATGAACCAGCTGCATGCCTTGGCTCGCGACTATCCGCATATCGACCTGTTCTGCGGCATGGATGATCAGGCGCTCGAATTCTTCGCCTGGGGCGCAAAAGGGTGGGTCTGTGGCGCCGGCAACTGCCTACCGGCAGAGCACCTCGCGCTGTACGAAGCCTGCGTGATAGAGAAGGACTTCACCAAGGGCAGGCAGATCATGTCGGCGCTTCTGCCTCTGATGAGGCTTCTCGAACAGGGCGGCAAATTCGTCCAGAGCATAAAGTTTGGGTGCGAATTGGCTGGATTGCCAGCTGGGCCCGTGCGCCTGCCGATGCGGGCACTCGGCGACGAACAGAAGCGGGAACTCGAGTCAACGATCCGCACCCTTAAGGCAGTCATCGCGTCAATTACTGCAAAATCCCAAAAGAGGGCTTCCGAGAATGTCATCGCTATTAACGCGTGATGAGTACCAGAACCTAGCCGAAAGCCTGCCACTGCCGACCGGCGCAGTAATCGACGGCAAGGCGCGGGCTGCGCGATCTGGGGATACTTTCGAGACCATCAATCCCGCGACAGGGCAGGTCATCGCCAAGATCGCTTCCTGCGGCCAGGCCGATGTCGATCTCGCTGTCGAGAAGGCGCGACTGGCGTTTGAATCGGGCGCCTGGTCGCGTGCGCATCCGAGTGAGCGCAAGCGCGTTCTGCGGCGGCTCGTGAAACTGATGAAGCAAAACGCCCATGAGCTTGCAGTGCTCGAGACGCTCGAAAGCGGCAAGCCGATCTACGACGTCGAAACCATAGACATCCCCGAAGCCCTGCATTGCTTGGAATGGCATGCGGAAGCCACCGATAAGCTTTATGGCCAGACGTCACCTTCGGGCGACGATGTCGTGTCGATGATCGTGCGCCAGCCGCTGGGCGTAGTCGCCTGCGTTCTGCCTTGGAATTTTCCGATCCTCATGCTGGCCTGGAAGATCGGTCCGGCACTTGCGACGGGCAACTCCGTCATTGTCAAGCCGGCCGAGCAGACCAACATGTCCACGTTGCGGATCGCCGAACTGGCGCATGAGGCCGGGCTGCCGTCAGGCGTCCTGCAAATCGTCACCGGTCCGGGCGAAGTGACTGGCAAGGCACTCGGCGTGCATCCCGATATCGACATGGTCGCCTTCACCGGGTCAACTGACGTCGGCCGGAAATTCTTGGAATATTCCGCCAAGTCCAATCTTAAGCGCATCGTGCTCGAATGCGGGGGAAAGAACCCATGCATCGTGCTGGAAGACGCGGAGAATCTCGATGTTGTGGCGCAGCATGTCACCCAGGCCGTCTTCTGGAACATGGGCGAGAACTGCTCGTCCAATTCCCGCGTGATCGTGCACGAGAAGATCAAGGACCGCTTGGTGGAAACGGTCATCCACAAGCTCAAGGAATGGCCTATCGGCGAGCCGTTGGATCCGGGCAATCGGCTGGGCGCCATTGTGTCGAAGGAGCAGTTCGACCGCATCATGGGCTACATCAAGAAGGGGCGGGCGGAAGGCGCTAGGATCGTAACGGGCGGCAACGCCCACAAGCATGGCAAAGGCTATTTCATTGAGCCGACCGTATTCGACGATGTCACGCCCGAAATGACGATTGCGCGAGAGGAGATTTTCGGTCCAGTGCTGTCGGTAATCAAAGTGGCCAACGCTGACGAGGCGCTCCGGGTCGCTAACGATACGCAATACGGGCTTGCAGCTTCAATCTTTACCGCCAATCTCGGCAAGGCACATCGCATCGCAAGGGACATTCGCGCCGGCACGGTGACCATTAACTGCTACGGGGAAGGGGATGTCTCAACTCCGTTCGGCGGCTTCAAGCTTTCCGGCTTCGGGGGACGAGACAAGTCATTGCATGCCCATGACCAATATACTGAACTCAAGACCATCTGGGCGGACATCTCCGATCCTAAAGTCTCGCGTTCGGTAGACTAGCCTGGTCGCACCGATGAGCGATCACGAGGCTGTCCGCACGCCTGCGGACACATCCATGCCCGGTTGGTACGGTATTCTGCCGCCTCCCAAGGCACCTGAGGTGCTGCGCGGCCGTCACAAGGCGGACTGGCTCATTGTAGGAGCTGGGTTTGCTGGCTTGGCGGCCGCGCGGCGCCTCGCACAACTGGTGCCGAACGAGCGCATAGTGGTGGTCGACGCTCAGCGCGTCGGCTGGGGTGCTGCCGGGCGCAACTCCGGCTTCATGATCGACCTTCCGCACGAGCTCGGTGGGGAGCATTACGGCGGAAGCCAGGATCACGATCACAAACGCATCCGCATGAACCGGACCGCGATTGAATTCTCTGCTTCGGCGGCGGACGAATACGGATTGCGGAAGTTCTTCGTTCGGGCCGGCAAGTACCATGGAGCTGCAACCGATCACGGTCTTGCGGTTCTGCGCGAATTTGAAAAGCATCTGACGGGGCTAGGCGAGCCATTCGAGCCGCTCGACGCGCTGCAGTTGAAGGAAATCACTGGAACCAATTTTTTCGTCGGCGGTACCTTCACGCCAGGAACGGTAATGGCCCAGCCCGCCGGCTTCATCCGTGGGCTTGCCGAAGGCTTGTCGAGGCGTGTGCAGCTATTCGAGAATTCCCCGGTCACATCTTTACAGACCGGCAAACTGCATACGGCCAAGACGGCTGAGGGCGAGATCACCGCGCCGCGGTTGATACTGACAGTCAACGGTCATCTCGAAAGTTTTGGTTACTTCAAGAATCGCCTGCTGCACGTGTTCACCTACGCTAGCATGACGAGGCCGCTTTCCAAGAGCGAACAGACAGCGGTGGGAGGTGAGCCGCATTGGGGCTTGATCCCAGCCGATCCCATGGGATCAACCATCCGGAGGATCGGCGATCGGATCGTCGTCCGCAACACCTTCACCTATAATCCGCACATGTCCACCAGTGAGAAGCAGATCCGTCGGATCGGCGCTGTGCACGACCGATCATTCCAGGCGCGCTTCCCGATGCTGGGTCAAGCACCGATGGAATTTCGCTGGGGAGGCCACTTGTGTCTCTCTCTCAATTCCGCGCCAGCATTCGGCGAGATTGAAGACAGAGTCTTCGTTGCCGGATGCTGCAATGGCCTAGGAACGGTGCAGGGCACCCTCTACGGGATGCTGGCTGCCGATCTTGCCGTTGGCAATAACGAGCCAATGGTTGCAGACGCCCTGAAAGAGCCAAGCCCGATTCAGCTTTATCCAGAACCGCTGATGTCGATCGGCGCGCCGATGAAGTTGTGGGCGATGCAGAAGCGCGCCGGCAGAGAGCTTTAGCTTTCTCGTTCTTGCGCCGCCACTTCCCGGATCCAGCTACGCAGGCTCTGGGCGGCAGGGGAAAGCGTACGATTTTGATACCATGTGAGATAGTAGCTGCCAGGGGCGGGGAGCTCGAGATCCGTCAGTCTGACGAGCTTGCCCTCGTCGATCTGCGCCTTGACAAGGCGATGCCACCCAACAGCCACCCCTTGATCGGCCTGAGCTGCCTGAAGCGCCACGAAGAACTTGCCGAAGCGCCGACCGCGGGTCGGACCATGCGAGACCCCCGCGCGCCGAAGGACCTCGTCCCAGCCAGCCCAATCGGGATCCACCCAATCGACATGCAGCAGGGGAAGATCGGCCAACGATTCCGCCGTTGCATCGCGGTGCCTGCTTGCAAACCCAGGCCCGCATACCGGGTAGATTGTTTCATTGAAAAGGAGCTCAGCATCTTCATTCGACCACGATCCGAACCCGTAGCGGATGCGCAATTCGACCTCGGCGCGGCGGTAATCGCGGGGATTGTCCGAGATAAGGTGGTCAACAGCGATATCCGGGTACCTCGTCCAAAAATCCGGCATCCGCGGGATCAGCCACGTTGACGCGAAGGCGTCCGTGCATGCCAGCGTGACGTTCTTGGAACGGTCACCGTGTTTCACATTTCGGACGATATCTGCGGCCCGCGAAAAACCGGTAGCCAACACGCCGTAAAGGTCTTCGCCGGCGCTTGTCAGCGCCACACCGGTTCCTAATCGGGTAAACAGCGGAACTCCGAGTTCGTCCTCGATCGCCTTGATCTGCCGGCTCACGGCGCCGGGAGTAACGTTCAATTCCGCAGCAGCCAATTTGAATGACAAGTGCCGGGCAGACGCCTCGAAAACAGCCAAAGCAGTCAGGGACGGAAGGTCATAGTAGCGGCGGACCATCTCAAGCTCCAAAAACTTCAATATTCGCCCGGCGCGACAGATTGGGCAAGCGAACCCCAAGATATCGGCAAATCATTTATAAGTGACGGACTATGGCTGCGATCCCCGAGCCATCGCCACAACATGGGGAAACGGTACGCACCATGCTGCGCGATCTGCGACGCTGCCCAAGCCCATGTCCGACGCAGCTACACCTTAGCATGTCCATGGCGATATCTGGGCTCAACTACTCAACAAGGGAGTGAGACTTTTGCAGGGCCGCCCCACTGGTCTTCGCCCGCCGTTGAGAGATTATGAGCCTAACTTTCCCTCTCAGAGATGGCTTGAGCTATGACTGGCATTGAAAAGAAAACTGCGGTGATCACAGGCGCGGCGGGAGGTATCGGGCAAGCGATCTCCAAGCAGTTCGTCGCGAACGGCTTCCATGTGATTGCCGGAGACGCCGACCAGGCTGGCCTAGACCAGCTCGAGGCCGAACTCAATCGAATCGGACAGAATGTCTGGAGCAAGGCCGGCGACCTCAGGAACAAGGCTTATTGCGAAGATTTGATCGACTATTCCATCCAGATCACAGGCAGGCTGGACGTGCTCGTCAACAATGCGGGGATCATCACGAGGGGCAATATCCTCGAGACGACCGATGAGGATTGGGAGCGGACGTTCGACATCAACCTCACATCGATATTCTACACATGCCGAAGGGCGATCGGCCATATGAAGGGCCACGGCGGCGGGGCGATCGTGAACATCGCATCGTGCTGGGGACTTTATCCCGGACCCGGGCATCCCGCCTACTGCACCAGCAAGGCGGCAGTGGCAGCGTTCTCGAAGTGCCTTGGCCGCGATCATGCCGGTGACCGGATACGAGTCAACGCGGTGTGTCCAAATGAGGTCAACACGCCGATGCTGCGCACGGGCTTCGCCAAGCGCGGCTTCAATCCCGACACTGCCATAGCGGAGCTCAACAAGACGGTTCCGCTCGGGCGCATTGCTGAGCCGGAAGACATCGCCGATGCGGTGTATTTCTTGAGCTCCGATGCCGCCCGCTACATCGCCGGCACGGCCGTTGAAGTGAACGGCGCCAAGCCGGTCTATTGAGGACACCCTATGGCTGACAGACTTGCAGGAAGAATTGCCATCATCACTGGCGGCGGCCGTGGCATCGGCGCCGGCATCACGCGACGTTTCGTGGAGGAAGGGGCCAAGGTTGCCGTTGTGCAGAGGAACCCGCCACCCGACGAGATCCTCAACGATCGCACCTTTTACGTGAAGGCGGACCTTGCGAACTCCGAGCACATCGTTTCGGCCGTTCAGGCCGTCGTCGAGCGATTTGGCGGCCTTGACATCCTCGTCAACAACGCCGGGATCATGTTCGAGAAGACCGTCGAGGAGATGACCGAGACGGACTGGGACCAGTTGATGAAGATCAACCTCAAGGCCCCATTTTTGTTAACGAAGGCGGCAATGCCGCATCTTCGCAAGCGAGGCATTGCAAGCATTGTTAACATCGGCTCGATTGAAGGCTTGGCGTCTAATCCGGGTCATCCTGCATATTCCGCTTCGAAAGCTGGCATTCACGGCTTTACAGCAGCCGTCGCCGTGGACCATGGGCACGAGGGTATCCGGTGCAATGCCATTGCGCCGGGCTGGATCAATTCTGACCTCAGTGAGATCTACATCGACAGCATGGCTGACGGCTCGCGTGTCCGCAGGGAACTGCTCGCAATGCATCCGGTTGGACGTCTTGGTGAGCCGACTGATGTCGGAAACCTTGCCGTTTGGCTTGCCTCGGAAGAAAGCTCCTTCGTGACCGGGCAGGTCTACGTCATCGATGGGGGACGCACCAAGAAGTTGCCACTGCCGATTGCGTGACGAGGAGAAGCCCGCCATTGACCGAACTTCATGTTTGTCAGGCCCTCGGATCAACTTTCTCGCTAATCCGCCTGGTGATGCGATCGATCAGGATTGCCAAAACAACGACCGCAAGGCCAGCTTCGACGCCCCTCCCAACCTGGAGACGAGAGATCGACCGAATGATTTCGTCGCCCAGGCCGCCAGCGCCGATCATGGAGGCGATGATGACCATCGATAGCGACATCATCACGCATTGGTTGACGCCTGCCATAATCGAGCGGAACGCCAGCGGCAATTTGATCAGGAACAGCACGGCCAGGCGACTTGCGCCAAAGGCCTCCCCCGCCTCGACCATTTCCGGCTCAACCATCTTGAGACCATGGGCCGTGAGCCTGATCGGCAGCGGCATGGCGAAGAAGATCGTCGCAACGATGCCCGGAACCGTTCCAACGCCGAAGAAGAACACGGCTGGAACGAGCAGCACGAACGGAGGCATCGTCTGCATGAAGTCGAGTATTGGCTCAGCCACCGCGTTCAAGCGCTTCGATTCAGCAATGAGAATGCCGATTGGTATCCCGATGGCCAGGGCGACAACGGCTGCCGTAAGCACCAGGGACAGTGTCACCATCGCCGGCGCCCAGAGTTTCATGACGAGGATGAAGGCCAGCCCACATCCACTGAGGATAGCCAGCGAGAGCCGCGCGAGCAGGACACCAGCGGCCATAACGGTCGTGATGCTCAGCCAGGGCGGCGCGCTCGTCAGGACCGTGGCCAAGGGCTGCTGTATGCCCAGGATCACGGTCGAGATGAAATCGAAGACAAATCCGAAATGCATTGAGAGGTAGGACGTGAACTCGTCGATTGACGCGGCAACCGTGCCTGCAAACTCCGAAAAATCCATCCTCATGATCCTCAGCTAGAGTCGCTTGAATCGCTATTGTGCCGCGCGTTCTGCCACGGCGTTTGCCCTCGTCGTGTCGGCAGCTTTCGGTTTCTCGATCTTCGGCGTCGCGCCGGCTAACGAGGAATGGGCCGCGAGCGCTCTGAGAACGGACTTAGGGGTAACCGTCCCGACGGGCGTTCCGTCGTTCTGAACCACGATAAAAGCGCGCTGCTCTTTCGCCAGCTCATCGAGATAGGGGGCGACCAGATCGTCGGGCGCGAGCTTTACGAAGTCTTACGACAGATGTTTCGTCCATTCCGAGATCGGCCTGTTCGCCAGTTCCACCGGCGGGCAGACGGCGTCCATAACTTGGCCAGCCGACAGCACCTTGAAGACATCGATGCCCCGCACGAAGTCCCTGACGTAGTCGCTGGCGGGGGAGAGCACGATATCGATCGGCTGGCCTTCCTGGACGACCTCTCCGTTGAGGAGAATAGCGATGCGGTCACCGATCGTTGCCGCTTCGTTTGGGTCGTGTGTCACAAAGACAATCGTCTTGTTCAGAGTGCTCTGAAGCCGAAGCAACTCCTGTTGCATCTCCTCGCGAATGAGCGGGTCGAGCGCGCTGAACGGCTCATCCATCAGCAGCACCGGCGTGTCCATCACCAGGGCACGCGCCAGGCCAACGCGCTGGCGCATGCCGCCGCTAAGGTTGGACGGCTTGCGGTCGCCCCATCCGCTGAGCCCTACGAGTTCGAGTGCCTTGCCTGCGCGCTCGCGTCGCTCCTTGCGTCCGACCCCGGCGACACGGAGCCCAAACGCAACATTATCGATGACCGACATGTGCGGCAGGAGCGCAAAATGTTGAAACACCATTCCGATCATGCTGGAGCGGATCTGGCGGAGTTCCTTTTTGCCGGCTTTCGTAATGTCCTGCCTATTGACCACTATCTGGCCGGCAGTGGGGTCGACAAGGCGGTTGATGCAGCGAAGAAGGGTCGATTTCCCGCTGCCTGAGAGACCCATTACGACGAAGATTTTCCCGGTTTCAATGGTTATGTTGATGTTGTTGAGCGCGACGAAACCGCCGCCCTCGTCGGGGCCGCAGGCGCCCGAACGCAGTCTGTCCAGTTTCACTTCGGGGTTGCCGCCATAAATCTTGTAGAGATCCTTGATCTCGACGGCCGGCTTTCGCGTGCTCATTCGAGGCTCCCGCGCATAATACAGGTGGTGATGCAGGGTCGGCGCGGACCCCGCACTCTTGGGAGGATGCGTGCTTCGGGATCAGGCGAGCCACGGCTCGATAATGCCCTTGCCTTTCACTTCGCCGATCCACTTTGAGACGGCGTCTTCAGGCTTTATCCCGCCGTCGATCCAGCCCATGATCTTGGCTTCTTCGTCATTCGGGATGTGGAACCTTGTCAAAAATGCCTGGGCCTTGGGGAAGTTGGATTCAAAGTCCTTCGACGTAACGTGGAAACAGTAGAAGGGCTCTGACATCATCGTCTTCTTGGGATCTTCGAGATACCTCATTTTGAATTTTCTCCACATCGGGAGCGGCTCCCAAGTGGTGACCACGATTGGTTCGTTCTTCGAGTAAGCCCGCTGGAAGGCCGCTTCCATGGCAGCTTCGCTGCCCGGGACCAGATTGAGCTTGAGACCGTAAGCCTTCACCGTTGCATCTGCGGACTGCATGAGGCCGGAGCCGGCGTCGATGCCGATGATGCCGCCTGGGAACTTGTCGGCGTGGTCGTTGAGCTCGGCGATGCTCTTGATGTCTACATAGTCCGGAACGGCAAGGCCCTGCGTCATCGGGCCTTCCGAAACGCCGACGACTTTGATGGAACCGGCGACTTTCTTTACATAGTCCGCCTGGCCGCCGTGATAGGCGCCTTTCAGCGGGCCCATCCCCTGCATATAGGAGTTCGAATAGAGGTCGGCCTTCCCGGTTTGAAGCGAGGCATAGATCACGCCTGGCTCCGCCTGCAGCGGCTGGACCTTGTAGCCGAAATTGTCCTCGATGAGCTTCGCGCCGACATAGGTGATTGCCAGCGCGTCGGACCATGCCGCGAAGGCATAGACCAGCGGCCGGGACGCGTCGGCCCTGGCGCCCGTCGTCAGGCCGCTCATGACAAGCGCGGCGGCGCCGCCTGCCTTCAGCAAGGTTCTGCGCGACGTGCTCGCGCTGAGTACATTATTGACGAGATTTGGCCTTGGCATTCAAATCCTCCTGTCGCTACCCATCTGATGCCTAGATGAGTCCGAGGTTGTCGTTTTTGTTCACCTCGTCTGATCCGGGAATGGGCTGTTCTGTTCTTGCCCGGCACCAAGCAAGAAACGTGCTACCACGGAACCGCGGGAGCCAGCCGACGCAAAAAAGTCGCCTCCCGATTGACTTTAGGTCGCTCGCTTTGCGGCAATGCATCATCATCTCTGCCTGTCGGGATGCCTACGGTCATGGCCGATTACGTCCAAGTTTCCGCGTTATCCGTAAGGCTGAGCTGCGACGTGGAAAGCTCCGCCGCTGCTCGACCCGACCATCTCTCGAGTCCAGGTGAGTGAGCCGGCGGCCCAGCCTGCCCTTTAGTCAACACTCGGATGAGACTTTTGCAGTAGGTCAAGGCTCAAAGCTCCGGCAATGGTTGAGTGCGGTCCGGTTTCGGTCGCGACATATTTGTCTGGAGGCCGGCATGACTGCTCAACTACAGCTCTCTCGTAGAGGCGGGCGGGAAGCGAGGCGGACGATCCGCACCGCACCAAAGGTCGACATGTTGCCGACGCTCAAGCGCGGCCTGCCGGTGGTAGAGCCGATGGATGCCGAGCAGGTCGAACGCATTCACGAGGCTTCTCTCTCTATCCTGGAAGAAGTAGGCGTGGTGTTTCGCGATCCGATCGCGATTGAGGACTGGAAGAGAGTCGGAGCGGACGTGCGCGCCGATGACCGGGTTCATCTCGACCGCGGCCTGGTCATGGAGCTCATCAAGACCATTCCCCCCAACGTCGAATATTTCGCGCGCGATCCGGCGAAGAATGTCGAACTCGGAGGCAACAAATCAATCTTCGTGCCCATGACAGGCGCGCCGTACATGCGCGATCTCGATGATGTGAGGCGTGGCCCGACGATCGCGGACCTTGGGACCTTCCACAAGCTTGCCCATATGATGCCGGCGCTACATTCGTCGGCTCACCACATCGTCGAACCGATGGACATTGTCGTCGCGCACCGACACCTGCACATCACCTATTCGTCAATAAAGCATTCCGACAAGATTTTCATGGGCATGACCACCTCGCCCAAGAATGCCGAGGACGTGCTCGACATGTGCGAAATCCTTTTCGGTGAAGGCTTCCTTGAGAACCATGCAGTCACCACCGGAAACTGCAATGGCAACTCGCCGCTGGTGTGGGACCAGGTCATGCTGGGCGGCATGCGAGCTTTCTGCCGGCGCAATCAGCCCGTCTTGTGCTCGCCCTTCGTTCTCGGCGGCGCGAACACGCCAGCCTCCACCGCGGCGGCAGTGGCGCAGCTCAATGCGGAAGCGCTTTCCGCACTTGCCTACACGCAGGTGGTGCGCGAGGGCTGCCCTGCGATTTATGGGCATTACCTATCGACCGTGTCGATGCAATCGGGAGCGCCGATGGCGGGAACGCCAGAGATTTCGCTCATGAATTTCATGATCGGCCAGATGGCTCGTCGCTATAACGTGCCATGGCGCACTTCGAACTTGCTTGGCGGCGCCAAGATCTTCGATGCGCAAGCTGGCTATGAAAGTGCGATGACCATGATGGCCGTGCTGCTGTCAGGTGCAAACTACATTTGGCATTCTGCTGGCTGGAATGAAGCCGGCATGCACTGCTCGATCGCGAAATTCGTTGTCGACGCCGAAGTCTGCGCGATGGGCTATCGCATGACACAAGGCATCCAGTGGGACGATTTCGATGAAGCCCTGGCTGCGATCCGCGACGTCGGGCCAGGCGGCCATTACTTTGGCCATCCGCATACACAGGCGAACTTCGAGAAGGCTTTCTTTATTCCGAAACTCTTCGACAATAACTCGGTTGAGCAGTGGTACGCTGATGGCTCAAAGGACATCAAGCAGCGTGCCCTGGAGCATGCGCGCCGCCTTCTGGCCGAATATGAAGAACCAAAGCTCGACATCGCGAAGGACGAGGAATTGCGCGCGTATATCGATCGGCGCTCGCGGGAAATCCCCGCTGTCGACGCGCTCAACGAGGAATACTGAGCATCGTCATGCGCATTGACCAGATCAACGTCTATAAGGTTCAGCTACCCGTTAAAGGTGGCACCTACCGAATGGCCAGCGACGACGTAGACGCGCTTGACAGCACTATAGTCGAGATTGGCACCGATGACGGACTGACTGGCTGGGGCGAAACCTGCCCGGTCGGGCCGGTTTATCAGCCGCATCACGCGCTCGGCGCACGCGCGGCGATTGCCGAGATCGCCCCAGGTCTTATGGGTGCCGAGATTGCCTCGATCAGGCTCCTCACCAAATGCATGGACGAGCGCTTGAACGGGCATGGCTATGCCAAGGCAGCGTTCGACATAGCCTTCCTTGACGTTCTCGGCCAGCGGCTTGGAGTGCCGATCTCGACACTGCTGGGAGGCGCGCTCGTCGACCGTGTTCCGGCCTACTATTCGCTCATTGTTGGCCCGCCTGACGAAACGGCCAGGATAGCCGCCGACAAGGTGAAGTCAGGTTATCAACGCCTGCAGGTCAAAATCTCGGGGCGGAATCTCGAACAGGATGTGGCCTCGATTCACATGGTTTGGGAAACGGTAGGCTACAAAGCGCGTCTCGCAGTGGATGGCAACAGGGGGCTCACTGTCGCTGCCGCCATTCATCTTGACCGGCTTTGCCACGCGATCCCCTTCGTTTTCGAGCAACCCTGCAATACTATGGATGAGATCGCCACCCTGAAGGGCAGGGTGACGCATCCGGTATATTTGGACGAGAGCACCGAAGATCAGAACGCAGTACTCAGGGCGATCTCCCTCGGCATAGCGGATGGCTTCGGCTTCAAGGTCACGCGTCTCGGCGGCCTCACCAAAATGGCGACAATCCGCGACGTTTGCGCCATCCGCTCGCTACCGCACAGCTGTGATGACGCATGGGGTGGCGACATAATCGCGGCGGCTTGCGTGCACTTAGGTTCCACTGTGGAGCCGCGCCGTTTTGAGGGCGCCTGGATCGCGCAGGAATATATCGAAGGACATTTCGACGCGAAGAATCCGATTGTCATCGAAAACGGTCACATCGCCGTACCGCAACTGCCCGGCCTCGGCATCAAACCGGAACCCGGCATGTTCGGTCAGCCAGTAGCCACGTACGGATCCTAGTGAACGCACCCGCCAACGTTAGAGCAATCACGTCGTTGGCCACGCCGAAAAAACCGGCGGCGGCCGATCGACCGTTTGACCTGGTGGTTCTGGTCTTACCCGGGTTCTCGCACCTGGCGCTTCACGCCTATATTGAACCCTTTCGCATCGCAAACACGGTGTCGAGCCTGCCGCTGTTCCGGTGGCGCATCGCGGGGCTTGACGCTCGGCCGATCGAGGGCGCCAACGGCCTTTCGGTTGCTGTTGATGTCACGATAGACGAACTGGTTTTCGGCTCCGACGATCGAAGACCGAACCAGCTCGCTATCGTAACGGGCGAACCGGTAGAACAGCAACTGACGCCTGAGCTCAACGGATTTCTGCGAACGATGGCGCGTCGCGCGGTGCCGATATCTGCGGTGGGGACAGCGACATGGCTGCTCGCTCGTACGGGGCTTCTGGCAGGTACACGCTGCACGATACACTGGTCGCGGCTCGCTGCTTTTGCCGAAGTATTCAACCAACCCCGCATAAGCGATTCCCTGTTTGTCAAGGACGGCCAGTTTTCAACCTGCGCAGGAGAACTGGCAGCTTTTGACCTGGCCGTCGATCTGATCGGCAGCCATGCCGGCGGGTATATTGCACAGGAGGTCTGCCGCCACTCGACTGTCCAAGGTCAGCGCTCAGGATCAAACCGCCAGACCGGGCCGTCGGGTCTAGCCTTTGCGGGTGTCAGCGACAAGCTCCTGATGTCAATGCGAATCATGGAGGAAAATGTAGAGTTCCCGCTGACAATGGAGGAGGTCGCGCAACGGGCCGGAGTATCGCGGCGCCAGCTGGAGCGCTTGTTCGCTTCCCATATCGGAGTTCCGCCAGTGCGTCACTATCTCCGCATTCGCACAGACCATGCGAAGCGCCTGATCGAAGGCACACGAATGCCCATCATTGACGTTGCCATGGCCTGCGGGTTTACGTCTGCTTCGCATTTCGCAAAGTGCTTCAGAGCCTTCAATCGAATGTCTCCGCAGCAGTGTCGAGCGATAGTGCCGCCTTGGGTTGGGCCCGGCTTAAGATGATAATTGGTGTTTGAATTTAGCGGAGAACAGCGCCCCCTCTATCCATGGCAAATGTTCGGAGTCGATCTGCCCAGCAACAAATCAGAAAGCGTTGCAACAATACGCCCGGATCTTTGGCCTCAAAGCGGCGACATGCGCCTACTCCGTTGTCCTCTTCTCTGTCGACCCAAGTTCACCGGGCGACCATTTGATTGAGGGCTTTTGACAACGCCCCGATGATGGTGGCGCAGGACGATCACGATTGTACCATGCAGGGGTGGCGAGGATTTCATTTCGCAAGAAGATCTCTCCGATTGCGTTATTGCGTTGGGAAGATGCTGTAGCTTCTCCGTGATGGCCGTTCGAACAGTCCAGCGCAGCTGCGGTTGGTGACGACTATGCGAAGATCACGCAGCGCCTTGTGGCATTCTAAGGCCGTCAGCTCTGCTTGCTAAGACCGGCCGCAGTTATGCGGGCCCGGCTTATGGCGGAGTCTCCAGGTCAGAATGGCGCGCAGCAGACGGACAAAGCGATTGAGCTAGGACAATGACGAAGAACATGCCGCCTCTCTTCGAGACATTTCTGGAAAAGTTGTCGGAGAGTGTCGATGAAACAGATTTCCGGGATGCCATGGCTGGGGCGGCCGCAGCACTTGATCTACTCACCTTTGCCTATCTGTCTTTGCCGTTGCAGTCTTGTGGCGAGCCCAAGCTGATTTCAAATTATCCACCTCCCTGGACCGCGCACTATCTGCAAAACCAGTATCAGAAAGTCGATCCCGTCATTATACGTGCGCGGTGTGGCGGCTCCCCATTTCAATGGCCGGGGTCGGATTTGCGTTGCATTGAGATGTTGCCGGCTCAAGAGAAGCTATTCGATGAGGCGGCCCAGTTCAGCATCCGGTGCGGTTTGACAATCCCGATTATCGATCGCAGAGGCTGTGTTGCAGCTATCACCTTTGCCGCTGACAAGCCCAATTCCGCCTCCCTGCGCGTTGCTGGGCGATACGAACAGGCGCTCCAACTCGTGGCGACATGTTTTCACATTTATGCTCGTCGAAAGCTGTCCGGCAATCGAACAGTGGACGGCGTTCCGTTGACACCTCGTGAATATGAATGCCTTCAATGGGCCGCGCGCGGCAAGTCCTCTTGGGCTGTCGGCTGCATCTTGGGCATCAAGCCGCGTACCGTCGATTTCCACCTCGACAATGTGAAGAAGAAGCTCGGCGTGCACACCAAGGATCAGGCCGTAGCCCTGCTGGCCTCATCACGATCTTCAATTCTCTGAGAAGCTGAATTCGTCTTTGGTTCTATTGAGCATGAGCAAAGGCTGTTTTCGGCTGGCCATTCGCCTCCAATGCAAGGTCATCCCTTCCTCTAGACGCATCATGATGCACTTATTGCGGCTGGTTGGTACTGACTTGGCAACGAATTACATGCACCCTCTACGATACCGCGTTTTCAAGGGGAGGCCCCACGGATGTGCGGACGAATGTCGGGCGGGGCGACCATGTCTTGCGATACTGTTTGTGCTGTTGGAAGGAAAGACGGCGCCCAAGGAACCGAGCGTCTGGGAAAGCACCGCCGTGCGCTTGATGTTACGTCATCCACCCCCGAAGCGAGCGGGTAGCGTTCTGTTGGTTTACGAGCTCTTCACAGCTATGATCGAGTTCGGCCCGTCCCGCTGTGCCGGCCCAATTGTCACCGTCACCCATCCGTCCATGGAGCGCATGCTTCGCCGCGCCGGCCGCGCGGACCGGAAACCCACACAAAAACCCGCGGCGTGGCCGCATATCAACGGCTCCAACGAGACGGTGGATGCCGTTCGGCTATGGCGGGTTCATGAGCCGGCGATGTGATGTCGGGCCGTCGTGATCCTGGCGGGCCCGGGCCAAGAACTGGGCAGAAGGCAGCGCCGCCGGCCGGCCGGACCGGTGGAAGGCTACCACACCATCGTCGCGTCGCGCGTCGACCTAGCGCGTTAAGGCGATTCTGTCTCGCGGACTCTCTCAGGCGTGATGGGGCGACATCTCCAATCCCCGAGTTCGAGGAGTGGTGCTCAATCCGTACGTCGCCATATGGACCCTATCGATCTGCCCGCCTGGCAGTTGAGACACCGGCTGCGGGCCTTTAATGTATATCATCTTTTTAGCTACGCCCGGATGACTGCCAGATCCTTGTGTCCACCGCAAGCGCGTGGCCGTCGCCTCTGCCTCGTCCTCCAGGCCTTCGGCGGTTCGCCTGCCGGTGGTGGAACGGGAAATGGTAATGTGCTGAGAGTTCTGCAAATTCGCTGAGAGAGGGCGGTCATGGCAGGCTGGTGATGTTCAACGTCACCGATTCCCTGGAAGGAACGCCACCATGACCAAGACAGAAGGTAAATCGACCAG
>NZ_JAMYMP010000060.1:0-14761 GCF_040318615.1 Mesorhizobium sp. M1078
AGCTTCGCAGTCGTCGTCACCGACACTGACGGCGACAGCGCACCGGCCGGCAACCTGGTCATCAACATCATCGACGACGTGCCGACGGCGCATGCCGATACCGGCAATGTCAACGAGGGCGCTTTGCTCACCGTATTGGCGGCGGCAGGCGTGCTCGTCAATGACGTCGCCGGCGCCGACGGGGCCACGATCGATGGCGTACGGGCGGCGGGCGGCAACACCACGACAGCAGTATCGGGTGGCGTCAACACCGACATTGTGGGCCTGCACGGCACGCTTCACCTCAACGTCGACGGCTCCTACACCTACCAGTCGACGGCTCACAGCATTAACGCGAACACCACGGACGTGTTCGTCTACACAATCAAGGACGGCGACGGCGACTTCTCGACGACGACATTGACCATCAACCTGACGGACGTCAACGATGCACCGGTTGTTGCCAGCACCCAGAACTGGATGTCGAGCGACCCGGGGCAGCTGACCCTTGGCACGCCGACTTATCCCAATGGATATCCGCTGCTGGTCTCGATCCCGACGGATGCGGATGGCGACAACCTGATCGTCACCGCAACAGGGACGATCCCGACTGGGGTGTTCTACTACAACGGCGTGACCTATGTCGCCTTGACAACCGGCACCGTGCTCTACAATCCGTCCGGTGGCATCAACCTGCTGGGTAACCTGGTCTACACACCAACCGCCACGGTAACCGATACTGTCAACACCAACCTTACGCTGAATGTCTTCGATGGCACCGCCACGACTGTCCAGACTGTCGGCATCCACGAAGTGCCCCCGACCAGTCTGCCCAGCGACACTGCTCAGGTGGGCAATGGCAGCAGCCCTCTTACCTCGGGAAATGATCAGGTCACGACCCTGGCCCTGTCACAAGCCACGGTAAATGCTATAATCGCCGATCCTCATAGCGCGACTCTAGTAGTCTATACCGACTTTCAAGAGTCGCCCTTCGTAACGCCGATACCTGTAGCGGAGCGAAATCCCGGCGTGTTCGGAGACAGCAGTGCGGGATCGCATCGCGAACAGGAAGTCCAGGTCGAGATAGTCATAGGCACCAACCATTTCGCAGTTGTCGAAGACGATCTGACCGCCGGAACATTCGAACAGAGCTGGTTCTACGATCCGGCCACCGGCCTGATGAAGGCAACTGTCGACTACGACCATATCTTCCTTCTGGACGGCAGCGGCAACGCCACCTCCACGACGCTTGCCAGCTATTTGATCGCACACCCACCTACAGCCGGCGACTCATGGACGCTGTCTTACTTCGACAATAGTGGTGGCAATTACCAGGCGCGCTCGGTCAGCTTCTCCTTCTTCTCGCATGATCCGGGCGATCCCGGCATCACGGTGAATGGCGATGCCACATTGGCCGACCAGATCTATGGTACGTCCGGTGTCGATCATCTGTCCGGTGGCGGTGGAAACGACATCATTATCGGACGGGGCGGCAACGATTTCCTGACGGGCGGCGCCGGCGCCGACACCTTCCTGATCGGGACTGGGGATTCGACACCCGTTATAGGCGGAACCGGCAATGCCGGGACGATCACCGGCTATGACATCATCACTGACTTCGTCGCCGGGACCGACAAGTTGGCCCTGCCAGGGACTCTGGTGGCCGCCACCGCCGGCCTTGTCGACGGAGCAGGAGACTCCGTATTGACGATCGGCGGAGATACAGTGGAATCTCATTCGGTCACCAACGGCATCGCCAGTTTCTTCGGAACAGATGCCGGCGGCTCGCCGTTGGCTATCACCTCAACCGCAGCTCTCGCGGCGGCTGTCCAATATCTCATGGGCACAGACATCGGAAACGCCGGGGCGACGCTCGCATTCACGGCAACCATCTCGGGCGTAAATCATACGTTCGTCTATACCCAGACAACCACCAATGCCGGCGTAGGAGCACTGGTCGATCTCCAGAACGTCACGGTAGCGAACCTGAACACCCTGATCGGCGGATCGGTCGATCCGATTATCCTGGATCTGAACCATGATGGCTTCGCCTTCTCCGACGTCAGCCGTGGCGTCCAGTTTGACATCAATGGTGACGGAACCAAAGACCAAATTGCCTGGAACACCTCGAACGACGGCATGCTGGCGATCGACCTCAACCATAACGGCAAGATCGATGATGGCACCGAGCTGTTTACGCCGAGTTTCGGCGGCGGCCATTTCGCTAGCGGCGCGGCGGCACTTGCATCGCTCGACAGCAATCATGACGGCGTCATCGATCAATACGACGATGCCTTCAGCAGCCTGCTGATCTGGAAGGACGCCAACGCCAACGGCATCAGTGACTCTGGGGAATTGTCACACCTTGCTGATAACGGTATTATTTCGATCAGCACGACAACGACCTCCGCTGTCGGCGAAATCGATGGGCAGGCCGTGGCAAGCAACGGCACCTTCCAGATGGCCGACGGCACGACCGGCAACTATATCGAGGTCGAACTCAACACCTCACTTGTTGCGCCCGTGGAAACGTCCGTTGCCTCCGATGGCACAAGGACCTTCACCATCGGCTCGCTCGAGGTAGCCGACCTGATCGCAGACTTCCACGATGGCGACCAGCTTGATCTTTCCTCGTTGCTCAAAGGCTTGGCTGGCGTCACCGATCTCGTAGGCGGCGGCTTCGTGGAGATCGCGCAGTCCTCGGCCAATGCCGAGGTCAAGGTCGATACCGACGGCGGCGGCGACAACTATCATACGGTCGCCGTGCTGGAGAACTACACATTCCACAGCGCCGCCGATGCGGTCAAAATACTCTACGATGACAGCCACGGCACCAAGACGGACGTGGTCTAAGGGGCGAAAGGGACGGGGTGAGGAGCATGAACAGAGTTTTGCGAGTGGCTTTCGGAGCCGGGCTGCTGTCGATATGCGCGACAGGACTTCAGGCCGCCGACATTATCGAAGGGCCGGTGGCCGACTATTGCCGGACCGTCGGCACGTCGGATTTGGTGTTGAACGACAACATCGTCGATCTCAAGACCGAGGTGGTGAAGCTGATGGACGAGTCGGTGGCCGTCGCCAACAGCTCGGAATGGATCAATTCGTCCCGCCCCGCCTTCATCTGGGCGTCGGAAGCCAAGGTCGCCTGCGGCATGGCCTATGGTTATCTCAAGACGAACTACAAGGACGAAGACACCCTCAACAAGTGCGAGTGCTTCCACGACCGCATGGTCGAGTACATGAACTGACCGGAAGGGATCAAGTCGCGCCGACAGGCTGACGATGACAGCCCACGGGAGATTGTCGAGAGCGATTGCTGGAGCGATCGTACTGGCATTTCTGCCCCTGAAGCCCGTGTCAATTGGCTGGAACGACCTGCCCTTGAGCCACACGCTTTATCCGGGTCAACGCGGCCGGTTCGCTGTCATGCAGTTCGGGAACTTTTCGCACGGGCAATTGTTCGAAAACGGATGACTACTAGCTGATCTTGGCCCACCGCAACCGGTGGATTCCAACGCCGTCGGCTTAGTCCGGACGCCTGACCCAACCCATTCGTGCCCCGACTGCGGGTAAGCCGTCGAGCGGATTGAGCGCGCCTGGTGCGCGGAAAGCCGCAATATGGCCGACGAACTGCAGCACGCATCATCAACGGCCCCGGCGTGATCTCCGTGAAGTCGTTGACCATCTCGCCGGGCGAGAGCCAGCCAAAGGCGGGCACGGCCGCTTGCCGTGGGTGTCTTTTCGTCGGCGCCGAGCCTCAGTCGGTGACGACGATCCGCGTGTTGCCGAAGCCAACTTCCCGCACCATTGAATAGAAGGTCGCGGCATTGGCGGTGTGCAAGCGGACACAGCCATGCGACGCCGGGCGTCCAAGGTATCTCACCGCGCCGGTGCCATGAATGGCATAGCCGCCACGGAAGAATACCGAATAAGGCATAGGCGACATGTCGTATTTGCGCGAATACCACATCCGCGCTGTCCGTTGCGGCCGATAGGCGCCGCGCGGGGTGATGTAACCCTTGCGGGCGGTGGATACGCTCCATCGGTAAAGCACTTGACCATAGCGGCTGACAGTCATGGTCTGCGAAGATACATCAATGGTGGCGACCAGGCCCGCGGCCTTGCCTTCGACAGACGTGCCGAACAGCATCGCAGCAAGTGCTACCGCCATGAGAACAACTCTGTTCATGAGATCAAGCCCCTTTTATGCCCTTTGCCTGACTGCCATCGCGCGGTTTCTTCATCTTTAGCGGCAGGTGAGTGGCGTAACACACAGTCTTTGACGAAATCGCCAATCTAAAGCAGCGGATTTGAACGATTTCCCGTCATAGCTGCCGCGACGACACGCACAATCGATGTAGGCGGCAGGCTTGCACAACCACCCCGTCCACTGCTCAAATCGTCGGATGAACGAACAACACCTGAAGCTGGTTACCTCGCGCGTGATATTCTAATCGAGGCTGATTTCGTGCGGATCGTTCACGGTGTCGATGACACAGCGGATCGGTTCGGTCATCTTGATCTGCTTGCGTTTTTACGCGAAGCAACTGCTCGACCCTGCGGCCTTCGCCAGATGCTGACTAAATGGAAGCCGGTTTCCGCACTTTCGCCGTCAAGCTCCGGCTTCACCACAAGGTTTTGCAGGGGTTGACGGGCGGTCCACATGGCCCGAAATATGAACGGCAATCGCGCGGCCTCACCCACCTGGTGGTCATCTTTGTGGTGGCGCTGGTTGTTTTCGGGCCAGAGGAGCTTCCAAAAGTCATGCGATCGCCAGGGGCGATGATGAAGACATTCAATCGGATCGCTGGTGATTTCGGAAGTTTACAGTGACGATGCGGATGCCCTCAGCCTGGTCCGAGCGCCCCATCCTGCAATCATCTTCGCGCCTACGCCGCGGTGGTATAATTCCTTGTCGCCGTAGGCGATGTACCCGACCAAGTCCTTTCGGCCGCCCAGCAATACCTAATTTTGCTCCACAACCCATTTGTTGTAGGGGCTTGGGCCTGATGATTATCTGGTCCTGCTGTTTTGCCGGTCGCGGCAATTATCGAATGACCAGAGAAAATATTGGTCAACCGCTATGGCGACGAACAGGAAAATAGCCAGCGCGGCAATGCCTGAGAGCCAGTATCCGGCACCCAATCTGTAGGCAGATAGGCCGGTCGCCGCTGCAGCCAGCCCCGCGAAATAGGCATCATACTGGTAGAGCAATTTCAGCGTAAAATTTCTCATCGATCGTTTCTACACCAATCCCTTGTTCCCAGGAAGGTTCAGGCGTGACGACATCGCATCGCGCCGATGGCCCAGATCGCTAGACCTTCCGGCTCGACACCGACTTGGTTCTGGTCGCGTGCTTAGCAATGAAAGTCTCGATCGGACCGGTGAGAATAGCTGCCTCGCTCTTGATCTTATCTTCTTCCCATAGCCACCACTTTATTTCCAGCAACTGTGCAATGACATCAGTAGGGAACCGACTGCGGATGACTCGTGCACGATTGCCGGCGACTATTGAATACGGCTCGACAGACCTGGTGACCACGGAGCCGGCACCCACAACGGCGCCGTCGCCAACGGTCACGCCTGGCAATATGATGGCGCCGTGGCCAATCCAAACATCGTTGCCAATCGTAATGCCTCCAGGCTTTCCGGCGTTGGGTATCGGCTCAGGCTGCTTCAGGAGGCGGCTATAAATCGGGAATGAAGTGGCACTCTTTGTCTGGTGTTGACCAGTACACATGAAGAGGACTTGGCCAGCAACTGAGCAGAAGCTCCCCACGTCTAGGGGAGATTCACTAGTTGGGAAAAGCACCTTCCGCCAAGTGACGCCATAGGTGTGGCGGCCGACAGAAACATGCTCGGGCAATTTCGCACGTGCGTCCCGAATCCACTTCGAAATAGCCGACATTCTTCGATCCGCCTCTGCCGAATGGCATAGCCGGAAAACACGCATCAACACAACCCAAGAGGAATTGTAATGGCAGTTTCCCGTGAGAAGGAATCGCTTGCCAAGGTGCTCGCGCACGAAGGCGACTATTCAAAACAATAAGAATGATCCTGGTGGCCCAACATTGAAGGGCGTCACCCAGCGCGTCTATGACGCTTGCTGGGTCGGCAAGGGCCAGACAAAGCGCTCGGTCAAAAGCGTCACGACCGACGAGCTGAACGAGATTTACGACCGGCTCGTTGCCGCGAACGGCTTCTTCTTCCCGGCGGAATTTTTGTGGTCGCCGTTCGCGGTAGCGGGTGGTCGAACTTCAATGCCCGCATCAAATTACTTGGTCGTGCCCAGCGTTCGGCTCCCGCGTTACGCCGCGAAAACCATCAGGTCCTCGACGGGGAATTCAACGTAGTACTGGCCGGACGGAAGGGCATCGCGGGAATAAGTCCGGACCGTCAGGTCATTGCCTTCGAAAATCACCTCGTGCCGGTCGCCGAGGAAAAGGCTCTCGACGCAGGTCATGGCAATACGCCCCGGGCCGTCCTTCCCGGACCACGTCACCCGCTCAAGCCGGACGAGTGCGGTGACTTTGGTGCCGACGGTCAGCTCCTCCTGAGCACTGCCCACGAGATGGATGCCGTTCGCGACAATTTCCGCACGGTTGCCCTTAATGGCGGCGACCACGCCGTCAAGGCGATTGCTGGCGCCCATAAACTCTGCTGCAAACAGACTCTTCGGCCTGTTGTAGATTTGTTTGGGCGTTCCGTCCTGTTCGATCTGGCCGCCATTGAGCAGCAGGATGCGGTCGGCGAGCGCCATCGCTTCGACCTGGTCATGGGTGACGCACAGTGCCGATAGGCCGAGATTGGTGATGAGGCGACGCAACCAGATCCGCGCTTCCTCGCGCAGCTTGGCGTCCAGATTGGACAGCGGCTCGTCGAGCAAGATCACGTTCGGCTCGTAGACCAGCGCGCGGGCCAACGCGACGCGCTGTTGCTGCCCGCCGGAGAGCTGGTGCGGATAGCGCTCACCTAGTTTGCCGAGGCCTATGCTGTCCAAAGCCTTCTGGACGCGGCTGGCAAGATCCGCCCGAGACACTTTGCGCAGCTTCAGCGGATAACCCACATTCTCCGACACCGTCCGGTGCGGCCACAGCGCATAGGACTGGAATACCAGCCCGAGACCGCGCGTTTCCGGCGCCAGATTGATGTTCTGCTCCGCGTCGAAAAGCGGCCTGTCACCGAGCAGTATCTTGCCGCGGTTGGGTGTTTCCAGACCGGCGACCGCTCGCAAGAGCGTCGTCTTGCCGGACCCGGAGGCGCCGAGCAAGGCGACAATCTGGCCTGGTTCGACCGAGAAGGACACACCTTTCAGGATCTCGAGGGTGCCGTAACTGAGGCGCAGGCCGTCTATGATGATGTCAGTCATTGAGGCGGACTCCAAAGCGCATCGCTACGGCGAGACCGGTCACGATGATGACGGTGTTGATGACGGCGAGAGCGGAGACCAGATCGATCGCGCCGGTGCCCCACAGGGAAACCATGAGCGAGCCGATCACTTCGGTTCCCGGCCCGAGCAGATAAACGCCGGTCGAATATTCACGCGCGAAGATCAGGAAGATCAGCAGCCAGGCCGAGAACATCCCGCCACGGATGAGCGGCAGCGTGATGTCCCTGGCGACCCGGCCTTCGCTGGCGCCAACTGACCGGCCGGCTTCCTCGAGTTCCTTGCCGATCTGCAGGAGCGTTCCGGAAATCAGTCGCATGCCATAGGCGAACCAGACAATGGTATAGGCAAGCCACACCGAGATCATCGTGGCACGCAGGGGCGCGATCGGCTTGAAGAACAGAAAGATCCACAGCATGGCGAGGCCAGCCACAATACCCGGCATCGCCCGCGGTATCATGGCCACGTAGTCGACGACTTTGGTCAGGGGTGCGTTCGAGCGGTGACCGGCGAGTGCCACGGCGGTATAGGCCGCGATCGAAGCCGCACCGCCGATGACCGCAACACCGACCGTGTTGACAATGGCGCTGACGACATTCGGATAGTCAGCGAGATCGCGATAGTGATCTAACGTCAGCACCTCGAAGATGTTCACCCCGACGCCCCAGCTTGTCACCAGCGAGCGAATTGCGACGCCGCCCACCGGTATGATCACCGTGGCCGCGAACCATGCCACTACGAGCGCGAAGGCCGGCCAGCGAAGCGCGCCCAGCCGGATCGGGTTGTGCCGGCTGCCCTTGCCCTTGACAGACACATAGCGGCTGGCATTGCGCAGCATGTAGCGCTGCAGCACCACCAGCGGAAGCGCGATCATGATGATCGCCACCACCACTACGGCCATCAACTGGTAGGAAGGAACCCCGAGCTTGTTGGTGAGCTTGTAGAGATAGGTGGCGAGAACCAACACCCCTTCCGGATCGCCAAGCACCAGTGGCAGGCCGAAAAGTTCGAAACCAAGGAAGAACACTAGAACCGCCGCATAAAGCACCACCGGCATCACCATGGGCAGCGACACGCTGGCGGCGACGCGCCAGGGGCCGGCGCCGACGATGCGTGCCGCCTCTTCCAGGTCGGCGCCGACATTGCGCAGCGCCGCCGACGCATAGAGATAGACATGCGGGACATGGGTGAGCCCGGCGATAATCGCGATCGATGTCACCGAATAGACATTCCAAGGCACGTAGCCAATCACCGACTTGACCGCCAGCGAGACGAAGCCGACTGGCCCCAACGTCATCACATAGCCGAAGGCCAGCACTACCGCCGACATGAACACCGGGATGAGGATGATCGGCTCCAGCCAGCGCTTGCCCGGCACGTCGGTACGCACGATGATGAACGCCAGCAGGATTCCCACCGGAACGGCGATCAATGTCATCCCCACCGCGAGCTTGAGCGAAGTCGTCAGCGCCAGCCAGAAATCCGCATCTGCAAGGATGAAGCTATAAGCCTTCAGCGACAGATGCGCGGTCTTCTGGAAGAACGGGCCGGACAGAAAACTCTGGTAGATGATCAGCGTTACCGGCGCCAACACCACCAGGATGGCGAGGAGATTGGTGCTGACACGTAAGACGCGGAAGGGCATGATCGCCTCGAACAAAGCCGGGGGCCGTCCGCTAGCAAGAGCGCAAGCGCGCCGTTCCGATGGTTCTTAACAGCAAGAAAGGCGGAAGAGCCGATTGTGGCGGCACTCCCGATCAGGCGATTACTCGCCCTTCATGGCTTTCTGCCACTCGTTGAGGAACGCCAGCCGTGTCGTCTCGTCCAGGCCTTCGAGCAGTTTGTCGTCGAGCGCGATCGGATGAACATTTTCGCCGGCAGCGGCCTTTATGGACGCCAGCGTGGTTGCCCCCTCAACGTCATCACGAACGGCATAGAGCTTGATGTCGTTGGCGATCAGCTTCTGCGCGCGCGCCGACAGCAGATAGTCGACGAACAACTTCGCCGCATTGGGATCCTTGGCTTCCGCTGGAATGACCGTGGCGCGGGTGGTCACTAAAACATAATCCTTGGGGATTATCACACCAAGGTTCTCGTCCTTGGCCTGTTTGGCGAGGCCATACGAGCCGAAGATGCCGTAGGCGATGGAATGTTCGCCAGACGTGACCTTCTCAATCATCGAGCCGGCGGAGCTGTAGAGCTTGATATGGGCCTTGCCAAAAGCCTTGTTGAGCGCCCAGGAATCGGTCCAGGTCTTGGCGTCCTGGTTGTAGAAATAGAAGCCGACCCCGGACTTTTCCGGATCGTAGGACGCGATCTTGCCGTCGTAATCGGCGGTCTTGCCGGTCATCAGCTTGAGCAGATCGGCGTGGCTTGCTGGAACATCGCCTTCAGGCACGAGACGCTTGTTGTAGACGAAAGTCACCGGGTCGGCTGTGGCACCATAGATCATGCCCTTGTACGACGCCCAGGCCGGAACGTGAGCCGCCTCGACGGATTTGTACTCCTGCGCATAACCGTCTGCGGCAAGTTTGATCTGCAGATCCGGAGCCGAAGACCAGGCGACATCCGCCGTGCCTTGGCCCGAAGCGGTTTCGGCAATGACGCGATTGTAGAGTTCGGTCGAATTGAGGTCGGAATATTCTACGGCAATCCCGGGGAACGCTGCTTCGAAATCCTTGAGCAAGGGCTGGACCAGCGCCGCATCGGTCGTCGAATAGATGCTGAGGTGTCCTTCCGCGGTGGCGGCGGCCACCAGATCCTTGTAGTTGTCCGGATACCCGGCGGGAATTTCGGCAGCGGGGGCAAGCGTCGCGAAAGCGGCTGACAGCGAAAGCACGGCCGTCATCGTCGCAAGACGATTTTTCATTGAGGTCTCCTCCAAGTTCGCCTAAATCGTACCTCCTCCAGGCACAAAAGGCGAGTATCATCCTGACCTGTCACCAACCTGTCACGGCAATGTAGAGGTTTGCTCAGCCGACTTGGGCCCGATGGGTCGTGCTCAGTTTCTCGACGACAGCCGGATCGGCCACATCGACATATCGCTGAGATTGTTGAAATTTTGGAGCGGCATCCTGCGGGGTCACGGTCGCTGGCCCTGGGCACCGATCATCGACTTGCTCCAATCTTCGATGAAGCGGCGGCGCAGCGCCTCGTCCTGTACGGCAAGTAACGCAGGGCCGATGCGAATGGCGCGCGCGATACCAGACTCGCCAAGAGTTTCCGGGCCGTCCGCTCCGTCAGGCAATTGCCCATTCTCGGCGAAGAAAAAGGAACTTTCCCTCGCGACTTTCTGTCCCCGGGCTGACAGAAGGTAGTCGAGAAATCGTTTGGCAAGGGCCATACTCGGTGCCGTCTTCGGAATGAGCGCGCCACGACTGAGTATCAGCGCATAGTCCCGCGGGACAACGACCCTTAAGTCGGAATTGTCCCTGGCCGCCGCATAGGCGTATGACCCGATCATATTGTAGCCAATATACAGGGTCCCGTTTGCAACGTCCTGAAGGGTCTCCGCGGTGCAACAACGAACCACGGTTTCCGCTCGGCTCATGCTTTCCAGAAGCCGACCGTAGACCGCGGTCGTCTGCCGCGCATCACTGAACGCCAATAGGTAGCCGATGCCCGAAAGCCGGATGTCGAACGTTCCGACCCGCCCACGATAAAAATCGATCCGCCGCCTAAGAAGATCGGCGAGTTCGATGTGGGTGCGCGGTACGTCGCCGGACGGCACGAGGCGGGCGTTGTAGACGAAGACGGCCGGTTCGTAGGTAAAGCCGAATACTTCGTCGCGCCAGTTTGCCCAGTCGGCGACATGCGCGGTTTCCGCCGACACGTGCGGCGCCGCGCAGCCGTCATTGGCGAGCTTCACGAGTTGGTCGACCGACGGCGACAACAAGATGTCGCCCAGCACCGCGCCCGTCCGACAGGCTTCGCTGGCACTCTTTTGCAAGTCGTTGGTGACATATTCAACATAGTCGACTGCAACGTTGGGGAAAACGGACTGAAAGTCCCGGATCAGGGGTTCCATCGCCACCAGATCGGTCGCGGCGTGGATCGACAGTCGATCCTTCTCCGGCTGTGGCGAAGGGAAAAATGCGCTGCTTCCTTCAGCAGCTCTTGCCGCCTGATCGACGCACAAAAGGATTGCAGCCAGTAAAGTGAATGCCCGCAATGCTCTCGCTATCATCCTGCCTTCTCTCTGGCGATGGGCAACGTCAAGGTGACGGTGAACCCTTGCGTGCGCTTCCCGCCATCCTCGCTTTTCTCGCGAAAGGTCAGCGCGCCACCGTGAGCCGCCGCCACCTCCGACGCGATGGCGAAACCCAGACCTGCGCTGCCGTCGTGAGATTTGGACGTTTCGAAGCGCTGCGTGACTCGCTCCCACTCGCTCGGCGGAATGCCCTGTCCGTCATCCTCGACCTCGACATGGGCAAGCGTACCGTCGCTGCGTACCCTGACCTCAAGGCGCGACATCACTCCGTGGCGCAGGGCATTGTCGATGATATTGACGATCGCTTCACGCAGGCTGACGGCGTCCGCAAGCACGACAGGTTCATCGTCAGGCGCCTCGAAGGAGACGATGATGTCCGGATCGATAGTTATCGGAACCGCCGCACGGAAAGCGCGCCGTGCGACGTCTGCCAGGTGGTGCGGCTGAAGCTGCACGGAATCGGCACGATGGATGACCATGGCGTGGCTGAGCAACTGGTTGGTCAGGCGCGCAAGTTCGCCGGCGCGCTGCTGTACGCGATCGAGATGCTGGCGGCTCGACTTGTCCAGCTTGGCTTGACTCAACAGATCGAGCTGCGCGGTAAGTGCCGTCAGCGGCGTTCTGATCTGGTGCGCCGCGTCGGCGATGAAGCGCTGCAGGAGTTTCACGCGCTCGTCGAGCCGACTCATGAAATAATTGATGGAAGTAACGAAAGGCCGCAATTCTCGCGGGACGACGACTGTCACGGGCATAAGGTCTTGTGGATCACGACGGCGAAGCGTCGCTCCCAGATGCTTGACCGGTTGCAGAGAATAGCGAATGGCCACCATCGCCCCAGCCAATGCCAATATGCTCATGATTACCAGGAGGACGGTCGCTCTGAGCGTCAACTCCCCCGCGAGCGCACTGCGCGCTTCCGTGGTCTGCCCAACGATGACATGCGCCCAACCGGATACGGCGGGATCGGATAGAGCGCGAGCCACCACCGCTATGCGGACCGGTTCGCCGCGATAACGCGCCGATTCCAATACCGGGACATCGTGTATTGCGGCCAGATCAACTTCTGTTTGCAGATCGGCATAACCTGTCAGCGTCGCGCCGGAAGGATCGATCACGCGATAGAAGATGCGGTCGCGGCTGGCGAGGCCCAGGAGCTCAAAAGCCGATACCGGCAAGTTGACGATGAGTGAACCGGATTCAACCGTAAGGCTGTCCGCCATCTGGATCGCCGCACCTAGCAGAAGCCGGTCATAGGCGTCATCGGCGGCGGTTCGCGCGTAGTACCACGCCGCACTCACCAGAAGAGCCGCGCCCAGGCCCAGCACCAGCGAGATGCGGACCGCCAGGCGCGTGAAAAGGGAAGGCTCAGCCGGTATCATCGGAAGCCAGCTGATATCCCATGCCCCGAACGGTGACGATCTGCGCCTTGGCGCCTTCCAGCTTCTTGCGCAGCCGGCCGACATAAAGTTCGATCGCGTTCTGATTGACCGGCTCGTCAAACCCAAAAAGCTGATCGATAAGTTCATCCTTGCTGAAGACGCGACCTGGCCGCGACGCCAGTATCTCAAGCAACGTCATTTCGCGTCGTTTCAATTGCACCTCGCGCCTGCCTACCCGGACCGAGCGGCTGGCGCGGTCGAGCACGACATCGCCGCACTGAACGATGTTGGTCGCCTCGCCGCTTTTCCGCCGCAGCAGAACACGGGCGCGCGCTTCCAATTCGCGGAAATCGAACGGTTTGACCAGATAGTCGTCGGCGCCGATATCGAGCGCGCCAACGCGGTCCTCTATCTCCGAACGGGCCGTCAACATCAGAACTGGGGTCGTCTTTCTTGCCTGCCGGAGCCTTCGAACGATTTCGAACCCGTCGAGGCCGGGCAACATGACATCGAGTATGACGAGATCGTAGCTGGTGAAACCGAGGATTTCTGCGGCAGCACGACCGTCCGTCTCCCAATCGACCGCATGACCGATCGTTTCGAAGCGGCGGCTGATTGCCTCGCCAACGTCGTGCGTGTCTTCGACGAGGAGAATTCGCATGACGGAGCATTTGCACGGAAGCAGTAGCCTATCAAGCGTCGCGCTCGACAGCATCTGCGGATATCAGCTGTTCAGCTTCCAATCATCCGAACGACTGGCTGCGCCATGCCGTCTGCCTTCATTTTGATCTGCGTATACACTGTCGGCCGACGAGGGCGCATCAGGCGAGACAGGATGCCCGGATTGTCGTGACGACAAAATGCAAGCTACGATGTCGACTGTCGTTCTCGCAAAGACACGGTGAACTTTTCGCCTGCATCTTGTTGTCGTTGGCGTCGTCATTTTCATCTTTTGCCTGGTTGCTTGGCAGCGCCCTCCGTTTATCCTCGCAAACGCGGCAGTCTTGGTGGCGATTGTGCCGTTGGTCATGTGTGACGCGGCGGTTTGTTGACTGCGTTGCGCCCTTCCGGATAGCCTTTGGAACAGCTTGGCCCAGCAAATGGCTGGGTCTCGCCTGAATTGAAGAAAAACTCGCCAATTTGTCCAAGGTGTTAGTGCAGCATTGCCCTACCTTATCGCCGCTTGGAGTGTGATCGGCAATCGTGGTACCGCAACGCCGGGAGGCGACGAGCGTGTCATTTTCCGATGTGATCCGATGTTGATCGAGCATTTGCCACGCCCGATCCTCGCGCGCGGTGCTCTACCGGATTGGCTGCGCGCAATGCCCGCCACTGCCTATTCGGCGATCCACGGCCGCGATATTCGCACGCTCAAGCAGTGCCCGCCCGTTATCGATGCGATGACCTATGGCTTCATGATCCTCCTGCCGTGCGACGTCGTCGTCGACAAAGGGACCTTTTCCTGGGACTGGCAGATTCCAGACCCGGTCAGTGAGAACCACCCCCGAGCGCCTTTGAGCTTCCACACGCCGGGGCAGCTCGCCGGCAGCCCGTTTGCCACTCCCGGTCAAGCCGCTATCAAATTCAACAGCTTCTGGACCATACAGATCGAGGACGGCTGGTCGCTCTTCGCGACGCATCCGGTCAATCGCGAGGATCTTCCCTTCAGGCTGGTGACTGGCCTGGTGGATTCCGACCGGTTCAGCGATGGGGGCATCAATTTCCCGGCGATCTGGACGGAGCCCGGATTCTCTGGCGTGCTCAGGAAAGGAAATCCAGTCGCGCAGTGCTTTGCGTTTCCGCGGG
>NZ_JAMYMP010000061.1:0-14543 GCF_040318615.1 Mesorhizobium sp. M1078
CAATCGTCTCGGCCCAGCCGTCATCAACAAGCGATTCGTGTGTCATCGCAGTGTAGAATCACACCCGATTCCGCAGGGCAATACCTATCTTAGCGCCTATGCCGTCAAGGGGGAGGGAGTCCGAGCTACTCGAACACGATGTTCGGCACCGCCGCTTCGGCGGCGCCGCGTTCTTCGTTGACCCGGTCCCAGACCTTCGAAGCAATATCGCGGTAAATCTTCGCCTCGGGGCTATCGGGCTTCGACGCCACCACGGGCGAGCCTTCATCAGAACTTTCGCGAATGCCCATTTCCAGCGGCACTTCGCCGAGGAAGGTCACGCCGAGTCGCTCGGCCTCGCGCCGCGCCCCGCCATGGCCAAAGATGTCGTAGCGCTTGCCGGTATCGGGGGCTATGAAATAGCTCATGTTCTCGACGATGCCGAGCAGCGGCACGTCGACCTTCTTGAACATATTCAATCCTTTGCGGGCGTCGATCAGCGCCAGGTCCTGCGGCGTCGAGACGATGACGGCGCCGGCCAGCGGCACCTGCTGGGCCATGGTCAGCTGGGCGTCGCCGGTGCCGGGCGGCATGTCGACGACGAGCACGTCGAGGCGGCCCCATTCGACCTCGCGCAGCATCTGCGTCAGCGCCGACATCACCATCGGACCGCGCCAGATCATCGGCGTCTCCTCGTCGACGAGGAAGCCCATCGACATCACCTTAAGGCCGTAATTCTCCATCGGTTTCAGGATCTTGCCGTCGACGGTCTGCGGCCGGCCATGGATGTTGAGCAGTCTTGGCATTGACGGGCCATAAATGTCGGCATCGAGCACGCCGACACGCAAACCGTTGGCGGCGAGGCCAAGCGCGATGTTGACAGCGGTGGTCGACTTGCCGACGCCGCCCTTGCCGGACGCCACCGCGATGATCGCCTCGATGCCGGGCACGCCGCGCTTGCCCGAGCTTTGCGAGGCCGGGGCGTGCGGGGCTGGGGAGTGTGGAGCTGGGCGCGGCCCGCCTGGCGCAGCCGGCGGTGCGGGCCTGGGCGCGGGACGCGACGCAACCGGAGCCTCCATGCCGCCGCCCTTCTTCTCCGCCGTCAGCGCGACGACGGCGCCGGCGACACCAGGGATCGCCTTGACGACACGCTCGGCTGCGGCGCGCAGCGGCTCCATCTCCTGTGCGCGGGCGGCGGGAACGGTGATCGAGAAAAACACTTTCGAATCGGCGATGAAAATCTCCGAAACCATGCCGAGGTCGACGATGTTGCCGGTGAAGTCCGGCCCGTTGACCGTCTTCAGACGCTCGGTGACGATTTCCTTGGTGACGGACATGCATTGTTCCCTAGGCGTTTGGCTGCGGCTCAGATAGTGCAGATTGGCAGCGACTCCAAGCACCACCGGTGTCCGCCTCACCCTGCCAGGCCAACCGCTAGGTAGGTGAGCGCCGAAATTGCAGCCGTGGCCGGCAAGGTGACGATCCAGGCGATGACGATGTTGCCGGCAATGCCCCAGCGCACGGCCGAGACGCGACGGGCAGCGCCGACACCGATGATGGCCCCGGTGATCGTATGGGTGGTCGACACGGGGACGCCAAGCCAGGTGGCGGCAAACAGGGTGATGGCGCCGCCGGTCTCGGCGCAGAAGCCCTGCATCGGGTTCAACCGGGTGATCTTCGAGCCCATCGTGTGGACGATGCGCCAGCCGCCGAACAAAGTGCCGAGCGCCAGTGCTGTCTGACAGGTGAGGACGACCCACAGCGGCACGTAGAACGTCCCGCCGAGCATGCCTTGCGAATAGAGCAGCACGGCGATGATGCCCATGGTTTTCTGGGCGTCGTTGCCGCCGTGCCCTAGCGAATAAAGCGAGGCCGAAAAGAACTGCATGACGCGGAAAGTGCTGTCGACGGCGAACGGTGTCTGGCGCACGAACAGCCAGGAAACGGCCAGGATGAGGACCAGCGCCAGAACAAACCCTGTCGCCGGCGACACGACGATTGCGGCGACCGTCTTGCCAAGCCCGGTCCAGACGATGGCGCCGGGCCCAGCCTTTGCAACGCCGGCGCCGACAAGCCCGCCGATCAGGGCATGCGAACTGCTGGACGGGATGCCGGCAATCCAGGTGACGATGTTCCAGACGATGGCGCCGACGAGCGCCGAGAAGATCACCGCCGGCGTGACGATGCTGACGTCGACGATACCTTTTCCCACGGTTTCAGCCACGTGAAGGCCGAAGAACATGAAGGCGATGAAATTGAAGAAAGCCGCCCACAGGACCGCATATTGCGGTCTCAGCACGCGGGTGGAGACGATGGTGGCGATGGAGTTCGCTGCATCGTGCAGGCCGTTGAGAAAATCGAAAAACAGCGCGACGGCGACAAGGCCGATCAGCACGGGAAAGGCGATGGTGGCTTCCATTGCCTAAACGTTCTCGATGACGATGCCGCTGATCTCGTTGGCGACGTCCTCAAAGCGGTCGACCACCTTCTCCAGCTGGCCGTAGATCTCCGAGCCGATCAGGTAGGCCATCGGATCGCTGCGGCCATGCCGCTTGAACAGGTCCTTCAATCCCTGCTCATGCAGATCGTCGGCGCGGCTTTCGACGCGCATCACCTCTTCGGCGATGGCGTTGAGGCGTACCGTGTGCGTGCCGACCTTGCTGAGCAGCGGGATCGCTTCGGCAACCAGCCTGGAGGCGGCAACGATGACGCCGCCCATCTCCTGCATCAGCGGGTCGAATTCCTTCTTTTCGAACAGCTTCACCGTCTTGACGGTCTTGTGCATCATGTCGATGGCGTCATCCATTGACTGGATCAGGTCCTTGATGTCGCCGCGATCGAAAGGCGTGATGAAGGAACGCCGCACCGCCAGCAGGACTTCGGCCGTGATATGATCGGCCTCGTCCTCGAGATCGATGATCTTCTGGCACCAGCGATCGATGTCCTTGCCCTGCAGAAGCTGCTCCAGCGCCTCGGCGCCGCCGACCACGGTGCGGGAATGCCGTTCAAAGAGGTCGAAGAAGCGATCTTCGCGCGGCAAAAGCTTGCGGAACCAGCCCAGCATGTCCGATCTCCTCGTATTCCATCCAACCACATAGCGCCGTGTTCGGCCGGGGGAAACAGCCAGCCGGCCCAAAGATGTGGATGCATGGCCAATTGCGGGTAGAGCTTGCGGCGAAAGGCAATTTCCCCGACCTTGCGCGCAACGAACGGACGGATGGGATGATCGACAAGCTCGAATTCTTCATCGCGCTGGCCAAGGAGGAGCATTTCGGCCGGGCGGCGGAAGCGTGCGGCGTCACGCAGCCGACCTTGTCGGCCGGGATCAAGCAGCTGGAGGGCCAGCTCGGCGTCATGCTGGTCAATCGTGGTTCGCGCTTTCAGGGGCTGACGCCGGAAGGCAAGCAGGTGCTGGTGTGGGCGCGTCGCATCGTCGGCGATTCCAGGACCATGCGCGAAGAGATGCGGGCGGCGCGACATGGCCTGTCCGGGCGTATCCGTATTGCCGCCATCCCAACCGCCCTCGCCATGGTGGCGCGGCTGACGACGCCATTTCGCGAGAAGCACCCGGGCGTCACCTTCTCTATCCTGTCGCGCACCTCGATCGAGGTGTTGTCGCTGCTCGGCAATTTCGACGTCGATGCCGGCATCACCTATCTCGACAACGAGCCTCTCGGACGGGTGACGAGCGTGCCGCTCTATGACGAGCGCTACCAGCTGATCACGGCGGTCGGAAATCCCTATTCGGATCGCGACAAAGTGACATGGGCCGAAATCAGCCAGCTGCCGCTCTGCCTGTTGACGCCGGACATGCAGAACCGCCGCATCATCGACCAGCATCTGGCCGAGGCCGGCGTGCAGGTGCGGCCGACACTGGAATCCAACTCGATGATCGTGCTGTTCTCCCACATACGGACAGGCAAATGGTCGTCGATCATGCCGCTCAACCTGGCGGAAACATTCGGTTTTTCCGAACCGATCCGGGCCATTCCGATCGTCGAACCGGATGCCAGCCACACTGTCGGGCTGGTCGCCGCGCCGCGCGAACCGCACACGCCGCTGGTGCAGGCGCTGCTGGACGAGGCGATGGCGCTGGCAGACGATTTCCGCGCCAATCGCTGAGCTAGTCATAACTGGTCAACCGGCGCGATAGAAATTTTCTATCGTGCAACGAAACCGCTTTATTGATTTCAGAGGTTTTCTCTGATTTCTTAAGCACTTAGCGATTAAGCGGCGTAGGCATGTCGTTGTTCCAAAACTGCTTCATGCTTTTGGACGATTATATGCATCGATCGCTACGATAGGGAGGGCGCTGCGTGACGATGCAGCCTGCAAGTACCGAGATACAGTCGCGCACGGCGGCGATCATCCAGGAGTTGAAGGGCCTCGAAGGCCCCCTGCTGCCGATCCTGCACGAGATCCAGGAAGAATTTGGCCACGTGCCGCAGGACGCCGTGCCCGTCATCGCCGATGGGCTGAACCTGTCGAGGGCCGAAGTGCATGGCGTCGTGACCTTCTATCATGATTTCCGTGCCCGGCCGGCTGGCCGGCATGTGCTCAAGCTCTGCCAGGCGGAAGCCTGCCAGTCGATGGGTTCGGATGCGATCGCCGCAAAGGTCAAGCAGTTGTTGGGCATCGATTTCCATGAGACCACCCGCGACGGATCGGTTACACTTGAGCCTGTCTATTGCCTCGGGCTGTGCGCCTGTTCACCGTCGGCGATGCTGGATGGTGAGGTGATCGGGCGGCTCGATGACGAGAAGATCGAAGAGATCGTCGGGGAGGTACGCTCATGATCCCGCGCATCTACATTCCAGGTGACTCCGGCGCGCTGGCGCTCGGCGCCGAAAAGGTCGCCAAGGCTGTTCGTGCGGAACTGGCTGAACGGGGCGTCGAGGCCAAGATCGTCCGCAACGGCTCGCGCGGCGCCTATTTCCTCGAACCTATGGTCGAGGTCGCGACCGAAAAGGGCCGCGTCGCTTACGGGCCGGTCAAGCCATCGGACGTCAAGAGCCTGTTCGACAGCGGCTTTCTCACCGGCGGGCATCACAAGCGCTGGCTGGGCGCGCCCGACAAAATCCCGTTCCTGGCCAAGCAGACGCGCCTGACCTTTGCGCGTTGCGGCATCAACGACCCGCTATCGCTCGATGCCTACAAGTCACTGGGCGGGCTCAAGGGCCTGCAGAACGCGGTGGCCATGGCGCCGCTCGACATCGTCAAACAGGTCACGGAATCGGGCTTGCGCGGCCGCGGCGGCGCCGGCTTCCCGACCGGCATCAAGTGGAAGACGGTGCTCGATACGACATCTGACCGCAAATACATCGTCTGCAATGCCGACGAGGGCGACAGCGCCACCTTTGCCGACCGCATGATCATGGAGGGCGACCCCTTCGTGCTCATCGAAGGCATGGCGATTGCCGGCATCGCCACCGGCGCGACCAAGGGGTTCGTCTATATCCGCTCGGAATATCCGCATGCGGTGGCTGTCATGAACAAGGCTGTCGCGGTCGCCCGCAAGGCAGGCGTGCTCGGCGTCAGCGTGCTGGGTTCGCCCAACGCCTTCGACATGGAAATCCGCGTCGGCGCCGGCGCCTATGTCTGCGGCGAGGAAACTTCGCTGCTGAACAGCCTTGAAGGCAAGCGCGGCGTGGTGCGAGCCAAGCCACCGCTGCCGGCAATCCAGGGTCTGTTCGGCAAGCCGACGGTGATCAACAACGTCATCAGCCTGGCCTCCGTGCCCATCATCATGGACAAGGGTGCTGCCTTCTACAAGGATTTCGGCATGGGCCGCTCGCGCGGCACGATCCCGATACAGATCGCCGGCAACGTCAAGTTCGGCGGCCTGTTCGAGGCGGCGTTCGGCATGACGCTGGGCGAGATCGTCGACGATATCGGCGGCGGTACGGCCACAGGTCGCCCGGTGAAGGCGGTGCAGGTCGGCGGCCCGCTCGGCGCCTATTTCCCGCGCGGCCTGTTCGACACGCCGTTCGACTACGAAGAGTTCGCGAAGCGCGACGGGCTGATCGGCCATGCCGGCATCACCGTGTTCGACGACACGGCCGACATGCTGAAGCAGGCGCGCTTTGCCATGGAGTTCTGCGCCATCGAAAGCTGCGGCAAGTGCACGCCCTGCCGCATCGGCTCGATACGCGGGGTGGAGACCATCGACCGGCTTGCCGCCGGCATCGAGCCGGAGAAGAACCTGGCACTGGTCACCGATCTCTGCAACACGATGAAGTTCGGATCGCTCTGCGCGCTGGGCGGCTTCACGCCCTATCCGGTGATGAGCTCGATCACCCATTTCCCCGAAGATTTCAAGCCCGCGCCGGCGCGCGTGGCTGCTGAATAGGAGCTGGCAGATGAATATCAAGGCCGACTTCCCGACACTCATCGAAGAACTCGATTACGGAACCCCGGAATCGAAGGCGCAAAAGCAGGTTACGCTGATCGTCGACGGCCGCAGCATCAGCGTGCCGGAGGGTACGTCGATCATGCGCGCGGCGATGGAAGGCGGGGTCGAGATCCCAAAACTCTGCGCTACCGACATGCTGGACTCGTTCGGCTCCTGCCGCGTCTGCCTGGTCGAGATCGACGGGCGCGGCGGCACGCCGGCATCCTGCACGACGCCCGTCGGCGAAGGCATGGTGGTGCGCACGCAATCCGAGCGGCTCGACGCCATCCGCCGCGGTGTCATGGAGCTTTACGTCTCCGACCACCCGACCGGCTGGAACGAGAAGGCCGGCACCGGCGCCAGCGAGTTCGACGTTGTGGCGAAATCGGTCGGCCTGACCGAGAACCGCTTCGGCATCGAGGGCCGCAACCACGTCAAGCAGGAAAACGGCGTCGCGCCCGGCCATGGCTCGCTGGCGGTCGACTACATCGCTCGCGATGAGTCCAACCCATATTTCACCTATGATCCGGCGCAATGTATCGTCTGCTCGCGCTGCGTGCGGGCCTGCGAGGAGGTGCAGGGCACCTTCGCGCTGACGATCGAGGGCCGCGGTTTCGAATCGCGCATGGTCGCCGGCATGCACGAGGATTTCATCGCCTCCGAATGCGTATCCTGCGGCGCCTGCGTGCAGGCCTGTCCGACCGATGCGCTGCGTGAAAAGACCGTGCTTGAGAAAGGCATGCCCGAGCGCTCCGCCGTCACCACCTGCGCCTATTGCGGCGTCGGCTGCTCGTTCAAGGCAGAAGTGAAGGACGACGAAGTCATTCGCATGATGCCCTACAAGGACGGCAAGGCGAACCACGGCCACTCCTGCGTGAAGGGCCGTTTCGCCTATGGCTATGCCACCCACAAGGACCGCATCCTGTCGCCTATGATCCGGGAAAAGGTCAGCGATCCCTGGCGCGAGGTGAGCTGGGAAGAGGCCATCGCCCATACGGCCAAGGAATTCCGCCGTATCCAGTATCAATACGGCCGCACCTCGATCGGCGGTATCACGTCCTCGCGCTGCACGAATGAAGAGACCTATCTCGTCCAGAAGCTGGTGCGCCAAGGCTTCCGCAACAACAATGTCGACACTTGCGCGCGCGTCTGCCACTCGCCGACCGGCTACGGCCTCGGCCAGACCTATGGCACCTCGGCCGGCACGCAGGATTTCGATTCCGTCGACTTCACCGATGTCGCCGTCATCATCGGCGCCAATCCGGCTTCCGCGCACCCGGTGTTCGCCTCGCGGCTGAAAAAGCGGCTGCGCCAGGGCGCCAAGCTGATCGTGCTCGATCCGCGCCGCACCGAAATGGTCAAGTCGGCGCATATCGAGGCCGACTATCACCTGCCGCTGAAGCCCGGCACCAACGTGGCGGTGCTGACGGCGCTGGCGCATGTCATCGTTACCGAAGGGCTTTTCGACGAAGCCTTCATCCGCGATCGCTGCGACTGGGCGGAGTTCCAGGATTGGGCTTCTTTCGTCGCCTTGCCGGAAAACAACCCCGAAATCGTGGGCAAGCTGTCCGGCGTCGATCCCGAACTGATCCGGGGTGCTGCGCGCCTCTATGCCAAGGGCGGCAATGGCGCGATTTATTATGGCCTTGGCGTCACCGAACACAGCCAGGGTTCGACCACGGTTATGGCTATCGCCAACCTTGCCATGGCGACCGGCAATATCGGCCGTCCCGGCGTCGGCGTGAACCCGCTGCGCGGCCAGAACAACGTGCAGGGTTCCTGCGACATGGGCTCGTTCCCGCATGAACTGCCGGGCTACCGCCACATCTCCGGCGAGGCGGTGCGCGACATCTATGAGAGCCTGTGGGGGGTGAAGCTCGACGACGAACCGGGCCTGCGCATCCCCAACATGCTGGATGCCGCCGTCGACGGATCCTTCAAGGGCATCTACATCCAGGGCGAGGACATCCTGCAGTCCGACCCTGATACCAAGCATGTCGCGGCCGGCCTGGCGGCGATGGAATGCGTGGTCGTGCACGACCTGTTCCTCAACGAGACAGCGAACTACGCGCATGTCTTCCTGCCGGGCTCGACCTTCCTGGAAAAGGACGGCACCTTCACAAATGCCGAGCGCCGCATCAACATGGTGCGCAAGGTGCTGGAGCCGAAGGCGCGCTACGCCGACTGGGAAGCGACACAGGAGCTTGCCCGCGCGATCGGGCTGGATTGGAACTACCAGCATCCCTCCGAAATCATGGACGAGATCGCCAAAACGACGCCGAGCTTCGCCGGCGTCTCCTTCGATCTGCTCGACCGTGTCGGATCGGTGCAATGGCCCTGCAACGAGAAGGCGCCGCTCGGCACGCCGATCATGCATATCGACGGCTTCGTGCGCGGCAAGGGCAAGTTCATCCGGACGGAATATGTGGCGACCGACGAGCGGACCGGGCCCCGTTTCCCGTTGCTGCTGACCACCGGCCGCATCCTCAGCCAGTACAATGTCGGTGCACAGACAAGGCGCACCGAAAACGTCATGTGGCACTCGGAGGACCGGCTGGAGATCCATCCGCACGATGCGGAGAACCGCGGCCTGCGCGATGGCGACTGGGTGCGGCTGACCAGCCGTTCGGGTGAGACGACGCTGCGTGCGCTGATCACCGACCGGGTGTCGCCAGGTGTGGTCTACACAACGTTCCACCATCCCGACACGCAGGCCAACGTCATCACCACCGACTTCTCCGACTGGGCGACCAACTGCCCGGAGTACAAGGTGACCGCGGTGCAGGTCGGCGCCTCCAACGGGCCTTCGGACTGGCAGCGCGATTATAACGAGCAGGCCGAGCAGAGCCGCCGCATCGCAAAGCTGGAAGCGGCGGAGTAGTCTTGCCACGGCGTTCGACAATAAGAGCTTCAATCTTGACGGTTGGTCGACCCCTACTCCGTCAGGAAGGACGCGAGCTTATGCCGCCTGGCGCCTTTCTTCTCCCTCCGGAGGGGGGAGAGGTGGCGCCGCGAAGCGGCGACGGAGTGGGGGAAGCCGGCCCCGCAACACGCAGCCGTCGAAAGTCGCGCACAACCCAAAGAGCAGGCAAACCGGCCTATCTGGCGAGCAGTCGACCCCCACTCCGTCAAGCTTCGCTTGACACCTCTCCCCCGGTCGACGGGGGAGAGGAAAGGCGCGAGCCTCCACAGCTGCTGCTAAGGACGAACAGGGCAGAGGGGCGCGCCTCGTGACCCGCAAACGCCAAGCCACCACCCAAATCTCTCGCCTTGCCCACCGCGCCAGCGGCACGACATCGGCCAACCGCATGGTGCCGGAGGAGACGCCGGTGGCGTTCTCCTTTGCCGGCACCACCCATGCGGTGATGATGGCGAGCCCGGCCGATTTCGAGGATTTCGCGCTCGGCTTCTCGCTGACCGAAGGCATCATCGCGTTGCCTGACGAGATAGAGGCGATCGAGGTCGAGGACCATGGCGCCGGGATCGATATCCAGATCCGGTTGAAGGACCAGGCCAATACGCGCTTCGAGGCGCGACGCAGGCGATTGGCCGGTCCGATCGGCTGTGGGCTATGCGGCATCGAATCGATCGAGGAAGCGATGCGCTCGGTCGACAAGGTTGGTGCGTCCAAGCTTACGCTTGAAGCCGACGATATCACCCGTTCGGTAAAGCTTTTGTCCAAGGTGCAGCCTCTGCATTCAGAAACCGGCGCCGTGCATGCAGCGGGCTTCTACATTCCCGGCAAAGGCATCGTCATGGCGCGCGAGGATGTCGGCCGGCACAATGCGCTGGACAAACTGGCCGGCGCGCTGGCCAAGGCCGGCATTGACGGTGCATCGGGCGCGGTGGTGGTGACATCACGCGTCTCGGTGGAGATGGTGCAGAAAACGGCGGCGATCGGCTCCGCCTTCATCATCGCCGTGTCGGCGCCGACAGCGCTCGCCATCCGCACCGCTGATGAGGCCGGCATGACACTGGTAGCGCTGGTGCGCGGCGATGATTTCGATGTTTTCACCCACCCGGAACGGGTGGTCTTGGGAGTTGCCCAGCATGTCGCATAACGAAGAACACATCACGAGCACCGGGGAAAAGCTGGTGCGCATGGCCAACCAGATCGCCGCCTTCTTCCATTCAAGGCCCCGCGAGGAAGGTGTGGCGGGCGTGGCCGAGCACATCAACAAGTTCTGGGAGCCCAGGATGCGCCGGCAGTTCTTCGAGATGCTGGACAGCGGCGGCGAAGGTTTTGACGAACTCGTCGTCGTGGCCTCGGCCAGGATCAAGCGGCCGAAGACCGAGGAGCAGGCCGATGTGAGCATCGGCTACGTCCAACCCACGGGTGCAGAGAGCGCCGCTCCCCAGAAATAGCCTCCCCCAGAAATGGCGGGCGAACACGGCTCGCCGCGGGCTATATTCCTGTCTTCTAAAGTTTGGCTGCCGCATCCGCCGGGCGTCTGCTATGGTCGGCGATCAGAAATCGTCTGGCCGGGCGGGATAGCAACGTGAGGCCGATCGAGACGCGATATGCCCTCAGCGGCGACGTGCGGATCGCCTATCAGGTGGTCGGCCAGGGATCGTTCGACCTGGTTTTCGTGCCCGGCTTCATCTCCAATCTCGACCTGCATTGGGAAGACGAGGGCTACGCCAGGCTCTTGAAACGGCTCTCGGCGTTCTCGCGGCTGATCCTGTTCGACAAGCGCGGCACCGGCCTGTCCGACCGCGTCGACCCACGCCACCTGCCCAGCCTCGAAACCCGCATGGACGATGTGCGCGCGGTGATGGATGCCACCGGCAGCGGCCGCGCGGCCTTGCTCGGCGCTTCGGAAGGCGCGCCGATGGCAATGTTGTTTGCCGCCACCTATCCGGAACGGACACGAGCGCTGGCGCTCTATGGCGGTTATGCGCATTTCCACAAATGGGTGATGTCGCCGGAGCGCCTCGAGGCCTTCATCGCGACGGCCGGCACGGAATGGGGCACGGGCGCCACACTGCCCAACTTCGCTCCCGGCCGGGTAGATGATGCGCATTTCACCCAGTGGTGGGCCCGCTTCGAGCGGCTGTCGGCCAGTCCGACGGCAGCGGCAGCCCTTGCCCGGATGAATGCCGGAATCGATGTGCGCGGCGTGCTTTCGGCGATCGGCGCACCGACACTGCTCATTCATCGCCGCAACGACGCGCGGGTCGACCCGGACGCCAGCCGCTTCCTGGCGAAAGAGATCGCCAATGCGCGATTGGTCGAGGTCCCCGGGCGCGACCACCCGATCTGGACCGGCGATGTCGACCGGGTGGCCGACCTGATCGAGGAATTCCTGACCGGCGAGCGTGCCGTGGCCGAAGCGGAGCGCGTGCTTGCCGCTCTTCTGGCGACACGCATCTACGACACGGCGCGGGTTGGCGACCGCATGTGGAGCGAACGTAGCGAGCGCTTCCAGGAGAGCTGGCAGCAGCTGGTCGGCCGTCATGGCGGACGCGTCGCCGGCATCCATGGCGAATTGATGATCTCGCGCTTCGACGGGCCGGCGCGGGCCATACGCTGCGCGGCGGCACTGCGCGATGCGGCGCAACATATGGGCATTGCAAGCGCCCAGGGCGCCCATGTCGGTGAGGTCGAAATGCGCGGGCCGCCGGTGGGGCTGATGGCACGGGTGACGATGCAGATCGCCGCCCATGCCGGGCGCGGCGATATTCTGGCGTCGCGGCTGGCCGCCGATCTGGCGGCGGGGTCCGGCCTGCATTTCATCGATGCCGGGCGTGTCACGGTGGATGAGCTGGACGAGCCGCTGGCGCTGGTCCAGGCAACGTCGGAACAGCACCTGGAGCCGGCCTGCCGCCCCAAGGCGAAACCCGCCGAGCCGGCTCAACTGACGGCGCGCGAAAGCGAGGTGGTGATCCTGATCGCCGACGGCAAGAGCAATGCCGCGATCGCCGCCGAGCTGAGGCTCAGCGAGCATACGGTCAAGCGTCATGTCGCCAACATATTGCTGAAGCTCGATTTGCCGTCACGGGCGGCGGCAGCGGCATTTTCCGCCAGGCAGGCTGGCCCGGACGGGCCATAGGGACCATGGCGCTTTCGGGCGAAGCGGCCAGGTGGGGTCGAGGCGTACCAATTCTCTCCATGCAGGCCAGGCGGATGTCGCCGGGAAAGGCACTGCGGATGGAGGATGCAATGCTGAAGTCAAACAGGTCGATCAAATCGCTGGTGATAGCGGCAGGCGTTGGCGCGTTGTTCACGATCGCTCCCGCCAGAGCCGAGGATGCCTCGGCGGCCGCCGCCTACAAGGACATCGAGGCGACGCTCGGCTCAGTGCCGGACATGTTCAAGACGCTGCCCGATGTCGCGGTTGCCGGCGCCTGGGCCGAGATCAAGGGTGTGCAGCTCAACCCCAAGACCGCGCTCGACGGCAAGACCAAGGAACTGCTGGGGCTGGCCGTCGCCTCGCAGATCCCCTGCCAGTACTGCATCTATTTCCACACCGAGGCCGCCAAGCTCAATGGCGCGACCGATGAGGAGATCAAGGAGGCGATCGCGATGGCGGCCATCGTGCGCCACTGGTCGACGATGCTCAACGGCAGCCAGGTCGATTTCGCGACCTTCAAACAACAGACCGACGGCGTGTTCGCAGCCGTCAAAGCCAAGTCGCAGTGAAAGAAAATGCCGGGCGGTGCGCCGGGCATTGCTTGTGATCATTCAACCGCCCGATCAACGGGCCATGGAGGAGAAGATGCTGACCAAGACGCAGAGCGTGGACGGCGCGGCGATCAAGAAAGCGATCGAAGGACGGGACGGCAGGATGCTCGCTAGCTTCTATGCCGACGACGCACTGGTGCGGGTGATCGACCGCAACAATCCGCCGAGCAAGCCGCGCGAGATCCGCGGCCGGGCGGCGATCAGCACCTTCTGGGACGACATCTGCAGCCGGGCGATGACCCACAAGGTCGACACCACCATCGCCGATGGCGACAATCTCGCCTTCACCCAGGCCTGCGCCTATCCGGACGGAACGAAAGTGTTCTGCGCGGCGATGCTGGAGCTGAAGAATGGGCGGATTGCACGACAGACCGTCGTGCAGGCCTGGGACGAGTAGTTCCACCGCGGAAAGATCAACCGCGGTTTGGGCCGCAAAACTGGAGGAGACAAAATGTTCAGCGCCAGATGGCAGATCGACGCCAAGTTCGGGCACAAGCAGACCGTGCTCGACCTGTTGAAGAAATGGGAACGCGAGATCGGCTCTCAGGTCGGCATTGCCGATCTCGAGTTCCAGATCATGACCGGTTCGGTCGGAGCTCGGGAAGCGACGGTCGAATCGCATCATCAGGTCGAAAGCCTTGCCCAGCTGGAGGGATTCTTCGCCAGGATCGGCAAGATCGACGCGCACGCCAAATGGGGCAAGGAGATGGAGCCCTACGTCGTTTCAGGCACCAGCCTTTGGAACATCTACCGCATCGTGGAGTAGCCGTGGCAGGTGCAGCAGTTTTCGGCCATCAGTTGCGGCGGCCGAAACTCGTCCGCTGCCCGGAAACCGCCCTTCCCTGGCCCTTGGTTGCGGCACCGGTCTGATGGGCGAGAAACTGCGGCCGGTCGCCGAACGGCTGGAGGGCTACGATATCTCCGCCGCCATGCTGAAATAGGCTCGCGCCAAGGGCGTCTACGACCTGCTCGTCAAGGCCGATCTGCAGTATTTCGCTTATGCCGGCCGAAAGCCGATCTGGTGGTGGCGGCCGACGTGTTCATCTATGTCGGTGCACTCGACAGTCTGGTGAGGACCGTCGCCGGCATTCTGGCCGGCAATGGTCTGTTTGCCTTTTCCGTCGAGACATTGATCGGCAGCGATGGCTTTGCCTTGCAGCTGTCACGCCGCTACGCCCACTCGGAAATTTATGTGCGGCGCGTTCTGGCCACAAACGGGTTTTCGATTCTGTCGCTTGATAGCACGACTATCCGGCATGACCGGCGAGAGCCGGTCGAGGGACTGGCCGTGACGGCGGAGAAGCAACCACCGATGTTGTGATCCTTCACACCCCCCTCTGTCCTGCCGGACATCTCCCCGCAAGGGGGGATCAGCAGCTTCGGCCGGTTGTGTGCGTCAAGTTCTGCAAAATGGGGCAGCCATGATGCTGGTCATGCGGCTTGGCGCAGAGCGAGCTTCTTGTGCTCGCGCAGGTCGTCCATGTTGAT
>NZ_JAMYMP010000062.1:0-14061 GCF_040318615.1 Mesorhizobium sp. M1078
CCCCCCCCCCCTCCACCTCATACGACCCCCTCGCCCCCCCGCGCCCCCCCCGGCGCGCCCGCCCCCCCCCCCCCCCCCCCCCCCCCCCCCCCCCCCCGGCGGCCCGCCCCCCCCCCCCCCCCCCCCCACCGCCTGAAACCACTATCACTCTTGCGCGAGAGCGCCTTCCCCGAAAAGATCGTTGACCTTATAGGCGACTTCCGTCCTATTCGTCGCCTTCAGTTTTTTCATGATATTTCGGATGTGCACCTTCACCGTGCTTTCGCGCAGGTTCAATTCGTAGGCTATGATCTTGTTCGCCTTGCCGCGCCGAAGCGCCTGAGCCACTTCAGCTTGCCGATGCGTGAACATAGTCGTCAACGGACGCGTGTCGCGGCTGCCTGAATCGATCAGGTGGCGCATAGACAAAACGCTGCTGGCCGGTACAAAGATGCCGCCAGCCGCTGCAAGATTGACGGCTTCGACACAGACATCAATACCAACTGAAGTCGGGATGTACCCACGTGCACCGCATTCAAGCGCTGTTAGTATTTGCCCGAGATCATCTGTGTCAGACAAAATTATTACCGGAACAGAACTGAACTCTGAAGAGATTAATCTAATCTCATCTGCAATGCCGCGGTCGGCTAATTTACGTCCGCCAAGGTTGAATAGAATGGCAGCCAGAGAAGGGTAAGAGTCCTTCTTTATGCGCCATTCTTCGATCGCACCCATGGCGGCAATGGCCATACCGAGATCATGGTCTTTAAGGGCTGATGCCAGACACTCCCGGTCCAGGGCCCTTCCGTCCAGGATAAGTAGGCACTCTTTGTCGGCTTGTTCGTTACCCCTTCCCGTACTGTTCAAAGCAGCTTCTCGTTGACTTGCCGAATCGAAACTATGCAGTCCGATTGCAGAAACCATACTAGTACCCCAACTTTGCCTATACACAAAGCGACCCTCTGGCGGTCGCCATAACCCCCTCATTATTCCTGGATTTTTTGAAGTGTTCTACCCGTGAAGGCTTAGCCGGATCTCTCCAGCTTAGACGCTCATCATTTCCCCCTATGCCACCTGGAATTGTGTAGATTATGCTATACAAGTGGGTGCTAATCTAAGTTAATTTTCGGTGAACTTTTTTCTCACGTCATAGAACTCGCTGATGCGCGGCCAACAGGGGCTGGTCGACACGCTCACTTCATTGAATAATAGTTCGAGATTGGCAGAGCTGTTATGCTCATCCGATAGGCGGAAGCTGGGCAGACACCCCTCGGTGGCAAACTACCCCAAAGGCTTCGTTGACGAGATACGTTGCCAAGACGAACATGGATTTGCCGGCGTCTGCCCGGGCTTACGCGGTCTGTCTGCGGATATAGCGAAGACAGGATAGGGGAGCCACTCGCCCGCCCCAGTGGCTCCCCTATCGTTTTATGGGAGCGGCGCGCCGGGACAGCAAACGAGAATCCGCCTGCCAGCTTGGCTGGCAGGCGGATAGATGCTCCTGGACTTGACGCTTGGACCTCAGGCGTTTCCCTGGGGATCCGTCTCACTCAGACACCGCCCACCCCTTGCATCGCTGGAGGTCACGGTTTCGAAGGCATCGATCAACTTCTTGGCGGCTTTGTTGGCAACGTGGGATTCGGGATACTGGGCGGTCACAGCCCGCGCCCGTTCGTAAATCTCCCTGAGTTGCATCATCTGCTTAGGGCCAAATGGGCCATGTATAACACGGGCGGTCATACCGCTTATCCTCCTCATGGAACTCTCGAGAACCCACCCCGTCACCAAGAGCACCCAATAATTTCAAACCTAACACGTCATTTCACGATTGTAAGCACAACCTGCCCGCTGACCTGTGTATAAGAGTGACGTTTCGCGCCGTCGAGGCGTTCTTTAGGGTGCGTTTGCCAATTATCCGTTTGCAGGAAGGGGTAGGCCGGAATCGGAAGGGCCGGCGGGTCGAAGGGTCCCGGACGTGTCGGCCTATGCCGCGCTTTGCTTCTCCAGCAGCAGGCAACCAACACGACATTTGGGCACCAGGCCGGCAGCCATTTTATCAGGCTCACCGGCAAAATAACTTTGCGCCGTGGGATCTGCCGCTGCTCGGGGCTACGGCTTCCTGCGGAAAGCAAGACTACGCCGTTTGGCTCTCTTGCCCAAGCTATGCACCTGTCGAATGATGCACTCATCGGATAGCGTCTTTCGAACGCTAGAATCACCAACAGGGAGAGAGGCTCAGTCAGCAATGCAGGTTTCTCTGCCGGGTCTTCTGGTGTGCGCGGCCATTCTGATCATTGCATACTATTCCCGAGGAATGCTGATAGTTGGGCTGATTGCTTCCCAGGCATTCGGCGCTACCGCCGTTATGACCCTGACTTTTTTGGGTGGGTCTTCTCCGCTCATCTACACCATGTTCGAGGCTCTGCTCGTCGCTGCCGTAGCTGCAAGACGACATATATGGATCGACTTAGGAAAGGTGTTTGGGAGCATCCGCGCGGTCTGGGTTCTTGCGGGCGTTATGGTTTACGCAGTTATTGGAGCGTGGCTGTTTCCAAGGTTCTTCGCCGGGGAGACGGCTGTCTTTGTCCAGTCGAAAATCCGCGGCACCGTCGTGGAAGCTTCGCTGGCTCCGGTTTCAGGCAATACCTCTCAGACAGGCTATTTCATTCTCGGTGGGCTCACGACCATCGCGCTTTGCACCCTGTTGCTGCACTCTGACAGGATAGACCAGCTACGCCGTGGGTTCTTTTTGTGGTGCGGCCTGCATGCTGGCATGGGGCTGATTGATTTCGTCAGCAAAAATGCCGGCGTGGGCGACGTACTCGCCCCGATCAGAACCGCCAACTATGCGATCATAAGTGACGCCTACGAGGCCGGTTTCGCACGCATCACAGGACCTTTTTCCGAGGCCTCTTCGTTTGCCGGCGCCTCCCTGGCCTGCTTGGCATTCTCCTATACATACTGGAGAATGACCAGGTCCCGTCTCGCCCAGTGGCTGTCGGCCATCCTGCTTTTCCTGACCATCCTGTCGACGTCCTCGACCGCCTATGTTGGCCTCACTCTGCTGTGCATTCCGGTCGCCCTCTCAATGTTGGCATCAGTTCTCAGGGGACGAGTCGAGCGGGAGGAGATATTGATCACCGTCCTGATGGTGCTGGGCGTGGCCGTTGTTATGGGCGTGAGCCTCTACCGGGCCGACGCGCTGGATCCCTTCGTCAGGCTCATCAACAGCACCATCATCAACAAGGCAGCTTCCGCCTCGGGCAACGAGCGCACCTATTGGAACCTCAAGAGCCTGCAGTCGTTCGTTGACACCAGTGGCCTTGGCGTGGGCTTCGGCAGTTCCAGGGCATCGAGCTGGCCGATCGCGGTTCTGTCCCAGCTTGGCTTCTTTGGGTCTCTGATGATGGCCATGCTGCTCGGTGTCCTGACCAGGGGATTGGGCGGGGTACAACAATGGGTGACGCCTGAGACGGCTGCAGTCGCAATGAGCATCAGGAACGCCGCCTTCGCCGCCATAATTGCCAGCTCGGTGTCAGGCGGCAGCGCTGACCCAGGCCCCATCTTCTGCATCGCAATCGCCGTCGTCTCCGCCACCAGGGTCAGCGCCTTACGCATGGCAGCAGGATTTGAAAGACACAATCGCTATCAGGCGGCACAGCCCATGCCTGCTATCGATGCCGCTTAGGCGACCGGAACGCTACGCGACGCCCAGTGCCACTCGAGTTGTTTTGCCAGCGATGCCGGAAAAATTGGACTACTGCTTTCGTAGCCATTCACTGCTTCGCCGACTCCTTGTGATATTTGCGCGATCTCAGCAGCCGTATGCAGTGCCATGTGTCTTTGGCTCTAGGACGAGCTGATAAATGTAGGCTTGCGTTGGCAGCGGGCAATTTGCGATTGTGATATCGCGAGGCCTGCCCTTTTGGCAGCTACTCCAGAGGCGAGGTACCGGCCTGCTTTATCCGCCCAGCAGCAGGCTTCGCCAGCCCTGCAGGAAGCGCTGTTTAGAAGCGCGCGAGGCAACGTCCCGCAGTTCGCGGCTGGCCTGTGCCTTTTCGCTCGAACTGCGTGAAAGCGCTTGCCGCATCGCCTGTCCGATTGCAGTCGTGTCGTGTGGAGGAACTTGCACGCAGACGCCTTCCACCGCTTCCACCAATGCACTTCTCTCGGAGACGATCGGTAAGAGGCCCATATGGGCCGCCTCCAAGGCGGGCATTCCAAACCCTTCCAGAAGGCTCGGCAGAACGAATGCCTCAGCGTTCGCGTAGAGCCATCGCAACTGGCTGTCCGGCACATATCCCGGCAGCACCGTCCCTGGTATCGATTTCGCAAGATCGATGATCTTCTCGCGGCCGTCGCCTCGCGAGCCGCAAAGCACGTATTTGATACCTTGCTTGTAGAACCCGCCGTTTCGATATGCCTCAAGCGCCGTGATCTGGTTCTTGCGTGTTTCAAAGGCGCCGACAGTCAAGAAGAATGGCCCTTTGACAGCAGGAAGGGATTCCAGGGATCCATCAAACAGGCCCGTACGCACGTACAGCGGAATGGTGATCAGGAATCGGAAATTTGACCCATAGATGGAGACGAAATTATCCTTCGACCAATCGCTGACGAAAACAATCCCGGGCCTGTGTCTGCGGATTTTTTCATATGCGACACGGTAATTCTCAACGGTTCCAGAGTCATAGAGGAAGCTGTGGCTCAAAGGGCCGACGTCATGGCAGAGCACGACATCTTTTTCAGCCAGCTCTGACCTCAGCACAAAGAGCGGATCGAGAAAAACCCGGCTGTAGCGATCAGCGGCTTTGCTGCCGATCAAGCAATATCGGCTATCCTTAAGCCAATTGATTTCCAGCATCATCAGCCTTGCCGCGATCTTGCGCGCCAGCCCTTCGGGAGCCACCGCGCCAAGTCTCCAATATCGAACCCGTGCGTGCTGTGGTACGAACTCCTGGCAAAGGTCCTTTGCGATATGCCAAGCACCAGTCCGGTTCAATATCGATAACGAGTTTTCAAAGAGTGGACGACCAACGGCGAGAGCCCCGAAGGGCTCGGAACAAGTCGATCCAACTCTTCCCGCCGCCCTCCGTGGACCTTGCCGCTTTTCAATATCCAACGACCGTTCTCCAGATAGTGGTATCGAACCCATTGACGGCATTCATCCAATGCCACGGAAAAAATCGTCGTAAGTTTCAGTATGGTCGTGAAAAGGTATCGGGTAGTGGCTTTTTGTCAACGGAACCAGAGGACAAGAGGCTCCTTTAAAGGAGCAAGTTGGGTCTAACCTTATTGATAATAGTTGCCGCAGCGGGAATTCAGCCCAGCAGACTCCGAGCGTTCTTGCGCTCGCGATCATCCGCAGGCATCAGGCTGACTGTGCGTCATCGCTGGCGGCGCGCTATCACATCTGTTGCCGTGCTGGCCCATGTGGGTGGTACCGTCTCAGATGTGCTCGCGCGCGCCGATACGGCCACTCGGCGCCAGGGATGAGGGCCGGGATGAGGTGCACTCCTTTCCCTGCCTTCAGCATCGCGAAAGTCGTAAGCCCAGCCAGATAAGCATACACTGAAAGGCAGCGGCGCGGACGGCCCCAAAATCGAGACCTTCATCGTGGTCGAACACGGAGGCTGTCGGCCTTCTTCGACATCCTCGATCCGAGCCCCCGTCCATTCAGCTCCGATGCAGACTGCGCCAGGCTGCCGGCCTCAGCGCGATAAGGCACGATCTGTAAGTCGGCGATAGAGCGCTCTGCCGCCCCCGGCTCCTTCCATCATTCAAAAACAACTTAGATGGAGGGGTGTTTGGTGTGGATAAGCCTTCAACGGTCATTGGTCCCGCGAGGCAGGCCGAGCACTCTTGCCGTATGAAGGCGGAGTACGTTGAACTAGTCTTACTGGAGCAATCTCTTGCCAACGCTGGCGGGATGACCCGTCCGTTTTTCGATCGAGTGAGTGATGTCGCCGAGAAAACGGACGGTTCCATCCTGTTCGATGTTCGCGTCGATGGCGACATGCGAATCCAGAGGTTGGCGGCAATTGGGTATGGTGCAAATGGCACCGTCGCAATCATTATGGACAAGCAAGGGCAACTTAGCTCCGCTCCGATAGACGGCGACGAGGACAAAATTGTCGAACTAACCGTGTGGTGTTCTCTGCCGATGGCTGAGCAAGCCCGCGTTAGCTACACGGGCGCCATCGCGCTTTTGCTTGCGAAGCTTCGTCAGGCGGGATTCCTTGAATGAAATGGCCGCTCAACGGGCCGCCGTTCAGCAAATCGAGCAGAGATGGTATGGGGAAGCGACTCGCCTTTTGTGCCACTGTGAAAGGCGCTCATGTCAGCAACGTGGGCTTGCACCCTCCGCTAGGTTGCGCATGGTGCGGGTAGAAACGGTCCAGGTGGGCGTCAGTATGGATGCCTTTGTGGCGGGCGGGCATGACTCCGTGTCTGAAGACAAGAGCAATCCGATGTTCTGAGAACCTCTTCGAGCGAACCTTTAATCCAGGCGAGTTGACTGCTTTGCGCCCAATCTCGTTCGTTTCCGCGCAGCTTGGCCGCCTGTCAAAAGCGGACCTTGCTCGAGAAGACCAAGGGCGCGATTTGCGGCAGAAGCAGACATCGCAGGCTGGTGGCGGCGCAAAGACGCGGGCTAGGCACTGCAATCATGCGCTTGTCACGTAAGAGTGCCTGCTGACAAGCGACGGGCAGCTTGGGAAGGATGCCGCTCAAACTCTTAGGGGAATGTTCATTGGGGGGAAGAAAGCCGACATGCAGAGTTCAGTCGAAATCGACCTCGCTGGATTCGGAACTGACGTCACCCAATCCTGCTGCGTGACGAGAAGTCTGATCTGATCACCGTACCCTACAGGAAGGCCGAGCTTGGCGCCGTCAGCACGGTCACCCAGGCGCGCATTGCGGACCAGAACTCACACGACCCAGTTGATCGGCAACCAGATGAAGGAAAACGGACCACTGATATATGACCGCCAGGGGAGCAATTGGCTTCCGCACCAAACCTAGAATCCGCTGGTTTCTCATTCGTGGCTGACATGCGTTTGGCGCGCTCGCACTATGCGGGTCTCAACCCGGGGCGAGTTCGGCAAGTTCCTCGGCCGCTTCACTAATACCGTGTGCTGCTGCGCGCTCAAGCCATAGGCGACCGGCTGCCGGGTCGCGCTCCCCAGCGATACCCCTTGAGAAATAACGCCCGAGCATGAGTTGGGCTTGGCCGTGCCCACGTCCAGCAGCGGCGGAGTACCATTTCTGCGCCGCCGTTTGGCTGACCCGCACGCCCTGGCCAGTTCCATACATCGCGCCAAGTGCAAACATCGCTCCGGCGTGACCGTCGAGCGCGGCCCGCTCGAACAGCTGCATAGCAACCTTTGGCTCACGCGCGCCACCGCGGCCATTGAGCAGCATCTCGGCAAGCGCCACCTGGGCGTCGAGCAGGCCGGCATTGGCCGCCCGAGCAAACCAGAGGCGGGTCTGCGATAGGTCGGTCACCACGCCGCGTCCATCTTGCAGGAGACGGGCGTACATATATTGCGCCTCGGCGACACCTTCAGCCGCGCGCCTTAGCCATTGCGCCGCTTGGCCCTCGTCCTGGCGGACGCCAACGCCATTGGCGAAGCAGAGCCCAAGATTGAACGCGGCGATCAGGTCCCCCGATGAAGCGGCCGCTTCGAACCATCCGGCAACGCTTGCACGATCATCCGGCTCGCCGGCTCCTTCGAGAACAAGATTGGCGAGATCGACCTGTGCTTCCTGATTGCCGCCAAGTGCAGCGGCGCGTAGCCAGCGTGCCCCTTCTTCGAGATCCTGAGCCACGCCGTTGCCCGTCAAATAAAGCGAGGCCAAAGCGCGGGCGGCGGCCTGATGGCCCGCTTCGGCCGCCCGCCGATACCAGTTTGCGGATTCTGCAAAATCCGGCCGCTGCGTCTTCACATAGCGGTCGCCAAGGAGATAGGCAGCCTCAATATTGCCCGCCAACGCAGCGCGCCGCATCCACGCCTCTCCAGCAGATATGTCCTGGTCGACAAATGCACCATCAATCAGTGCCAGTCCCAACCGGAACTGGGCGGAGGGAAGGCCTTTTTCTGCAGCAGCCTGATAGAGTTGAACGGCTGCGTCCATGTCGCGTACGACGCCGAGCCCGTGCTCGGTAAGGACCGCGAGAAGGTAGATTGCGGTCGGCAGACCGGCGTCGGCGGCGCGTCTTACCTCGTTTGCAATCCTGACCCTGTTTTCACGTTTGCCACTACGGGCGAGCGACAGGGCAAAGCCGAGACACCCCTCGGCGCAGCCGGCAGAAGCCGACTTCTCGTACCATCGGTGCGCCGCATCTGCATCGCGCATTGTTTTGGGACCGCTGGTAAGTATATAGCCGAGGATCGCCTGTCCGGTGGCCGAGCCCGCCTCAGCCGCCTTGGTGGCAAAATCGAACGCCGCTGTGAAGTCCGGTTTGCCCGAGGAATCCGCCATGAACAATTGGTCGGATTCGGAGCCCTTGCCGTCGCCTTCCTTAGCCACCAGCCCGGTCAGGTAGAGAGCAGCGAGCAGCGCTTGCGCATCGGCGCTCCCGTGGTTGGCTGCCCGCAGCAGCCATCGCGCCCCTTCCATACGGCTTGGCGGCACACCCGAGCCTTCCAGATAGCAACGCGCGACCCGGTACTCGGCCTCGACGATCCCCGCGCGCGCCGCGGTCGCCATCAGCGGAAAGGCTTCTGCGGGCTTGCCGCTGTCAGAGAGCTGGATCGCTCGGCGCAACGCTGCCGCCGGGGAGGCCAAGACAGTCAGCCGATCCAGGATTGTCATCGATCCGAGCCTCCGAAAACACCCTGCGCTATGGCTCCCGCATGGCTTCCTGGCCGACCGGGAGCATCACACCGAGAATATATTTGAGCACTGTGCGGCGGCCGACCTTAACGTCGGCGGTCACCGGCATGCCAGGGCTCACGGTGAAACCGGCAGGCACGCCGTGGAGGGCGACTTGGTCGATGGAAATCAGCGTGCGATAGAACGGTTCGGCGTCCGAAGGCAGCATGGCCAGTGAGCTGTTCGGATCGCGCGCCTGATCCTGCGCAGAGAAGGAATCAGGGCTGAGCGTCCGCACGGTGCCATGAGCAAGGCCGTATTGCGAATAGGGGAAGGTATCGAACTTGATGACCACCGGGTCGCCGATATGCACAAAGCCGCTGCTGCGGCCGACGATGTTTGTCTCGATTTCAAGCTGCGCGTTGGCCGGCACCAGCGTAATCAAGCGCTCGCCGGACTGCAGGACCGAACCGACCGAGACCTTGGCCACGGATTGAACGATCGCGTCTGCTTCGCTCTTCAGCTCGACCAATTGCTTACGCAGCTTTGCCTTGTTGTGAAGTTCACGGGCGTCCGACATGCGCGAACTGGCTTCGGACAGGCTCTGTGAAACATCCGCTCGCCAGCCCTGAATATAGCCGTCGCGCTCGGCGGCCACCGCCGCCTGCTGGAGCTTTGCGGCTTGCGCGGTCTGCTCGGCATTGCCGAGCGCCCGGGACATTTCCGCGCGATTATCTTCGGCGAGCAGCGTGTTGAGGCGGCTGCCCACCTGCCTTGCTTCGAGCTGCTTGCGCATCTCTTCGATCGAGCCCGCGACCGCGAGCCGCTGGCGGTAGCCATCTGCATCCGATAGCGACCGCGAGATTACGGAACTGAGTTCGTCGCGCTGCCGGTCGAAATTCTCGACCTTGGCGTCATAGACCGCCTTGCGGCGCTCAAAAATCGATGCCTGCAAGGTCCAGCTTGGGTCGAGACCGTCATAGTTGAAGGTCTGGCCGTCCGCTTCCGCTTTCAACCGCGCGACTTCAGCTTCAAGTGTCGAAACCTGCATCCCGAGCGCCGCCAGATCGGCAGAAGCAAAAGTCGCATCGAGGCGAGCAAGCACCTGACCGGCCTGCACGTGCTGTCCCTCACGAACGTCGATCGAGCGCACGATCGCCGTCTCCAGCGGCTGCACGACCATATTGGGCGATTTTGACACCACGAGTCCTCTGGCCGTTACAACCTGATCGACCGGTATCAGTCCGGCCACGGCGATCAGCGCGATGACCAGGCTCGCGATGATCCAGACGATGCGCCGCGCCGCCTGCGGAATAGGAGCATTGGCGACAGCCGTCGACGGCCACTGGAATTCGAGTATGGCTGGCGTCGTCAGATCCCTCGTTTCCATCCGATGCCGCCGAGAGGGGAGGGTGATGAGAGAGGTGCTACTCATGGGTTACCGGACCTGAAGCGCATCTGAGTCGTGGCATCGTCAAACCAAACGCGGTGGGATGGCGACCGGGCGGCCATGACGGCCGTCGAGGTGCCGGTTTTGCTGCGACCACAGCTGGCGATACAGCGCGCAGCGCTCGAGCAGTGTCGAGTGCGGCGCGACGTCAAGGACCTTACCTTGATCCATAACCAGGATGTTGTCGCATTCTGTTAGCGAGGACAGCCGGTGCGAAACGATGATCATCGTGCGGCCGCTGGCGATGCGCATAAGATTGGCGCTTACCACTGCCTCGCTCTCCGGGTCGAGCGCGCTGGTCGCTTCGTCGAGGATGAGAATGGTCGGGTCGTGGATGAGGGCGCGTGCGATCGCCAGCCGCTGCTTTTGACCGCCTGACAAATTGGGCGAACCTTCCTCGATATAGGTGTCATAGCCATTGGGCATGCGCTCGATGAATTCCTGGGCGCCGGCGAGGTGCGCGGCGCGCATGGCATCGGAAAGCGTCAAGCCTGGACGCCCGGCGATGATGTTATCGCGGATCGACCCGCGAAAGAGAAAATTGTCCTGCAGGACCACGCCGAGCCCTTGGCGAAGATGGCGTAGGTTGATCTCCTTGAGGTCGACGCCATCAAGTTTGAGGAAGCCACTGTAGTCGCGGTTGATTCCCTGTAGGAGGCGCGCGATCGTTGATTTTCCCGAACCGCTACGCCCAACAATGCCAAACATGCTGCCGGCGGGAATGTGGAAGCTGACCCGGTCAAGCGCCGGTGTCTTTGTAGCGATGTAGCTGAATGTCAGGTCGCTGAAAGTGACCTCGCCCACAAGCCTGGGTCTCAGGCCGGTGGAATTCGAACTGCTCTCCAGCGGCCGGTTGAGAACCGAGGCCGCCTCGCCAATAGCTGCACCGACCTCCTCGTAGTCTTCAACCAGTCGGGCCAGGCCGACCAGCGGCTGCGCTACGCGCTGGGAGATCATCATGAAGGCAAACAGGCTGCCAACCATATAGCCCGAGCGGTCGTTCAATGCGAGATAGGCGCCGATCAGCATGGTGCCGAGCACCATGACGCGTTCTATCGGCGTGACCAGCGTCTGCGGCCAGCTTGCAAGCTGCCCGAAGGCGAGGCGAGCCTTTCCGGCTTCCGCTACGCGCTCATCCCAGAGCGCCTTGCGCTGCGGCTCGAGGCCGAGCGCCTTCACTGTCTTGATGCCGACGACAGTCTCGCCAAGCGCTGCCGACTTCCAGGTCTCGGCTTCGACCACTCGCTGGTATCTGCGGCGCAGCGGTCTGAGAAAGGCAAGGATGATCAGCATGATCACGGCCGCGCACGCCATTACCACCCAGGCGAGCGTGGCGTTGATGTAGAACATGACCGGTATCAGCACGCACAATGTGATCAGATCCAGGAACGTGCTGAGAAGTTTTCCGGTCAGGAACTCTCTAATACGATAGACTTGGGCCAGATGATACATCGTCTCGCCGGCCGGATGACGCTCGAAATAGTCGAGCGGCAGGCGCAAGAGCCGGCTAAAGACGTGCAACTGCAGCTTGGTGTCCAGACGGGCGCCGACGACGTTGATGATCAGTCGCCGCGCATGGCCAAGAAGTGTCTCATAGGCGAAGACCACGGCAATGACCGCAGACAATAGCAGCAACGTCGAGATGCTGTTGAACTGCAGCACCTTGTTGACCAGCGTCATTACGATGAGTGGCGGCAGGATGGTCAGAATGCTCAGCGTGAACGACGCAATGGCTATGTCGCGCAGGGGCTGGCTTTCTAGCCGCACCAGTTGGGTGAGCCAGTGAAGGGTGAAAGGCGCATCCGCCGCCACGTGCGACCGTGTCGCGCGCAGCAGCACCGCCTCGCCCGTCCACACCCGCGACAGCCGAAGCTCGTCGATGGGGGTGGCCTCACCGTCGTCCGGCGCGTCGGCACTTTTGAGGAAGACGACATTGCGCTCCGCACTCGCTCCGGTCAGGAGGGCCGCGCCGCCATCGCTGAACAACAGCACGACCGGTCCGGTATCCTGGAAGCGCAAAAGATGTGACCAGCGGATACGCAGGGCACGCGCCCACATGCCGGCGGTCTGCGCCCATTCGGAGAGATCGGTAGCGGTCGGAACCGCGCTCGCGGTCCTGAATTCGTTGGGGTCGAGTTCGACGCCATGATAACGCGCGGCCTGCAGTACTGCCTTGATGCGTGGCCCGATCTGGTCGCGCTCGGCGGGACCGCCGGGGGTCCGCGCCGCCGCGTTGTGGCCGCCCGCTTGGCGCGCTGCGAGGTCGGCACGGATCGAGGCCGGCTGGTTTTCGGCGTTTACGGGCACGTTTACCATGGACTTCTCATCCGGTACGCAGGGCGAGGGTTCGAAAATGCCCAAGCCGAGGTATTTGCCGAGGTTTCCGGCAACGCCGCATTATACTTCGAACCGACCGGCCACGCGACTCTGATGCCAATCCCTGTTTGAAAATGATGAACGCGCGAATTCCGCTCTCCCGCGAAGTCCGCGCGTACGTTTCGTCCTGTGTGGTCATGGTGGCTGACCATGGTCGGGAACCCAATAACCTGGAATGATCAGCGCGCGGGTCCGCTTTCCAGCGAAGCCCGCGCGCCTGGTTTAATCTGGACCATTTCCTGTCCAGGTTCACTCACTGCTCACTCATGCGGCTTCAGAATATCCTTCAGAGCCTTCTTCACTGTGTCGTCGGTGTTGGCGTAGCCGGCGCCCTGCTTGGTCTTGTCCGAGATCAGGTCGGTGCTCGCACCTAACGGCTTGTTCTGGTTCTGACCAAATCCACTGATCGTGTTGAGGACATTCAGGAGGTCGGTCGTCACCGAACTGGCCGCCAGGCCAACAAGCTGCCGGAACGACGCATGGCTGACGGCACCACTGTCGGTCGAGCCGGATTGCAGGAACTGCGTCGAGTCCTTTAGGCCCAGCGTATTGGTCGTGACGTTTGCTTTGTGACCAGGGCCGTTTTCGGCATTGTTATGGTTCCCGGAATTACCAGGTGCATCCTGATCTCCGTTGCCAAAGCCGTTATTGCCATGGTGGTGGTCACCTGTGTCACCGCCCGGGCCGGTCGCTCCGGTCGCTCCCGTCGATCCGGCTGAGCCAGTCGCTCCGGTCGAGCCAGTAGAGCCTGTTGCACCAGTTGAGCCAGTAGCTCCGGTCGAACCGGTTGCTCCCGTGGAGCCCGTTGCACCAGTCGAACCTGTGGCTCCCGTGTCGCCAGTTGCACCTGTGGCGCCGGTCGCACCAGTCGCGCCGGTAGAGCCCGTTGCACCAGTCGAGCCTGTCGCCCCGGAATCACCTGTGGCTCCGGTAGCACCAGTCGAGCCAGTCGAGCCCGTTGCACCGGTCGCGCCGGTATCACCGGTTGCTCCGGTCGAGCCAGTCGCTCCGGTCGAGCCAGTCGAGCCGGTTGCTCCGGTCGAGCCAGTCGCCCCGGTGGAACCGGTTGCACCAGTCGAACCTGTCGCTCCAGTGGAGCCAGTAGCCCCGGTATCACCTGTTGCTCCGGTCGCTCCGGTTGCACCAGTTGAACCAGTTGAACCAGTCGCGCCGGTGGAGCCAGTAGCCCCGGTATCACCTGTTGCTCCGGTCGCTCCGGATGCACCAGTTGAACCAGTTGAACCAGTCGCGCCGGTATCACCGGTTGCTCCGGTCGAGCCTGTCGCACCAGTAGAACCGGTGGCGCCGGTCGAACCTGTCGCTCCCGTATCGCCGGTATCACCTGTGGCTCCGGTAGCACCAGTCGAGCCAGTCGAGCCCGTTGCACCGGTCGCGCCGGTATCACCGGTTGCTCCGGTCGAGCCTGTCGCACCAGTAGAGCC
>NZ_JAMYMP010000063.1:0-12707 GCF_040318615.1 Mesorhizobium sp. M1078
GACTGCGGTTACCTTCAGGGCATGCATCGTGAGATACTCGGCGATGAGGCGCCGCATTGCGGCATCATCGTCAATGACAAGAACATGTTTCAACGGCACACCTCGTTTTGGGGTTGCGCCCCGATCAGGGTTGCATTACATGAAGCTGCAAGCAAAGGCATGTATTAGTGATGACATTACTTGAAATTGAACAACTGGTTCTCAAAACCCTCAACGCTCTAGTTGCCGAAAAAGTAGAGGTGTCGATGACAACAAGAATGCGGGATCTCGGCCTCGACAGCCTCGACTATAACGAGCTTGCTACGGCGATCGAGAGCCGACTTGGCTGGTTTGTCGACGATTACAAGCTCTGGCAATACGAGTCCGTAAGGCATGTCGCCGACGCCGTCGCCAGTCAGGAGTTGCGCACCGCGGAACCACCAGCAGTGCGACAAGTGCTGGAGTAGTGCTGTAGGCACAGGTTACGGTGAGGGCAGCTTGGGCGGCGGTAGCTATTGCCATTGCTCCGCTGTGGTTTCTATTCGTGACTGGTCCAGGGCACCAATGCTGACGGTCGTTGTCAGGCCACCCGTTGAATTGTTGTCAGAGGCAACAGTGCCCACCACACCATCCCAATTGGTGGTCGTATAGACCGACATGTAGTCACGGAACACGCTCTCACTATACGTGGTCACGATCGTTGCCGTCGTACCGGTTGGCACGAGGGCCGACCACACTGACAGATAGACCACACCAGAATTGAAGATGCTTTCCACCTGAGCGAGAAGGGTGGCAGCCACACCCCCAATCGTCATACTGTTGACGGTCACTGCACTTTCGGTCTCAGTTGTCACGATGACACGACGATTAGCGTGTGGCGCGACAAGCAGCGGAATGCTGGTGTGGGTGTAAACGGTCGTGGCAGTCGAGTCTTCGTGAGTGCCATTGAAGACCAGATCTATCGGGAACATTTTCTCCCAGACGCCCGAGCTGCGCACATAGACCTGTCGAGCCTTGGTCCAGAGGCTTGAGATTTTCACCCATACGGCTCTAGCCGCCCCCCAGACCCCGGAGGCTTTGACGTAAAGGGCCATTACGGCTGCACCCAGAAATCACCGTCCACGCCGCCAGAAGGGGCAGCGGCCGAGATCGTGACGCTGCGATTTGCCATCGTGCCGACGCCGAGAAGCGCCTTGGTCTGGGCAATGGACTGCGGTCGACGATAATTGTCCCCGGTGCCGTCACTCGACACGCGACCGACGAAGCTCGTCACAGCGTCGGCACCTGTGGCGTAGGTCGAGCGGTACAAACGCGTCGTGATATCACCAGCGCCATCGCGCTGAGGCGATGAACATGTATGGCGAGAGCAGAACGTTTGGGGCGGGACGAAGAGGTTGCGGAGGGCTGACAAGGTCGAGACGAAGCGTTGCAGGCCTCCCGGCGATGGGACCTCTGCATCATCCGCTCCCGTTTTCGCGGCGGCACATGGGAATTCTCCGCTCCGTTGTTCAACCCCTTGTGCGACCGGTGCTTGACGTCCGGCATCACCTGTCGCTTTGCCGCTCCATACGAGCGCAGCTAGTCGGTGATCATGCGCTTCGGCGCGAGCCCCTGCTTCTTCAACGGCCGCGTCAGCAAGCGCTTGGCGGCCTTGGTGTTGCGGCGGTTTTGCACGATTTCGTCCAGCACATATCCATCCTGGTCGACGGCGCGCCACAACCAAAGCTTTTTGCCGGGCGATGGTGACGACCACTTCGTTCAGGTACCAGACATCATTCCGGCACGGCGGCTTGCGGCGCAAGCAGCGAGCGCAGTCCAGCCCGAACTTAGATGCCCCACCGGCGACTTGTCTCATACGAAACCACGATGCCGCGTTCCAGCAGCATTTCCTCAACCAGGCGCAGGCTCAGCGGAAACCGGAAATAAAGCCAGAGCGCGTGGGCGATAATAGGCTGCGGAAATCGGGGGGCGTGTAGCTGACGGCGGGCGTATTCATGCCCCCCGGCGTCCATGTCGCAAATCTTGACGATTGCTTTGTGTGTCAAGCCCGCCGCAGGTCTCAACGCTGACATTGTGAAAATCGCCCTATTCCGCCTTTTTTTACCGCCCCTTAAGTCCCCCGCTCGCATGCTTGTCGATGCATTGAACTCATAGCCATCGGCCAAGGATTTTGGAAAATATGTTTCCGCTCGCAGCAGAAAACGTGAGAGTCGCTGTAGGCCTAACGTCAAGGGGAGAGAGCGGTTTGATTGGACGAAATGGGTACCGGAGTACCGAGTCATGAAGCCACGAGGTAATCTGGTCCGACTGAAGCAATTTCAGGTGAATGAGAAGCGACGACAGTTGCACCAGCTAGACATCATGATTGCCGATTTCGAACGCATGGCGCGAGAACTGGAGTTCCAGATAAACGCCGAGGAAACGAAGGGCGGCATCTCCGATGTCAATCATTTCGCTTATCCGACGTTCGCCAAGGCCGCTCGCCTACGTCGTGACAACGTCAAGAATTCGCAATCGGACCTTCTGCGGCAGAGAACCGCAGCCGAGCCATGCCTCGCCGAGGCTGAAGCAGAGCTCTCCAAGGCGCAATTGCTAGAATCGCGCAGCGGCAGAGGCCACGACCTCGAACCCGGCAACCGAAGCGCCATGATCGGCTGAGCCGGACGGCTTCAGCGCGCCTCAATTCGCGACACCGACTGGCCGTTGGCACGCGAGAGGCGTGCGGGCACTGTAAAGATATCAGCGTCTTGATGCAGCGATAGCTGGTCGGGACGGCTGTCATGCTGCGGCGACATACGCGATTTTGTCCAGATTTGCATAGCGGCGTTACGCAGGTATGGGGAAAGTGGAATTGGTTGGCAATCGGATCATCGGTGGAGACGAACCGCTGCCGGCGGACCGGCGCCTGGCGGCAACGCCTGGCGCTTTCGGCGGCGGCGGCAACGGCAAAGCAGGCTGGCCGCGTCGAGGATGAAGCGGCCCCTGCGTGATGCCGTTCTGCTCACGGCCGGGAGACGGGGTCGGCCCCGCCGGCCGGATGCTGCTCGCTTGGCGCGGCACCGTAAAGTCAACCGACAGCTTATGAAGATGTGCTTACATTGGGCCATGTCAGAAGTTGCTCGTGGACCGCTCTATGGTCGCCACCGCTTTCCCCCGAGATCATTGCGCACGCGGTATGGCTCTACTTTCGCTTTCCGCTCAGCCTGCGCATGGTTGAGGACATGCTGGCGGCCCGCGGCATCATCGTCACGCATCAGACCGTTCGAAGCTGCGCGCAGAAATTCGGACGGCATTTCGCCCAGGAGATCAATATCAGCCGGCTGCCTGGGCGACAAATGGCATCTCGACGAATGTGTCGTGGCTATCAGTGGCAAGAAGCAGTGGCTCTGGCGTGCCGTCGATCAGGACGGCTTCGTCCTCGAAGTGCTGGTACAAAGCCGCCGAAATGCCAAGGCGGCAAAGCGTCTGATGCGCAAGTTGCTGAAAGCTCAAGGGCGGACACCACGGATCATGATCACCGACAAGCTCCGATGCTATGATGCCGCCATGCGCGACCTCATGCCCGGCGTCGAACACCGGTCGCACACAGGCCTGAATAATCGAGCGGAAAATTCGCACCAGCCGACCCGACGACGCGAAAGGATCATGAAACGCTTCAAGTCGGCACGCCAGCTTCAGCGGTTCGTTTCCATCCATGATCCGATTGCCGACCTGCTCACTTTCCCTGCAATGCGCTGTCATCGGCTCAACATCGAGACCTGCGTAACGCCCCCATGCAAATCTGAACAAAATCGCGTGTGTCGCCACAGCGTGACAGCCGTCCCGGCCAGCTATCGCTGCATCAAGCCGCTGAAACTTACAGTGCCGGGCGCGCTGCTACCTGAATTTCCTTAACGCTCATTCAATGTGACAGCACCGATTCTTCTCAACCGCGGCATGCCCTAAATCGTCACTTGCGTTCCGATCTCGACGACGCGTCCGGTCGGGATCTGGAAATATTCGGTCGCATCGGCGGCCGTGCGTGCCAGGCCGATGAACAGCTTGTCCTGCCACACCGGCATGCCCGAATTGGGCGAGGCTTTGAGCGAGCGCCGCGACAGGAAGAACGACGTCGTCATGATGTCGAACTTCCAGCCCTGCTTGCGGCAGATCGCCAGCGCGCGCGGAATGTTGGGCTGCTCCATATAGCCGAAGGTCAGCGTCACCCGCATGAACAACTCGTTGACTGTCTCCATCTTGACCCGCTCGCTGTCGGGCACCAGCGGCTGCGGTGCGGTGACCACCGACAGAATGACGTTCTGCTCGTGCAGCACCTTGTAGTGCTTCAGGCTGTGCATCAGCGCTGTCGGCGCGCTTTGCGGATCGCTGGTCAGGAACACGGCGGTGCCCGACACCAGCTGCGGCTTCTTCTTCAACAGATTGCCGGCGAGGAAATCGAGCGGGATTTCGTTGCGCCGGGTCTTGTCGAACAGATAGCGGCTGCCGCGCACCCAGGTCCACATCGCCAGAACGATGGTGAAGGCCACCGCAAGCGACGCCCAGCCGCCCTCGAACACCTTGACGATGTTGGAGGCAAAGAAGCCGATGTCGATGAACGCGAACACCGCCGTCATCGCCACCGCCACCCACAGGCGCCATTTCCAGATGCGCGTCATGACGACGAACAGCAGCACCGTCGTCACCAGCATGTTGCCGGTCACCGAGATGCCATAGGCGGAGGCCAGCTTGCTCGATTCGCCGAAACCGACGACCAGCAGCATCACCGCCAGCGCCAGCAACAGATTGACGCGCGGCATGTAGATCTGGCCCGACTGCCGTTCCGAGGTGTGCAGGATTTCGAGGCGCGGCAGCATATTGAGCTGCACCGCCTGCCGGGTCAGCGAGAAGGCGCCGGAGATGACCGCCTGGCTGGCGATAACCGTCGCCGCGGTTGCCAATACCACCATCGGGATCAGCGTCCAGCCTTCGTTCATCTCGAAGAATGGATGGCCGACGACGCCGTTCTTGGCCAGCACGAAGGCGCCTTGCCCGGCATAATTGAGCAGCAGGCAGGGAAACACGATCGCCAGCCAGGCCAGCACGATCGGCTTGCGGCCGAAATGGCCGAGATCGGCATAGAGTGCTTCGGCGCCGGTGACGGCGAGGAAGATGGCGCCGATGGTCACGAAAGCGACGTCGGGCGAATTGATCAGGAAGGCGACGATGTAGTGCGGGCTCACCGCCCACAGGATTTCTGGATCGGCGATGATGTGGTTGAGACCGGAAAGGCCAATTGCCAGGAACCATACGGCGGTCACCGGGCCGAATACCAATCCCACCCCGCCGGTGCCGAAGCGCTGCACCGCGAACACCATGGCCAGGATGACCAGTGTCAGCGGCACCACATAGGGCTGGAAGGTCGGCGTGACGACGTTCATACCCTCGACCGCCGACAGCACCGAAATCGCGGGCGTGATGACCGCGTCGCCGAAAAACAGCGAGGCGCCGACGATGCCGATGCCCAGGATCACCGCCGACCGCTTGGGGAAACTGCCGCGCGCTAGCGCCATCAGCGACAGCACGCCGCCCTCGCCGCCGTTATCGGCGCGCAGCACGAACATGATGTACTTGATGGTGACGATGATAGTCAGCGACCAGATGATCAGCGACAGCACGCCGAGGATATCGCCGCGCTCGGCGACATTGCCGCCCGACGACGCCACCAGCGCCTCACGGAACGCGTAGATCGGGCTGGTGCCAATATCGCCATAGACAACGCCGAGCGCGCCTAGCATCAGCACCTTGGTGCTGTGCTGTTCGATTTCGGGATGGCTCGATTGTTCGACGGGTTCTGCCTCGCTACCAGCATTGGTAAGGGCCATGGACGACACTCCGATAAGGGGCGGCCCTCTACCTTTGCTGCACTGCAATATCAAGTGCCGCGACGTAATGGCTCCGGATGCGGACCGCATTTGTTGCCGCACCGGCGGATTGTCTCATACGAAACCACGATCCCGCTCCCGGGCCATTTCCTCGACGAGACACAGGCTCAAGGGGACCTGAAGGAGGGCCAGACCGGATGGGCGATGATCTGCGGCAGGAAACGATGGCGCTGCTTGTAGCTGACGGCATATCTTTCTCCTTTGTGTGTCTGCCAGACGAGCGGGCGGGCACGGAAGTGGTCGCGCTCTACTGCCAGACATACTCGTCCAACCTGATGAAAACCTGACTTGTACACCCAGCCCAAACAGGTGCGAGGGGTCGGTCTATTACCAAAGGCTCTGAGGGCTGATTCTCTAGGGTTCCCGCCCAGATTGATCCGTGACCCTTGTTGTGTACCGCCGCGGGTTGATCGGAGGCTCCAACTCCTGAGAAGGTGAAACCATGACAAGCAAGGCGACCAACAAGTTCTCTCCCGAGGTCCGGACCCCCCGCGGTGCGGCTGGTTCTGGATCACGAACGCGAGCATACGTCGCGGTGGGCGGCGGTTTCATCGATCGCCGCCAAGATAGGCTGCAAGAAAGCCGAGCGTGACGGCGGCGTGCGCGCCGGAGTTCCCACGGATGCTGCGACGAAACTGAAGGCTCTGGAACGCGAGAGCCGCGAGCTTCGCAGGCCAACGAGAGCAAGGCTTCCTCGTATTTTGCCCAGGCGAAGCTCGACCGCCGGTTCAGGCCACGATCGCGTTCATCGACGATCACCGCAAGGCGCATGGGGTTGAGCCGATCTGCAAGGTGCTGCCGATCGCCCCGTCGACCTACCACGACCATGTCGCCAAGCGCGTCGACCCCTGCCGGCTGTCGGCTCGGGCAAGATGGGATACAGCCTCGAAGGATGAGGTCCGACGGTTTGAGGCGAACTTCCGCGTCTACGGCGTTCGCAAGGTCTGGCGGCGGTTGCATCGCGAGGGCTTCGAGGTCGCCCGCTGCACGGTTGCCCGCTTGATGAAGGCCATGGGCCTCGAAGGCATCGTCCGCGGCAAGCCGATCCGCACTACGGTGAGCGACAAGGCCGCACCTTGCCCTCTCGACCACGTCAACCGCCAGTTCCATGCTCCGGCGCCGAACATGCTGCGGGTCTCCGACTTCACCTGCGTCGCGACCTGGACGGGCTTCGTCTATGTCGCCTTTGTCGACACCTATGCCCGTCGGATCGTCGGCTGGCGGGTGAGCCGGACGGCGCATGCAGCCTTCGTTCTCGATGCCCTGGAACAGGCTCTCCATGATCGGCGGCCCGCGCGGGGAGGCGGGCTCATCCATCACAGCGATAGAGGCAGCCAAGGCGGATTCAACCGGATCGTCGCAACACCGGCATCATACTGTCCCCCAAGGAGCTGGTCGAGGAGTTCGGCAGGTGTTTTCCAGCCGAGCGTTTTGCGCGGTCTTGTGTTGATAGCATGGGCGACTGCGTCCAGTTCCCGGGCTGTGTGCCGACTGAGATCCGTGCCCTTTGGAAAGTACTGTCTCAGCAAGCCATTGGTGTTTTCGTTGGAGTCTCGCTGCCACGGGCTTGGGGATCGCAGAAGAAAATCTCGAGCCCGGTGTCGATGCGCAGGTCGGCTGCTGCGCCATTTCCGCTCCATGGTCCCAAGTCAGCGACTGACGCAGTTGCTCGGGAAGTTTGCCCATGGATCGGGCTATGGCTCTGCGGACTGCTTAGCGCCGTGGCCGGCAAGTGGTGGACCGTTCTTGATGCGCAGGCTCTGCTGATAGCCATGCATGCGCGGCAGGTGAAGCACGCATTGTGAAGCGTGAACTTCGTTCCACGAGCGTACCGATCGCCTAGCTTCCGAGGCCAAGGATGAGGTCGCCTTCCCAATGTCCGGGGACAGCCCGATCGGCAATTTCGGCCGGACGGTCGCTTATTATAAGGGCGTCTCCAATGAAGGACTTGTTGCGAACTCGGGCCCGTTCGCGCGGTACGCGCAACGCTCGGCCTGAACGCAGACATGCGGTAAGTCCTCGGCGCAATGCTCCGCGTCCTTGAATGTACAAGGACTGATAGATCGTCTCGTGGCTGATCCGCATGGTTTGATCCTCTGGGTAATCGATCTGAAGCCGATTTAGCGATCTGCTCGGGGCTCCAGGCTGCCGACCACCTCCGGCTCTGTCGTTTTTTCCATACCCACCTTGGGGCCCTCGAATGAGGCGCCATTGGGATTGGTGACTTTGCCGGCCAAGCGCTCCTCAACATTCACGCAGAGCCGGATTGACCGCCAGCTTGCCAGGAGGCCGGCGGGACTCACGATCGGCGTGCCATTGGGCGGCACTGGCCGGTAATCCAGATTGCCGCTGCGCGTCGCGGCATTGCGCCTGACCTCCCGCGAGATTGTGCTCGGCGGCCGACCTAGCTTACGAGCAATGGCCCGGATGCCGATTCCCTTGGCAAGCTCAAGCGCAATATCCTCGCGCTCCCGAAAGAAAGATATCGCCCCGAAGGCGGCTTCGCCCACGGCGCCAAATGCGTTGGCGGCATCCCTCCTGCACTCCGAAACCAGCGCGGACCAAGAGGCGTTGATGTACCGGCATCCAGTGCGGCCTCCTCGCTCGAATGTCCCAAGGCAATAGCTTGCCAGAACCGGAAGCGATTCTCACGCTGCCAGGCAGGCGGACGCCCGGGCGAATCCAGCTTCTTTCGAGTGCACCGATCTAAGCGCGTTGGTGAACCATCATTGCAACCTCCAATCCCTTGGTGTTGCGACGACCGGTTGAATCCGCCCAACACGTCAGCATTCAATACACCGAGCGCTTGGCGGAGGCCGGCGTCGAACCCGCAGTGGGCAGTGTCGGCGACTCTTTCGATAATGCTCTCGCCGAAACGATCAACGGTCTTTACAAGGCCGAGGTGATCCATCGACGCGGACCCTGGCGCTCATTCGAGGCCGTCGAGTTCGCCAAGCTCGAATGGGTCGACTGCTTCAACAATCGCTGGCTGCTGGAGCCCATCGGCAACATCCCGCCGGCCGAAGCCGAGGAACGCTACTATGCCATGTTGGATGAACCAGCCATAGCCGCGTGACTCAAACGAAACGGCCTCCGGAATGCCCGGGGCTGTTCACATCGCATTTGATGCCAGCTTCATCGTATTTTCTTCGGCTTGGACGGGCACTTGGCAGACCCACAGAGCTGGGAACCCTTTGCCATACTACAACTGTAACATCATATCGGTTTAGCAGGTCAAGCTTCGGTGGTAACCTCATTTGGGTAGAATAACTACTTTGGAGGCGAGCAATGGATCGCGATAACAAACGGGCACGTGCAGCTGCAAGATCATCTCAAGGCGGGGGGAGCAGTAGCCTCCGTGACGTTCCAGAGGGGCCATTGAGCGATGTTGCAGAACGGCTGGTAACCGCTAACCCGCGCGATACAGCGCGAAATCTCGGGGGCTTCAAAGGCCTCGGGACGCACGAGCGAACAGCCGTTCGGGGCACTCAACCCGGGCCAGAAACTGACCTCGCGAGATTTGAAAGGCGGACCAATCGGCTTGGACGATCAGCCATCAATCTGGCCGCGACATTAACAGCCGAATTGGGGTACAGCACGGATGACATAGCATTGCAGAAAGTCGGAGCGGCCAGTAATCTAGGCGATTACCTAACGCCAGGGCTGCAAGATGCTATTGTTAATCGCATTGGCAACATGGATCCGCCGTCGCAAGCTCTCGGAGCTTATTACGTTGCGCCACACTTCAGTAAGTTTACTGACGAAAACAAATCTCGCATTCTTGATCAAGCCATTGGATTGGCTTCTTCTGATCCGGATGGCAATGTCAGGATGATGGCATCCAATGCTATTCTCAACATGTATCAACAGTTAGACGCAAATCAACAGGCCCAAGCTCACTCAGTTTTTCCCGGCATGCAACACATCTTGCCGCACATGCCGCCGCCGCAGCATGCAGCAGAGGAACGGAGTGCGAATCTGGACGGCCACATAGCAGGTATTGAGGCTGCAGTCCGTGATACAGTAGGCCCGCAAACCTCCTATGAACAGCTGCAGCGGGGTGCTCAAGTCGGGCGGTCCATAAGCCAAGCCTACAATCACGCCCGAGAGGACCTCATGGAGGCCACCCGAAGCAGAGATCGCTCCGGCCGTTGAGGTCTCGGCCATGGTACAGTGACGCTTTCTCTCCCGAATTCCGTCTACGGCCTTGCCGTTTCCAATTCGCTGGCCGTTGACGTACAAAAACCACGTCTGCCGGGTGATGCGCTGCAAGCATCGCACCACCCACTGCGGCATCGATCTGTCGAGCGGCGACATCGCGCGACGCCGGTTCGGTCTCTGAAGCACGCGCAGCATTAGCTACGGCTAATCCGGCAATGGAACAATGCTTTCAACAAAAACGACGCCCCCCAACATAGCCATTAGCATCGCGTGCTCACTCGCCGTGGGCTTCTGTGCGGCAAGTCTTTACGCAACCTTCCGCCACGGCGGCAGCGGCGAGGCTCTGATGGCGTTTGATGTCCGTGCCTTTTGGTTTGAGACGCCCTTCTATTTGGGTTTCGCAACCCCCGTTTTCTATCGGGGCGCGGCTATCGTGCTCTCGACGTCCGCGGTCGTCTTGCTGATTCAGCAGATCGTATTGCGCCGCAAGCTCGAACACCACGGGACGGCTCGTTGGGCTCGAGTGGATGAAATGCGACGCACGGGATATCTGCGACGATACCGTGGCGTGACAGGGCCGGTGTTTGGGAAGACAAGTGGCCCTTTCTGGCCTGGCTACTACCTGACCAATGGCGAGCAGCCTCACAGCCTCATCGTTGCACCGACCCGCGCTGGCAAGGGCGTCGGCATAGTCATTCCAACGCTACTTACATTCAAAGGCTCGGTGATAGCTCTGGACGTCAAGGGGGAGCTCTTTGAGCTCACCTCGAGGGCGCGCAAAGCCGCAGGTGACGACGTGTTTAAATTCGCGCCGCTGGATTCGGAGCGGCGCACAAACTGCTACAATCCGCTGTTGGATCTTATAGCGCTGCCTCCACAGCAGCAATTCACCGAAGCCCGCCGCTTGGCCGCAAACCTGATTACGGCCAAGGGGGAGGGCGCGGAAGGTTTCGTCAGCGGCGCGCGAGATATCTTTGTCGCGGGAATCCTTGCCTGCATCGAGCGGGGCACGCCAACAATCGGCGCCGTCTATGACCTCTTCGCCCAGCCGGGGGAGAAGTTTAAGCTCTTCGCGCGACTCGCCATGGAGACTCAGAACAAAGAGGCACAACGCATCTTCGACGACATGGCGGGGAACGATACGAAAATCCTAACCTCCTACACTTCCGTGCTCGGCGATGGCGGGCTCAACCTGTGGGCGGATCCCGCTGTAAAGGCGGCCACAAGTCGCTCGGACTTTTCGGTCTATGATCTTCGCCGTCGCAGAACGTGCATCTATCTTTGCGTTGGTCCGAACGACCTTGAGGTGATCGCGCCTTTGATACGCTTGTTTTTTCAGCAAATCGTTTCAATTCTGCAGCGGTCGCTGGCCGGCCGGGATGAAAAGCACGAGGTTCTCTTCCTGCTCGATGAGTTCAAGCACCTGGGTAAGCTGGAGGCGATCGAGACCGCAATCACGACTATCGCGGGCTACAAGGGGCGTTTCATGCTCATCATCCAAAGCCTTTCGGCACTGACGGGGGCTTATGGAGAGGCTGGCAAGCAGAATTTTCTCAGCAATACCGGACTGCAAGTGTTCATGGCCACGGCTGATGACGAGACTCCAAACTACATTTCCAAGGCCATCGGTGAATACACGTTTGAAGCCAAATCGATTTCCCACAGCCAGGCGCGAACGTTCGACTGGACCATTCAGAATTCACATCAAGGTGCACCGCTATTGCGTCCCGAACAGGTTCGGCTGCTCGATGACGACTACGAGATTGTTCTCATCAAAGGTCTGCCACCATTAAAATTGAGGAAGGTGCGTTATTTCTCGGATCGCATTCTGAAACGCATCTTTGAACGCCAGACAGGCGCCCTCCCGGAGCCGGCGCCCTTGACGGGAGCAGAGGAGGCGCTCTCCGCCGAATCTCAACTCGATGACCCGCTGTGTGAATTGGCGCAGGACTTTGACGATACAGTTTGATGTGAGGCTGTGTGGACCCCGCGAGAAAATCCATCCCGTGTAGCAGCTTTGTGGCAGGTGCAGGACGCCGGCTTGGAAGAGGGGCAAGCGGGCCAAGCCCGGCAACTTGAGCAGCACGTGTCCGAGGCGCTCCGGCCGCTGTTCGATGGTCGAGCTGACGAGCCGCCAACCAATCCAGAGGAGCTTCTGCGACTGGAACAGGGGGTTTCGCGAGGTGCTTCAGCGAGGGCAGGATCATCAAGCCGCCTCGTCTTTTTTCAGCAACCCAGGGATGCCCGATGGACGGGATGACCTCAACAGAAGCGTGTCGGAGGCTTTCGCAAGCTCTGGGACGCCGGAGTTCGGGCCGCCGCCCCCAGTCTTGGCTGCCAGCCAACAGCAGATCCGCCCTTCGCCGGATGAGCTTGACCATGCAACCACCTGCCACCCGAGTGAGTCGTCCCAACAATGAACATTCACCAGCGCTGTTGTGGTCAGCGCAGACGCAGAGGGCCCTGAATGCGCCGCAAGCCGTCGCCATTCAGCAGCAGCTGAGCGAAATCGGCAATTCAGGCGGCCGCGTGCATATGCAGAGAGGGGCTGATGCGATCTCCGGACCGGTAGCTCTCGCTGTAATTGATCAGGCTGGTACTGTTGGAAGGCTTGATCAGCCTCGTCACCCCAATCTCCAGCATAGC
>NZ_JAMYMP010000064.1:0-12230 GCF_040318615.1 Mesorhizobium sp. M1078
GAGGCAAGATGACGCCTGGACAATTGCTGGATGAGTTCACCGGGCTGTTCTCGGGAGGGGAGAGCGCGGCCATGCTCAGCAATCTCAGAACGCAGGTCCGAGACAATCCTTTGCCGGTCACCATGGTGGGCGCAGGTCTGGCCTGGCTGATGTTCGGCAGCGGTACCTCAAACACCACCCAACGTTCGGATGACTACCGATTGCCTTCAGCGCCGGGACAACATGATGCAGTAGGGGAGCGCGGCGGCTTGGGCGGCACGCTCTCCGATGCCGCGGAATCGCTCTCCTCGAGCGCTGCCAGCGCCGGCGACACCATATCGAGCACCGCAAGAGCCGCTGCGGCGAGTCTGACGGGAAGCGCTGCCAATGCAAGCTCGACGACTGGGGACATGGCGGCGACAGCCAGTCGCTCCGCGCAAGATCTCTTGGAGGGCCAACCCTTGGCCGTAGCGGCCGTCGGTCTCGCCATCGGCGCCGCTATAGGTGCAATGCTGCCCCATACGGCAACGGAGGATGAGCGAATAGGCGCCTATGGCGACAAGCTTCGCGGTTCCGCCGAAACTTTGCTCAATAGGGGCCTCGATGAGGCCAAGCAGGTCGCCGCCGAAGCCTATGAGACCATCAAGCAGGAAGCTGGCCGGCAAGATATGGAAGCAGACACGATAGCCGATCAGCTCGGCGAGATCGTGAAGTCCACAGCAGACAAGACCGAGCATGCCGTGCGCGAACGAATTTCCGATACGTCTCAGCGCCAAACCTAGCTTGATGATCCTGGATCAACGATAGCCGGTTCCAGAAGGCGTGCATAATGGTCGCGCTGATCGCTGCGCGTGGAGCTCGATCATGCCCTTCAAAGCACGTGGAAGATGGGCGGACGGGGACTTAATTCCTGACCACCTTGCAACCTGTCAGATTTTCCGACTGGCCAGCAATCTTGTCAGCCAGTCAGGATCCATTTCGGGAACAGAGGACAAAAGCCGTTCGGTGTAAGCGGCATGCGGAGGTGTGAGAACCACGCTCTTCAATCCCTGCTCGACGACTTTGCCGCCGTGCATGACGACAATCTCGTCTGCTATCGCGCGCACCGTGGCAATGTCATGGGTAATGAAGATGTAGCTCATCCCGAGTTCACTCTGTAGGCGCATCAGAAGCTTGAGGATCTCCTCCTGCACAATTTGGTCGAGCGCGGATGTGATCTCGTCGCAGATGATAAGCTCCGGTTCGGCAGCCAATGCCCGCGCAATGCAGACGCGTTGTTTTTGGCCACCTGATAGCTCGCCAGGTAGACGTTCCAGAAAATCCTCGCTCATCTCGACCATGTGCATAAGTTCGCTTATCCGGCGATCTCTCTGCGCGCCTTTGAGGCCGAGGTAGAATTCGAGTGGCCGATCTAGGACTTCTTCGACCGTTTGGCGCGGATTAAGGGCGTTGTCGGGCATTTGATAAATCATCTGGACGCGACGCAGGACCTCCTTGGGCCGCGCCTTCAGGCTCTTGGAAAGGAGCTGGCCTGCGAAAGAAATCGAACCCGAACTTGGCGGCAAGAGTCCGGTAACGACTCGAGCGAGCGTCGATTTCCCAGAACCGGATTCGCCGACCACAGCGACTGTTCTTCCTCGCGGAACCTTGATGGACACATCCTGGAGCACCTTGACCCCTCCGGCATAAGCCGCGGTGACGTTGTCTATCGTCAAGAGATAGTCATCGGCTGGAACTTCGGGCTTGGCGAGCTTGCGGACTGCCCAGAGCGTCCTCGTATATTCCTGGCTGGGCGAGGCCAGCATCTGACGTGTGTCAGCCACCTCCACGGTAACTCCGTGTCGCAGAACCATGATGCGATCCGCCATTTGCGCCACCACCGCCAGGTCATGCGTTACGTAGATTGCAGCAGTACTGAATTCCTCAACGATGTTGCGAATGGAGGCAAGGACTTCAACCTGCGTGGTCACATCGAGCGCCGTTGTTGGCTCGTCGAATATTATGAGGTCCGGTCGACAAGCCATTGCCATCGCTGTCATGGCCCGTTGCAACTGCCCGCCTGAGACCTGATGAGGATAGCGAAAGCCTATGCTCTCGGGTTCTGGGAGCTGAAGACGCCGATAAAGATCCACGGCGCTCCGGTTCGCCTCTTCCCGGCTGACGATTCCATGCGCCACCGCGGTTTCGATGGTTTGTTCCAAAAGTCGATGTGCCGGATTGAAGGAGGCCGCCGCGCTTTGCGCGACGTAGGCAATGCGGGAGCCCCGGAGACGACGGCGCCCCTTTTCATTGACTGCCAGGAGATCAATCCCGTCGAACAGGACCGAGCCCTGTGTGATCCGGCAGCCCGGTTTGGCATAGCCCATTGCGGCAAGGCCAATGGTGGACTTGCCGGCGCCTGACTCGCCGATTAGGCCAAGAACCTCCCCCCGCTTCAGCGTAAGATCGATCCCGCGGATGATGGGATGCCACTGTTCGTCCGAGGATCCCTCCACATGCAGATTGCGGATTTGCAGTAGATCCTTTCCTTTTTCGCGTGAGCCTGGATCGCTACTTTTCATCCCGCAACCCGCTTGTTGCGTGCAGGTACCAGTCCACAACGAAATTTACGGATACGGTAAGAAGAGCTATCGCGCCGGCCGGAAGCAGCGGCGTGACATCGCCGTAAGTGATCAGGGTTGCGTTCTCGCGCACCATTGATCCCCAATCGGCCGTCGGCGGCTGAATACCGACTCCGAGGAACGACAGCGCCGCGACTGTCAGGAACACGAAGCAGAATCGCAAGCCGAACTCGGCGACCAGTGGAGGCATGACATTGGGAAGGATTTCCTTGGCGATGATCCATCTCGGTCCCTCGCCGCGCAATCGCGCCACCTCGACATATTCCATCACGGCCACGTTAAGCCCAACGGCGCGAGAAAGCCGAAAGACACGGGTGGAATCGAGAAGCGCAATGATAACAATCAGGCTGGTGATCGACGAGCCGAAGATCGACAGAAGCACCAGCGCGAAGATCAGACTCGGGATCGACATCAGCACGTCCACCGCACGCGACAAGATCTGGTCGAGCCACCCCCTATACAATGCGGCAAGGAGGCCGAGCGACACGCCTACCGCGAAGGAGAGCAATGTAGTCGCGACCGCGATAGCGATGGTGTTGCGCGCACCGTAGATCAAGCGGGTGAGCATGTCGCGGCCGAGCTGGTCGGTTCCCAATTTGAATTCCTGATTCCACGGCGCGAAGGCTTCGCTGAAGACCTGCGTCTCGCCATATGGGGCTATCCAGTGCGCGAAGACCGCAACAAGGACGTAGCCAACGATCACCACGATGCCGAACCATGCACTAAGCGGTGCCTTCTTCAGCGCTGTTGTCGCCCGGCTGGCACGCGAGCGCCTCAGCCTCTGAACCGCCGCGATAGATTGGGATCTGGTCATCGTGGGTGCAAGAGCCTGGGGTTGGTGGCGATGGAAATAATGTCGGCCAGCAGGTTGAGAAGGATGTAGGTCGCGGCGAAAATCAGGGCACAGGCCTGGACAACCGGAACATCCCTGGATTTTACCGCATCAACCATCAGTTGGCCGATCCCGGGATAGACGAAAACGACCTCGACCACGACCACTCCGACGATGAGATATGCCATATTGAACGCCACGACAGTGACGATGGGAGCCCAGGCATTGGGCAGGGCATGCCTCAGCACGATCACCATCGGGGACATTCCCTTGAGGCGCGCCATATCGATGTAGGGGCTTGCGAGCATGTTGATGATGGCCGCTCGGGTCATGCGCATCATGTGGGCCACGATCACGAGTGTAAGGGTGATTGCCGGCAGCGCCACTTTCCAGAGGTGCTCCCAAAATGGGGTCTGATCGTTCACATTCGACAATGTCGGAAATTTGGGAACCGCATTGAGTGCCCAGGTCAGTGAGATACTGAGCCAATGGGGCAGGGATTGAGCGAAATCGGATGCAATGAACGTGTCGCGCGAGATCACCAGGTAGGCGAGCATATAGGCGACGAAAAACTCCGGGAACGAAATAGTTGTCAGTGTCACGGCATTCACCAGCCGGTCGAACCAGCCGTTGCGGTACAGCGCGGCGAGAATGCCAAGCCCGAGCGCCAGCGGAACCGCTATCAGCGCGGTCACCGCTGCAAGAAACATCGTATTGTAGAGGCGTGGCGCGATGATCTCGGCCACGGTACGCCGATATCCGGTGCGGCTCGCGAACGAAGAGCCGAAGTCGCCGTGAAGCATTTGCGCGACCCAGACGAAATAGCGCTCGACAGGCGGACGATCGATGCCGATTTCCCGCTGAAAGGCGGCGACCGTTTCGGGCGTCGCCGACTGCCCGAGCGTGGCCTTGGCGAAGTCGCCCGGAAGCATCGCGATGGCAGAGAAGATGATGATGGACACGATGAACAAAGTGACCAGGCCGAGGCCAAGGCGCTGCAGAACCGTTCTTGCGACGGGGTTCATGTGAGTGCCGTTTCCCTTTGGGCGGCAGTCCTGCACTCGGAGCATGCCGACCGGAGCCTCACAACCATCGTGGCCCCGGCCGCCTTTTCATGCCGTGGCGATCCACCAGCGTTCGGCCATTTTCAGTCCATCGTTCTCCCAGTTGGGCGCCACTTCGCCATGTGCGAGCTTTTTGGATTGGGCGCTGACGAAATTGTTGAAGACCAGCACGATGCTGCCGCCATCGTCGTGGGTTAGTTGCTGCATCTCGGCATACATCGCCGCTCGCTTGGCCTCGTCCGTCTCGGCCCGCGCCTTAACAAGCAATTCGTTGAAATGGGGATTTTTCCAGAACGACTCATTCCAGATGGAGTCCGCGGCGAAGGCTTGCGTGAACATCCAGTCGGCCGTCGCTCGACCGCTCCAATAGGATGCGCACCAGGGTTTCTTGAGCCAGATATTGTCCCAATAAGCGTCCTCGGCCTCCCGCACAACATTGACGTCGATGCCGCATTGGGCTGCCGTCTCGCGAATGAGCGAAGCCGCATCCACCGCGCCTGCAAAAGCGGCATCAGCGACCGAGAGATCCACCTTCAGGTTCTCCATTCCGGCCTTTTTCAGGTAGTGCTTGGCTTTTTCCGGATCGAAGTTGTGTTGCGGTTGCGGATCCTTGGCGAATTTGATCGCTGGCGCGATCGGGTTGTCGTTAGCCACGGTGGCGTGGCCGAGAAAGATCTTGTCGACGATTTCTTGGCGATTGATCGCCCATTTCAATGCCATTCGCACGTCTGGATTATCAAACGGCGCCATCGCGGCATTCATCGGCAAGGTATAATGTCCGTAGCCGGTGACCTCGACGATTTCCACCTTCGGATTGCGTTTCAACATGCCGAGGGTCTTGAGGTCGGCGCGGCCGATATAGTCCACCTCGCCCGTCGACAAGGCCGCCATGCGAGCGGCAAGATCTGTGATGGCGATGAATTCCACCTCGTCGAGATAGGGCTTGCCGTTTTTGAAGTAGTTTGGATTGCGCTTGAGTTTCGCCGAAACGCCGGGCTGGAAATTCTCAAGGAGGAAAGCGCCGGTGCGAACCCCTGAAGCCCAGTCCGCCTTGCCGTCCTTGGCTGGCATGATGACCAGATGGTAGTCACTCATGATGTAAGGGAAATCGGCGTTGCCGCTCTTGAGCGTGAAGACCACCGTTTCCGGGCCGTCCGCCTTGATCCCGGCGACGGACTCCAACAGCGACTTCGCCGCCGATTTTGTGTCCTTGCCCATGTGATATTGCAATGACGTCACGACGTCATCCGCCGTCACAGTCTTGCCGTTGTGGAAGGTTGCGCCTTTGCGCAGCTTGAAGGCCCAGGTCTTGGCCCCATCCGAAGATTCGAAGCTCTCGGCGAGGTCCGGTTGGACATTGCCTTTGGCGTCGACCTCAGTGAGGCTGTTGGATAGCGAGCCCGAAAACGCGGTTTGTGTGAACGTATCGGGGTAGCCGGCTGGATCGATTGAATCCGTCGTCGCGCCATGAGCCATGCCGAGCTTGGCGAAGCCGCCGTGCATCGGTTCGGCACGCGCCCTGGCGACGAAGAGCGTGTCGGCGGCGGCGACCGTCAGGCCTGCGGCTATCCCAAGATGAATGAAGTCGCGGCGGGAAACTTTGCCGCCACCGACCAGGCTTTGCGCGATACCAAGCTTGTATTCAGATTCTGACATTTGACTCTCCCATTGCGGAGTTCTCCGCGTTATTTTTTTCAAGCACCTGCGAACAAATCTGCTAGTTGGCTTCGGCCATCTTTCTTCGAATTTTTCCAATCCCAATCGGCTTTTGGGCCAATCAGGCCGTCACATAGATGCTGCCGGCTTCGACGGTGACTGGAAATGTGCGAGCGCGAATGGACGGATCGACCAAGGCTTCACCTGACTTGATGTCGAATTCCCAGCCATGCCAGGCGCATCGAACGATCTCGTTTTCGCGATGATAGATGAATTGCGCTTGTTCAACGGGCGCGGTTGTCCCGCATTGCGGTCCCTCGCAAAGTGGAGCGCCGCGGTGCGGACAGACATTCAGCAGCGCGTGGAATGAATCTCCGATGCGGAAAATCCCGACCGAAAGGCTGCGGATCTTGGCGATAAACGGAGATCCTGTTTCGATCTCCTCGACGCGGCAGATATATGTCTTCTCGGGCATCGTATGCTTCCTCAGGCAGCATTCGCAGCTTGCGCGCGGGGGATGCGTTTGTAGACTTCCAACGCATTCAGTCCCATGATCTTGCTCTTCCAGGCAGGAGGGATTTGCAGCGTGTTGGCATCGTCGTAATCCCAGTGCGGATAGTCCGACGCAAACATCAGCGTGTTTTCCCCGTCCATCGCTTCGAGCGTGGACCAGAGATGTTGGATGTTTGCAGGTTGGTCCAGCGGCTGCGTGGAAAAGCGGATGTTGCGCCGGCAATATTCCGATGGCAGCATCTTCAGCCATGGCGTCTCTTTACGCAGCGCTTTGTAGTCGGCATCCAGGCGCCACAGGACCGACGGAACCCAGGCGACACCGCACTCGATGATCACGAAGTAGAGGTCCGGCCACTTCTCGAAGACGCCATGGGCGATCATGCTTGCCACGTGCGACATCGCGGACATGTGCAAAATGGCATGCGTTTCCCAGAAGAATGTCGTGGGCGCAGGCGCAATGGCAGTTGAATTCACGCCGCCATGCCCGCCCAGATGTATGGCGAACGGCAACCCTACTTCAGCGCAAGCTTCGTAGATCGGATGGTAGAACGGGTCTCCATACGGCTTGACGGACCCTTGGGAAGCGAGAACCTGGACCATACGCGGATGACTGCCCAGACGGCGTATCTCGGCGGCAGCGAGCTTCGGATCCTGTGGTGCGATGATGATCGAACCCATGAAACGATCGTCTTTCGGCAGCCATTGGTTGATCTGATAGTCATTGTAGGCGCTGACCAGGGCGCTGGCATAGTAAGGATTGGCGAGGGTCGACGCCTCGATCGGCTCATCGCCGGTGAGGATCGCCACGTCGACTTTGTACTTGTCGAGGTGCTTCTCTTTCATGATGAGATAATTGTCGGCTTCCGTCTTCGGACGGACGTCCTTGCGGGAGAAGTCCTGCGGATGAAACCAGGGGCGATGGCCATGCGGAAATGCGCCGACTGGACCTGTTTTCTCGCCCTCGGTGAACATGTCTTTCCACAAGCCGGAAAGGTATGGCGTCAACACGGTGGCGCTTGACCAGTAATTGTGACAGTCGCAATCAACTATGAACACTTTGTTCCGCTCCGTGGCCCGTCCCGGCGGTGCGCCGGCCGATGATCTGGTGCAGCTTCCCCCTTGAGAATTGTTTGATCAAGCTTATGGTAGGCAGGAACATGATCGAATTTTTCGATCGGGATTTCCATGCAGCTTGATCACATCGAAACCTTTCTCGACATCATCGAATCGAGAAATTTCAATCGCACCGCAGATCGGTTGGGCTTAACCCAATCGACAATCAGCACCCGCATCAAGAACCTGGAGAGCGCAATCGGATCTGAACTGTTCCAACGCGGACGCGCCGGGGCAGAGCCGACTGCCGCAGGGCGCCGGTTCGAAGCCTACGCAAGATCTCTGGTATCCACTTGGTCGCAGGCTCGCCACGATGTCCGGGCCTTCAACCGTTTCGAAGGCACCTTGCGCGTTGCCGCCCAAGTGGGCATGACCCGCTCAGTCCTGCCCGGGTGGGTCGAAACCCTGTGCCAAGCACTTCCGAAGTCCTCAATCCATGTCGAGTCGGATTATTCGAACCAGATGGTCAGCGACCTCAGCATGGGAAACCTGGATATCGCGGTGCTTTATGCCCCCCGCTACTTGCCTGAGATCGCATACGAGCACCTGATGGTCGAGGAATATGTAATGGTTTCGACTGCCGCCAGAAACCTGTCGGACGTCGATCCCGACACCTACATCCGCCCAGCCTACACCGTCGTGCTGGAGAAAACGCACGCAGAGATGCTGGCTCAATTGGCGATCTGCCGACTTTCGACCGGATCGGAAACTCTGGCGGAGATCATGCTCCGGCGAACGGGCGGCACTTGCTACATGCGCAGCGATGATGCGCGCAGGTTTACCGGTGAGATTCCATCGTTCCTGGTCGAAGGAGCGCCGACCTTGCACCAGCCAGTCCATACGGCGATACTGGCACGCCGCAAACACGAACCGATCATTCGCAAAGGCATCCGTGCTCTCCATCTCGCTGTTATGTCGCTGGAAGTTTAATCGATATTCCCGATCATAACGCTGGAATAATATTGCTGTTCAGCGGGGTAAGAACTGGCATGTTCGCTCGACCTAACGCCGAGCCGCACGATGAATGCATACGCTTCCATCCAAGCCTCAGATGTGGTGCCCACCATGCGTCAGCGGCGATGGGCAAAAAAGACGCGAGATATAGTGCTCTGCCGTCGCGTGATAGACGAGACGCACGATGTGAAAACATTTGTTCTCACATCTGCCGCTGGTCGGATGTTCTGCTTCAGCGCGGGCCAGTATGTTCTCGTGCACCTCAGGATCAACGGCGCCACAATAACGCGCGCCTACTCGGTATCGTCACCGCCGACGCGACCGCTTGATCTTCAGATCACCGTGAAGCGAACGCAGGGCGGGCTCACTTCTAACTGGATCCATGACCATTTGACGCCGGGCAGCGAGATCGAGATCGAAGGGCCGCTCGGTTCGTTCAATCTGGATAAATTGCCGTCGGAGAAACCTGTTTTCCTTTCGGGCGGGAGCGGCGTGACTCCGACCATGTCAATGCTGCGTGCGCTTACAGACCGCGCAGACGACAGGGAGATCCGCTTCATTCACAGCGCGAAAACCCCAGGCGACATCATCTTCCGAGCGGAACTGGAAGCACTTGCCGCTCGCTTTCCCAATGTTCAAGTGACTTTGGTTTGCGGCCAGGGAGGTCCCGTTTGGACGGGTTCAACCGGCCGAATTGATGGTCGGATGCTGCTGAGCCTGGTTCCCGATCTTCACAAGCGCACTGTTTTTGCCTGTGGGCCCGAAGGATACATGAAGGCGGCACGCGCCTGCCTTGATGCAATAGGCTTCCCGCCGGCGCAGTATCACGAGGAGAGTTTCGGAGGCAGCAATGGTTCTCGGTCGGAATTGGGCTTGGCGATTTCGTCTTCGGTCCGTTTTGTCCGCTCGGGTGTGGAGCATCGCTGCGCGCCCGGAGAGACCCTGCTGGACGCGGCGCGGAACTGTGGCATCTACATCCCAACCGCCTGCCAGCAGGGCGTTTGCGGAACGTGCCGAATAGCCAAACTATCCGGCGAGGTTACCATGGACGATTTAGGCGGACTGAATGCTAAAGAGAAATCTGCCGGCTATGTCCTGGCATGTTGCAGCCGCCCGCGAGGGACGGTTTTGCTCGATGCTTAGCTCGGCGTTGTTGACTGTTGGAAGATTCCGTCGGCGCACGCATCGGCGTCAGGGTCTAACCCAACGGCTCGACGCTCGAAGCTGTCAGTCCGTTATCGGCCCCCAAATGAGACGTTGGAAGCATTGAGGGCAGGGGACAGTTCGTGGCGCAAACGAGATAGCAGCTCCGAGTAGTCATCGCTGTTCGCAAAACGGTCGATTTCTGGACATCGCAATGTCGGGTATGGACTAACGCGCTATCTCGGCTCGAGGACCCATTCAGGTACGCGCCTGACATTAGCTGTTGAGCATAGATCCGTGCGTCCCGGAAAGCAGACGCGGCACGATCCGGGTTAGGCGAGTAAGATACGCTCGATGACGGCGGCGCGCGCGGGAACGTCGCAACCAAGGATGAAGCTGTTGCTGGAGTCGAGCGGGCATTCACGCGGCCATTTCCGGAGCAGATCGGCGCTAGGACGGCCCAGCAGCCTTTGTCGCGGGGGGACACTTTGCGGCGGGCGGGCCGCTGGGCTCGACCGGTGAGACTCAGCGCCGTCCGGCAAACAATATGCGCACGACTGCCAATGCCAACGAATCATACAAACGGAGGAAGGAAGCGATCTAACCAGCTATCGCCATTTCCGATGCGAACGCCTAAGCCTTTTATGCGACCTAAGCGCAGCTTGCAGGCCGCAGCATGGTCCCAATTTGGGACGAATAGTTTGGCACCCATATTGCACCCACATCTTTCGCCGGCTGATCCCCGGTCCTGATCGCGTACTCTGATCAGGTGTAAGGCTCGCCGGGCTCGAGGTAGTTGGGGTCTTCGCCCGGCGAGTTGTCTACCAATGCGCAGTCACAGCCACACCGTGACGCCATACTCAAGCATTCCGCGGTTGTGCATCGCCCGACCAAGGTCCGATCGGTATGGGACTTCAGTCGCGCAAAGGGCCGATACGGTCTCCGACTCCGGATTTTTTTGCTAGATTTCAGAGGGTTACAAAGCGCTTCGCAGTCGTCAGTCGCTCATTGCAACAAGCATTTATCTAAAGTTCATTCAGTCGAATTAGGAAACTCTTATAAGCCGCTCTATAACGAATCGGCGAGGTGGCTATTCGCCTGAGGAGGTACCATGACATCCCGAAAAACGCTGTTGGCAGCGCTTGCCGCGCTTGCGCTAGTGACCGCTCCTGCTTTCGCTGGCGCGGGTGGAAACGGTGGTGGTCACGGCAATGGTGGTGGTCACGGCAATGGCGGTGGTCACGGCAATGGCGGTGGTCACGGCAATAGCGGCAAGTCCGGCAACAGCGGCGGGAAGTCCGGCAACAGCGCTTCGCACGGCAAGTCGGCATCGGCTCACGCCGGAAAGAAGGCCTCGGGCGAAGACCAGGTCGCCGTCGACGACATTGAGGTCGCCGCGACGCCTAAGGACAAGAACATTCACGCCAAGCTTGGCCGGCTGAACTCGCTGCAGCGCAACATCAACGCTTATATGAACTCCAAGAGCAAGAAATTCGCCGGCATTCAGGCTTATGTGACAGCGTCGGCGGCCGCGAAGAGCGCCCAAGCCGCGGTGGATGCCGCCCAAGCCGAAGTCGACGCTTTGAACGCCAAATTGAACGACCCGAATACTCCGGCCGACCAAGTCCCGACCCAGGAGCAGATCGATGCAGCGCAGGCAGCGCTCGATACGGCCAATATAGCGGCGGCCGACGCTGCTGCCGCCGTCCCATCGCTGGATGACGCGCTCGCCGATATGGCCAACAAGCCGGTCGACGCCAAGGTCACCGAATGGGCCAACGGCGTGCTTGCCGAGAAGATCGACGAGATGGCTGCCAAGCAGACTCCCGCGGCAACGCCGTAAGGCGGTCACAGCCGAGCGATCCTAGCCGAACGTCCAAGCCGCCGGGTCACACCCCCGGCGGCAGGGCGACGACGAGCTTGCCACCTTATTCTCCTCTTTGAGGGCGACCCTAAACAAGCGGAGTCGCTACCGACGCGTAGGAACAAAAGTGCCGAAATACCGTGTTGAGGATATCGCAGCCGATGCCGTGACGGCCACCCACACCGTCAACGCGAAAACTCCGATCAGGGCGGCGCGCGAAGCGGCGGAACGCGACGTCATTCTACGCCCGGCCACATCTTCGAATACAGCTCAGCCTGTAGGGCGGTCCATACCCGGCTGGCCGCGGCTCACGCTGGTTTCTTGAAACGCACCATGCCGCCGACCTCGATGAGCTCGACTAGGTTGTGTGCGTCAAGTTCTGCAAAAAGGGGCGGCCATGATGCTGGTCATGCGGCTTGGCGCAGAGCGAGCTTCTTGTGCTCGCGCAGGTCGTCCATGTTGATGTATCGGTTGGCCTCCATCCAGTTTTC
>NZ_JAMYMP010000065.1:0-11483 GCF_040318615.1 Mesorhizobium sp. M1078
GATGATGAGACATGCAGGCTCGAACCACTCCAAAACCCCTTCGGGCCAAAAGTGTTACCCATGTCTCCGATATAAACCGTAACCTATGTGTCCGGAATGGACCGAGCGAAGGGTGGTGCCCCCGGACGGAATCGAACCGCCGACCTTCGGTTTACAAAACCGCTGCTCTACCAGCTGAGCTACAAGGGCACGGCGCTCCGGTTAGCATATTTCGTGCGCCAGTAAAGACAAAACTCCGTTTTCGATCGCTAATGGACCCCGCCGAGGTGGGCGGGCCGCCATGCTGAAAACCGCCAATGCGATCCCTACATATCTCTCAGGTGCAAACGCATCGAACGGGGTGTCGCATGATCAGACTTGTCATCATCCTGCCGCTTGTCGTCATTGCCTGGCTGCTTGCGGTAAAGCTCATCAGGGACGTGAAGAGCGCCAATGTCGACTGGACCGGCATCGCCGCCATCGTCGGTTTTATCGCGATGGCGTTTTGGCTGCGGCATGGGATGGGGATGAATGGTGAATGGTGAATGGGCGAACGCCTTTCGGACCATTGACTACTCACTACTCGCTCAAAACCTCGAACCTTTCACCACGTCACCGCGACTGATCTCCAGAGGCGAATGGTCGCCTCGATCAAGGAGATCATCATGTTGAAGCGCAGTCTTACTTCGGGCCTGGTCGCCATCTTCGTCGCCACCGGCGCGCTCGCCGGTACCGTGCAGTCGTCCTCCGCTCACAGCCATCATCACCACCATCATCACAAGCACCACGACAAGCCCTGGTGGTGGTGGAACCATCAACACAAGCACCATCACCACAAGCATCATCATCACCACGGCAAGGTGATCATCTTCCTTTGAGCGAGACGACCTGCCTCGCGGAAGGGCGGCTTCGGCCGCCCTTTTTTGCGTTGAGCGCTCGATCGATCAGATCTTGGTTTCCATCGGCTGATTTCCGGCCTTCAAGAAAATCCCAAATTCTTTCGAACCTTTTTCCGCGCCGAAACGACAGATGATCAAGAGGCGGATGGATCGCCTCTCGCAACGAAACAAGGAGATCGTCATGTTCACGCGCAAAATCGCTTCTGCCCTCATCGCCAGCACCGTCGCCGCCACCTCGCTGGTCGGCACCGTCCAGCCGTCGGCCGCCCACAGCCATCACCACAACCGCGAAATCGGCATCGGCATCGCCGCCGGCGTCGGCGGGTTCGTGCTCGGCAGCCTGCTCAACCAGCAGCCCCGCACCGTCTATGTCGACGACGAGGGTGGCTCCTGGCACGTCCGCCGCTGCGCCAACCGCTACGCCAGTTACGATCCGTACTCCGACACCTATGTCGGCTATGACGGCTACCGCCACTATTGCCGCCTTTAAGAGGAGGCACGCCCACACGGAAAGGAGGGGCTGTACGCAGCCCCTCCTTCCTGATTTGAGCGCGCCGCGGTGCGGGCTACGGTTCGGAGATCGGCAATCCCGCTGCACGGCAGATGCGGGCAACACTCGCATTCTGCGATTGATCCCCCATGGCGATGAGTTCGAAGCTGCTTCCTTCATCCGGATAGATCTTGGCGGCGAACGGTTGGTCTGTTGTATGACCACCGGACGACGTCTTTGCAGCGACATGGCCGCAGACCAGGATTTCGCGGCGGCCGTCGAGCGTTCGCTCGCCGGCACGCATCTGCCCGAATCTGGCGGACGCAGGATCCTGCAAATGCTGGCGAATGCCGATCGTGATTGTCTCCTCCAAAGCGAGCGAGATCGGAATCTCGCTGACTTGCTGGGAGACAGGGGCGGGTTCGGGCGCCGTCGCCACGCATCCGCACAGTGAAGCGGCGAGCAAAAGCTGAAGCGTTCTCCGCATTATAATCGGAACCCGCCGATCATCCTCGTCACCTCAGCGGCGGCGTTGCGCACCAGCGGCCCGATCTCGTCCAGCCGCTCCATCGTCACCCGCACCGTCGGTCCGGAGACCGAGACACCGCCGATCGGCTCGCCGAACTCGTTGAAAATGGCGGCGGCCACGCAGCGCATGCCGGGATGCCGCTCCTCGTCGTCGACCGACCAGCCGCGGTGCTTGATGACAGCCAGGTCATGGGCCAGCGCCGAAATGTCGGACAGCGTCTTGTCGGTGAAGCGCTGCAGGCCCGACTTGCGCAGGATGGCGGCGACGCGTTCCGGCTCGAGCTGCGCCAGCACCGCCTTGCCGATGCCCGAGGCATGGAAGGAGCTGCGCGTGCCCGGGCGGAAGAAGGCGCGGATCGCCTGATGGGTCTCGACCTGGCTGACGAAAACGACGCAATCGTCCTCGGCGACGCCGAGATTGGCGGTTTCACCGGTCTTCTCCATCAATACCTGCATGACCACGCGGGCCCGGTCGACAAGCTTGCGGCGGCGCAGGAAGGCGGCACCCATGCGGTAGGTCTCGACGCCGATCGACCACAGCTGGTCCGATGTATCGAACTCGACCATGCCGTGGTTCTGCAGCGTCGTCAGCATGCGGTAGGCGGTGGACGCCGCGAGCTCGCTACGCGCCGAAATCTCGCTCAGCGACAGGCCACTGCCTTCAGCGACGATGGCCAGGATGCGCAAGGCCCGGTCCAGCGACTGTACAGAACCGGCCTCGGACGGACCGTTGAAAGCGCGCGGCCGGCCGCGCTGGCGTTTTTCGCTGGTTTCCATGGCGGCATTGTCGCCGGTTGCGCCGAAATCGCAATGAAAAACTTTTTCATCGATTTTGATGGCCGGATTTATGGAAAACGAAAAAGCCAGGGGAATCAGTGTATAGAAGCGGTTTTCTCGAAATGAAAAATTATTCTGAAAAAATTGAAAAATGAAAACGACACTGGCATTGTCAACCAACCAACAATCTTGAGGAGGCTGGACATGGCCAGGATGCGCGCTGTCGATGCAGCGGTTCTCGTTCTCGAAAAGGAAGGCGTTTCCTGCGGCTTCGGCGTGCCGGGCGCGGCGATCAATCCGTTCTATTCGGCGCTGAAGGCGAGGGGCTCGATCCGCCACATCCTGGCGCGCCATGTCGAGGCGGCCTCGCATATGGCCGAAGGCTACACGAGAGCCAAATCAGGCAATATCGGGCTGTGCATCGGCACGTCGGGCCCGGCCGGCACCGACATGGTCACCGGGCTCTATTCGGCGGCGGCGGACTCCATCCCGATCCTGTGCATCACTGGTCAGGCGCCGCGGGCACGGCTCAACAAGGAGGATTTCCAGGCGGTCGATATCGCCGCCATAGCCGCACCCGTCGCCAAATGGGCGGTCACGGTCATGGAGCCCTATCTCGTGCCGATGGCGCTGCAGAAGGCATTTCACCTGATGCGCTCGTCGCGACCGGGCCCGGTGCTCATCGACCTGCCGGTCGACGTGCAATTGGCCGAGATCGAATTCGATATCGATGCCTATGAACCGCTGGTCCCGTTCAAGCCGGCAATGTCGCGCGCCCAGGCCGAAAAGGCCTTGGCGATGCTCAATGCCGCGGAAAAGCCGCTGATCGTCGCCGGCGGCGGCATCATCAACGCCGATGCGTCGGATCTGTTGATCGAATTCGCCGAGATAACGGGCGTGCCGGTCATCCCGACGCTAATGGGCTGGGGCGCGATCCCCGACGACCACCGGCTGATGGCCGGCATGTGCGGGCTGCAGACCTCGCATCGCTACGGCAATGCGACGATGTTGGAAGCCGATTTCGTCTTTGGCATCGGCAATCGCTGGGCCAACCGCCACACCGGTTCGGTCGATGTCTACACCAAGGGCAAGAAATTCATCCATGTCGACATCGAACCGACCCAGATCGGCCGGGTGTTCGCGCCGGATCTCGGCGTCGTCTCGGACGCCGGTGCGGCACTAAAGATGCTGCTCGACGTCGCCACCGAATGGAAGACGGCAGGAAAGCTGCGCGACTGGTCGGGCTGGGCGAAGGAATGCCAGACCCGCAAGAAGACGATGAAGCGCAAGACGCATTTCGAGCAGGTGCCGCTGAAGCCGCAGCGCGTCTATGAGGAGATGAACAAGGCGTTCGGCCGTGACACCACCTACGTCACCACGATCGGCCTCTCGCAGATCGCCGGGGCGCAGTTCCTGCATGTCTACAAGCCGCGCAACTGGATCAATTGCGGCCAGGCCGGCCCGCTCGGCTGGACGCTGCCGGCAGCGCTTGGCGTGCGCGCCGCCGATCCGGATCGCACCATCGTGGCGCTGTCGGGCGACTACGACTTCCAGTTCATGATCGAGGAACTGGCGGCCGGCGCACAGCACAAACTGCCGTATATCCATGTCGTCGTGAACAATGCCTATCTCGGCCTGATCCGCCAGGCGCAGCGCGGTTTTGCGATGGATTTCGAGGTGAGCCTGGCCTTCGAGAACGTCAACCGCGCCAACGATCCGGAGGCCGGCTACGGCGTCGACCATGTCGCGGTCGCAGAAGCGATGGGCTGCAAGGCGGTCCGGGTGCGCAAACCGGAAGAGTTCGCCGGCGCGTTCAAGGAAGCGCAGCGGCTGATGAAGGAATACCAGGTGCCGGTGGTGCTCGAATTCATCCTCGAGCGCGTCACCAACATTTCCATGGGCACGGAAATCGACAAGATCACCGAATTCGAGGACCTTGCCGAAAGCCATGAGGATGCGCCGACGGCGATTGTGTTGCTCGATTAAGCTAGGCGGGAAGAAGGAGAAAAAGAATGCCGCGTTTTTCAGCCAATCTGTCGATGCTCTTTGGCGAGCACGACTTTCTCGACCGTTTCGATGCCGCCGCCCGCGCCGGCTTCAAGGGCGTCGAGTATATCGGCCCCTACGACCATGCGCCTGACGTGGTCGCGGCGCGGTTGAAGAAGAACGGTCTGACGCAGGTGCTGTTCAATCTGCCGGCCGGCGACTGGGGCAAGGGCGAGCGCGGCATCGCGGTTTTGCCCGACCGCGCGCCGGAATTCCGGCAAGGCATCGCCAAGGCGATCAGCTATGCCCATGCGCTCGGCTGCGAGCAGGTCAATTGCCTCGCCGGCATCGCGCCGCAGGGCGTGGATCGTTCGGTGCTGGAAAATACTTTAGCCGAGAACCTCGCGTTTGCAGCCGAGAAACTGGAGCAGGCCGGCATCCGGCTTTTGATCGAGCCGATCAACACGCGCGACATACCGGGTTTTTTCCTGAACTATTCGGAGCAGGCGCTGGCGCTGATCGAGCGCGTCGGTTCGAAGAACCTGTTCCTGCAATACGACATCTATCACATGCAGATCATGGAGGGGGATCTCGCCCGTACCATCGAGGCCAACCTCGGCCGCATCGCGCATATCCAGCTTGCGGACAATCCCGGCCGTCACGAGCCGGGGACGGGCGAGATCAATTATCCCTTCCTCTACGAGCATATCGACAGGATCGGCTATTCCGGCTGGGTCGGAGCGGAATACAAACCGAAGGCGGGGACGGAGGCTGGGCTGGGGTGGTTTCGGGAGCTTAACGGGCAGGGGAGTGCCGCGGCTTAGGCGCAGTCGAACTCGCGTTCCTTCGCGCCCCCCTCTGTCCTGCCGGACATCTCCCCCACGAGGGGGGAGATCGGACGTCATCCCGGCTTTCGCTCCCCAACATTGCAGGGTGAGCGAGGCGCCGAAACTGCCAATCTCCCCCCTCGTGGGGGAGATGGCCGGCAGGCCAGAGGGGGCGCGAAGGAACTCAGCCTCAACAAAGGAGAAAACAATGGAAACCATCGGCTTCATCGGCCTTGGCATTATGGGCGCGCCGATGGCGGGGCATCTCCTGGATGCCGGCTACGCCGTGATTGCCAGCGACCACCGCTCGAAGCCGCCGGCCGATCTCGTCGCCAAGGGCTTGAGAAGCATCACCGGCCACGCGGCAGTGGCGAAGGCCGCGGATATCATCATCACCATGGTTCCCGACACCCCGCAGGTAGCCGAGGTGCTGTTCGGCGAGAACGGTGTCGCTTCCGGCCTGAGCAAGGGCAAGCTGGTCATCGACATGAGCTCGATCTCGCCGATCGAGACCAAGGTTTTCGCCAAGAAAATCAACGATCTCCGCTGCGACTATCTTGACGCGCCGGTGTCGGGCGGCGAGGTCGGCGCAAAGGCGGCGTCGCTGACCATCATGGTCGGCGGCGAGGACAAGGCGTTCGAGCGCGCCAAGCCCGTGTTCGAAAAGATGGGCAAGAACATCACGCTTGTCGGCCCGAACGGCGTCGGCCAGACCACCAAGGTTGCCAACCAGATCGTCGTGGCCCTGACCATCGAGGCGATCGCCGAGGCGCTGGTCTTTGCCGCAAAAGCCGGCGCCGACCCCGCCAAGGTCCGGCAGGCGCTGATGGGCGGGCTGGCGGCATCGCGCATCCTCGAAGTGCATGGGGAGCGCATGATAAAGCGCGCCTTCGCGCCGGGCTTCCGCATCGAACTGCACCAGAAGGATCTCAATCTGGCGCTGGAAGGCGCCAAGGCACTCGGTGTCTCGCTGCCCAATACGTCGACGACGCAGCAGCTGTTCAACTCATGCTCGGCGAATGGCGGGGCAAAAGAGGATCATTCGGCGCTGGTTCGTGCGCTGGAGCGGATGGCGGGGCATGAAGTGGGTGAATAGTGAATGGTGAATAGTGAATAGTGAATGGTGACGGTAAGAACGCTTTTCCATTCACTATTTCACCATTCACCCTCCAAGGAATTTCCGTGCCGCATAAAGGCTCACCGCCGCCGCATTCGACACGTTGAGCGAGCGGATGGCGCCGGGCATGTCGAGGCGGGCGAGCGTGGTCACCGTCTCGCGCGTCTTCTGGCGCAGGCCCTTGCCTTCGGCGCCAAGCACCAGCGCGATCTTCTCGCCTGAAAAACCCGTTTCGAGTTCGGCCGGCCCGTCCGAATCGAGGCCGATGGTCTGGAAGCCGGCATCGTGCAGCTGTCCCAGCGCGTCGGCCAGGTTCTTCACCTCGATCTGGTCAATATGCTCCAGTGCGCCGGAGGCGGATTTGGCCAGCACGCCGGATTCCTGCGGGCTGTGGCGGGCCGTGGTGATCAGTGCGCCGGCGCCGAAGGCGACCGCCGAGCGCAATATGGCGCCGACATTGTGCGGGTCGGTGACCTGGTCGAGTACCAGCACCAGTTTCGTGTCGCCGAGCGTGTCGAGGCGTTTCGGCTTCAACGGTTCGGCTTCGATCAGCACGCCCTGATGCACGGCATCCGAACCGGTGATCTTGTCGATCTCCTTGGGCTCGACGAGTTCGGCCTTGAACGGCAAAGCGGCGAGGTCGGCGATCGCCAGCCGCTCGGCGGCATTGCGCGTCACCAGCATTTTACGGATCTTCCGCCGCGGATTGTCGAGCGCCGCGCGCACCGTATGCAGGCCATAGAGCCTGACCAGCCCGTCGGCGGCGTTTTCGCCCGGCGGCACCGGCTGGCGCGGCCGGAAGGCGGGCGCGCCGCCGGCCTTCTCGTCGCGATGGGCGCGACGCAGCTTGGCGTAATGGGTGTCTTTGGCGGTCTTGGGCGTGTTGTCATTGCTCATGGCCGGCTTCTATAGCCGCGTCGCCGGGCTGTGGATACAGGCAGAAAGCCGGCTTGCCGGGCAGGCTGTCAAAATCAGCGCATTTTGCCTTGCGGTGCGGTTGACACCCACTGGCCTTGCCGCCATAAGGCGCTTCGCTGATTTCGGACAAAACCCTGGTTTCGACCTGATCGGCGAGAATGCCTCGTTGCAAGGCTTCGACGGCAGGCTGGAGAGGTGCCCGAGTGGTTAAAGGGGACGGACTGTAAATCCGTTAGCTTAGCTTACGTTGGTTCGAATCCAACCCTCTCCACCACTGCCAGCCCGCGAACCTTGAGGACGATGCGGGTATAGCTCAGTGGTAGAGCAGCAGCCTTCCAAGCTGAATATGCGGGTTCGATTCCCGCTACCCGCTCCAAACTCCCCACTCCGCATCAGATCTCAGCGAATATCTCGACAACGTTGCCGTCCGGATCGCGGAAGAACACTGTCCTGTGGCCCCATTCCTGGTCGGTGAGCGGCAGGACCGGCTGCACGCCCTTGGCCTGAAGCGCCTCGGCGCAAGCAGCGACCATCTCCGGCGCCACCCGGAATGCCAGCTGAAGCGACAGCGCATCCCGCTGCTGCGGCGTGTCGTTGAACATCATGCCGAGGCTGGTCAAGGCCAGCCGAGTTCGCGCTGCAGATCAAATTCCATCACATCCCCGTAGAAGTGCCGCATGGCGGCCATGTCGCGGGCGAAGATGACGGTGTAGTCGATCTGACGGATTTCATTGAGCGCGTTCATTGTCGAAGTCCCGTGGGCTGATGTTGCGATCGCCCGCAACCTAGCTTTCCTTTAAAGTAGTACAAGACTATAGCTTATACTGGTATCGGAAGTGACTGCATGCCATACGACGGCCCACGGCACGACGAGCTTGCCCGCTTCCTGCGCGAGCGGCGGGACCGGTTGCCGCGGATCGATGGCGCCAATGGCCGCCGCCGGGCACCGGGCCTCAGGCGCGAAGAGGTCGCCGCCGAGGCGGGGATCAGCACCACCTGGTACACCTGGCTCGAGCAGGGGCGGGAGGTGAACGCATCGCCGCAGGTGCTTCGCTCGCTGGCGCGGGTGCTGAAGCTGAGCCGATCCGAGCAGGCTTATCTGTTCCAATTGGCGCGGCCCGATCTCGACTGGCGAAACCGGCTCGGCGAGCAAGGCCTGCCCAGCGCGCCGCTGCTAAGCCTGCTCGACGGGCTGGCGCCGCACCCGGCATATGTCGTCAACCGCTACTGGCAGGTCGTCGCCTGGAACCACCCGGCGGCGGTGCTGCTCGGGGATTTCGAGACGGATGATGCGTGGTCCGGCAGCCTGCTCGCCCGGCTGTTTCTCGACCTGGAATGGCGGCAGCGCTTTGTCGACTGGCCGGAGGTTTCGCGCTCGGCGGCGGCGCAGTTCCGGCTTGCCACTGTTGCCATGACTCGCGATCCGGTGCTGGCCGCACTGGTTTCGTCACTGGAAGCGGCAAGCGATGCGTTCGCCACGTGCTGGAACAGCCGCGACATCGCCGAGCCACCGATCTGGCGGAAATCCATCCGGCACCCTGTCGCCGGCGCGATGTCGTTCGATTTCGCCACGCTGCAGCCGGGCGGCCGCGACAGTGATTTCTCGGTTTCCGTCTACACGCCGGTCGATGCGTCGACTGCCAGGCGGTTCGCCGCGCTGGTCGGAGCAACGCCCGACAGCCGCAAGGCGGTGCCGGGCGTGTTTGCGCGTGATGCAGGCGCAGAAGTCTAGCTGTTGAAGGCGGACGCGACCTGGTGTTGCTGCGGCACCTGTCCGTTCGGCGTCAGTCTGTCGACAATGCCGGGCAGGGCTGTGGACAATTGCTTGAGCAACTCCTGCTCGTCCAGTCCGGTCCTTTGCGCGATCTCTCGAATGACCTGCGGGCCGATCGCCTTGCCGAGATCATTGGCGTTGATCGGCTGGTTCTGCCCGGTGCCGACCCAGGAGTCAGCGACATTGCCTTGGCCGGCATTCTTGAGCTTGTCGAGCAGTCCGCCCAGTCCGCCGAGCAGGCCGCCGTCGCTGGAGGCCGTGGTTCCGGTGGGGGCTGGCGTTTGAGGCTGAGCGGGTTCGCCCGTCTCTCCGGCACTCGTCTGTTCGGCGCTTCTGCCGCTCAGCATCTTTCCCACCAGCAGCGCGCCGAGCGCGATCATCAGCGGTTTGGTGATGTTGCCGCCGGGTACGGCGTTGTCAAAGAGTCCCATAGGTCAATCCTCCATAACGACCAAGCCCGTCCCGCCGGCTACAATGGACCACGCGGGCGGAATTTCAAGTTGGCTTGAGCTTTTGACAATCATGTGACCATGATCGGCGGGCGGGGAATGGAGAGGAAAAATGGGCATTATCAGCTGGATCATCCTCGGCGTCATCGCCGGCTTTATCGGCAGCAAGATCGTCAACAAGACCGGCCAGGGCCTGATCATGGATATCGTGCTCGGCATTGTCGGCGCCATCGTCGGAGGGCTGATCTTCAGCGCCTTTGGCGCCACGGGTGTGACCGGCCTCAACATCTGGAGCCTGATCGTCGCCATTATCGGCGCGGTGGTCGTGCTGTGGGCCTATCACCAGTTCTCCGGCAAGCGAACGCTTTAGGCGCCAGTCTGCCGACTGGCCGACCGCAGGTCGGCCAAACCTGCTTCGACGCGTTGACTTGAAGGTCAGGCGACGACGGTCAGCCTGCGTTTGCGTTCATCAAGCGAGACGATGGTCAGCCCGCTCGCGACCACCAGCAGGATGCCGCAGACCGCCAGGGCATTCGGGAACTGCCCGAATACCAGCACGCCTGAGATGACCGCCCAGACGGTGAAGCAGTAGTAGAACGGCGCCACGACGCCGGTCGGACCGACGCGATAGGCCATGAAGATGAAGAAATGGCCGAAGATCAGGAAGAATCCGGCGCCGGCCATGAGCAGCAGGTGCCGGGCTTCCGGCATCACCCAGCGCTCGGAAACGAGATGCGCGGCGCCCGCGCCGATCAGCACCACCACGACGGCGGAAATGGCGACGATCATGCCGGGCACCTCGGCCGCGACCCGCCTGCCGGCAAGATCGCGCGCCGCCGCCAATGCCGCGTTGCCGAGCGCCAGCAACGCATAGACCGAGATGCCCTGCATGGTCGGCTGGGCAACCATGAGCGCACCGATGAAGCCGAGCCCGATCAGCGCCATGCGCACGCCGCCGATCCGTTCGCCGAACAGGATGGAGGAGCCGACCAGCATCAAAAGCGGGGTGATCTGCCCGAGCGCGGTCGAATCGGCGATCTGCATGTTGGCCAGCGCCACGACGTAGCAAAGGATGGCCGCCAGCTCGAGCAGGTTGCGGCGCAGCACGCGTTTGTCGAAGATCAAAGGGATTTGCCTGCCATAGCCCAGCAGGAACAGCAGCGGCATGCCCCATAGCGTGGCCGCGACCCCGCGCAGGAACAGCACTTCATAGGACGGCAAGCCCGCGGTCGCGAGTTTCATCATCGTGTCGTTGACGAGGTACGACCCCGTCGAAACGATCATGAACAGCGGGCCGCGTATGGAGGTCGGTATGAATTGCATGGGGCAACCAAATCAGACCGCCGCCGTAGCGGCAATGGGCCAGGCGCCGGCTGTACATCCGGCAGGCAAAGGCCAGGACATGGGCGGGACAGGACATGGGCGGGAATAGCAAACAGGTGCTGGAGCCCGCAGCCCCCATTTCATTTCCGCTCGCGCGTTCCTATATCAGCGCCACATCCCCGCAATCGGATCATCGGTTGAGACCGAGTGGACAGCGCACCCGGCCACAAGGCACTTGTGTTTTTCGGCCGTAGTCGCTAATCGCCCCGCATTCGACTGAACTGAAGGTCAAGGCCGTCCAAGGAAAGAGACTATGGCAAAAGGTAAATTCGAGCGTAACAAGCCTCATGTGAACATTGGCACGATTGGCCACGTCGATCATGGCAAGACGTCGCTGACGGCGGCGATCACGAAGT
>NZ_JAMYMP010000066.1:0-11109 GCF_040318615.1 Mesorhizobium sp. M1078
ATCAACATGGACGACCTGCGCGAGCACAAGAAGCTCGCTCTGCGCCAAGCCGCATGACCAGCATCATGGCCGCCCCATTTTGCAGAACTTGACGCACACAACCCGGGAAATGCCGAAACCTGATCGGCGAGCGAGGTTCAGGCCGGCCGGTGAGCATCCTGCCGACTCTGCGTGGAGGCGTTCGCCGCGCCATCCAGGACATGGAGCGCACGGTGTAATTGTTCAGCCGGCGAACAATTCCTTGTAGCCAGTAGTGATCATCCAGTTCGCACGGTCGAGATGGCTACGAAGAGCCTTCCTGGCGCGCTCCGGTTCGCGTGCTGGATCGATGCCGAGGATGACGTGGGCCATCTCTTCTTCGCTCGCATCATCGGCGGAGGCGTCTAGGAGCCGCATATAAGTCGTGAAATGCGATTTATCGTAGACCGTGAGGCTGTCCGAGCAGTGCACAGGCTAAGGAAGCGTCTGACGCAGGAGCAGCTTGCCGAGATTTCCGGCTTCAGCCAGCAGTACATCAGCGGCTTAGAGAAAGGCCGAAGAAATCCGACGATCATCACGATCTATGAACTGGCATTGGCTCTCGGCGTCAGCCACACGGATCTGGTTCGGCCCGACAAACAGACCTGACCCACCCGACTTTCAAGTAATTGCTACGGGCCCGCGTGCGTGACATCGCGGAACCGCGCCGGTCTTCTTCGCAGGCCCAGCCATCTTGTCCCGTTCGGCTTCGCGCCCCTGGCCCGGGCAGCCTATCGGTGACGCCGACTCCGAATAACGGCTTCTTCAAGTCTCCCGACAATCGGCTGTTATGCGCTGGATGAAGTCGGCGTGGAAAGGGCGCCTGAGGCGCCCTTTCATCTCAGATCGGCTGTCGCACCTTTGCGTCGAGCATCAGAAGCGGTAGGTGACACCTGCGCCTATCAGCCAGGGATCAAGCTCCGCCTTCCCCGTCTGCCTCGCGCCGTCGACGGTGACCTCGAAGTCTGGCTTGAGGAACAGCTTCTTCACGTCGAAGTTAACACCCCAGTGCTGATCCACCATGTAGTCGAATCCGACCTGCAGCGCCGTGCCGAAGGTGTTCTCAACATTGAGAGCATCGGCGCTGCCGGCATCCTGGTCATAGAAGATCGTGTAGTTCACGCCGGCGCCTACATAGGGCTTGAACGCGCCGAAATCGGTAAAATGATACTGCAATGTGAGCGTGGGCGGCAGCAGCCAGACCTTGCCGATATTGCCCAGCGCGCCGATCGCTCCTTGGCCCTCGATGTTGGCGTAGGTGGTGCCGAGGATAAGCTCGGCGGCGATGTTGTCCGTGAAGAAATAGGAGATATCGAGCTCCGGCGTCAACGTGTCCGAATAGGAAAGACCAGAGCCGGGCACCGCATTGACGTGACCCGAATCCTCAGGGATGACCCCCAACCCACGCAGCCGGATCTGCCAAGGGCTTGGCGCTTCCGTGACAAAGGCTCCTGCCTTCGGGACGGTAGCAGCTTGCGCAAGGTCCGCCGCAATGGCCTGCTGTCCCATCACGATGAGGACAACGGCCGCTGTTACTCCCCGCGCGGCCCGCATTTTGTTTCTCGCCATGATATTGTCTCCTTGCTCTTCAGAAATAATGCATTGAACTACGAAAAGTCTTGCTCGAATTGCGTGATATTGGCGGAGCGCTCATGCGCAGTGTGCGTGGGACCGCGCACACACATTTGCGCCGTGCTCGCAATCATCCACCTGTACTCACTTAGAAGTAAGCGGGATAACCAGAGGGCTGCAGCTTTGCGACCATCTTACGCGCGTGGCCTGGGTGGGCGCGTTCGGCTCGCTTCGTGGTGGCGAGCAGGATCTGCGTAGGCGGCAATGGTGGTCCCGGCCCCACAGCGAGGGCGGATTTCTGGCCGTCTTGCCAGAATTGTAGAGGTACTGACCGCGCCGCATGAACACGGGAATCTTGTCGGGACGGTCGAAGATCGCTGTCAGCGCGTCTTGGTCACGATTGAACTGTGTTCCACCGAACTGCCCCAGGGTCCTGGCCTGGCTGGCGGCCCAGGCGATTGTCTGTTCTCCTTCCACATCTTCGAGCCAAAGATAGGGATCATCGTGCGGGGCATTCAGCGTTGGTTGGAAATCGAATACGGTCATGTCCGGATATCGTGAAGTATGGTGTCGACTGGAAAATAACCGCAACGTCCTGTCGGCTCGGAAAGGCCCGGTTTTCGCAGCTGCGACTGCATGTTCGGCGGGCTCGATCATGATATGATTTCTCCTCAGTCCTTGCCGCAGCGCGTTTGCGGATAGTCTTGCACGTGTCGTGCCAAACGAGAAAACCATTTCACAACAATGACATGGCTCTGACTGCCGTGTGCCTCATGTCGACTTTGTCGCAGACCCGACAACGAGTGCAGCCGTGACCGCCCTGGTAGAATCTCCTGTGCGAGCTCGTGGGCACTGCGGAATAGCAGTGAAGCTCACCGCGAACTGGCCGAGCTTCGGATCGACATCGGCGACGGGACGATTGACGACCACGACGTTGCCGGTGTCGGGCACGGCACGCCTGAGGAGCTCCGCGGCAGCGATCATCGAATGCCTGCGTTTACGAGGGCTCCCATTCCTGGCCGACCGGTAGGCGCGCAAAAAACTGCTGCCTCATCCCTCCGCCTGGATTGAGCCGCAGGGATGGAATGGTGTCGTGCCTTGGACCGGCAGAATAACCAATTCTGTTCCGGCTATCTGTACAGAGATTCATTGATGCGCTTAGGCCGGGCATCCGCCCATCCGCGACCATCTGAGCATGAGCATCGATCCTTCACCAAGAAAGAGAATTGCTTCCCATGAGAGAGGCCTCGCGGCGGACATGAGTTTGCGTCACTCTTCGTGATCGCGGCCTCCGAGGATGTCGGGATCGAGCCAGTGCAACGGCACGATAGGGCGAAGGATCTGGCAGCTCTTGCAACTGCTGAGCTCGATGGACACGGCATATCGTGATCTGTCCGACAGAGACGCAGGGTTCTGCACTGTCCGTTCATGAAGACTGTGCTGGTCCCCACAAGATAGAAGTATTCTGATGCAGAGGGTGCCCGATTAGCTATTCGGAAAACTATTTTATCCGAAGTGCAAATCGGGCGCCGCCCTGAAGCGTCCCCCCTCAATGTCGGATGTCGGACAGGATCGTAAATCCGCCAACCCGTTGTTTAATAAAGATTCCTTCTCTGGCACGGCCCATGCATGGGACTCTGCGAACGCATCAGCGAGACGTCGTCCATGATCATGCGCACCGAAAATGCCGTCGCCGTAGTGAACGTCGCCGTAGTGAACACCGCGCTCTCGCCTGCCATCAAGCCGCCGAAAGGCCGGCGCGTCATGGTCGGGCCGGCGATTGGGCCGGCTTCAAACACCTTAATGAGCCTGCAAAGCGTCTCGCGTGACGGCGACGCGGGCATCCAGACGAACGGAAAGACATACGTCGTTGCCCCACGTCGCCGGCCTGACCCCTCGATTTCACCGCGCTGGAATGCTCCGGTCTACATTCGACGACGCGAACGCGCTGGACAAATTCTCGCAAACCCGGTCGGGACCGGTGCTCCGAACGTCCGCGAGGGGGCCCAATGGCTGTGGCCGATATTCGCCGCGAACAAGCCGTCCAGTGGGAAGACTCTATAGGAGGAAGCAGTGGAGTTATCTTGCGTTGGGATCGGTGCTGGCCCGTCCAATTTGAGCCTTGCGTGTCAGCTACACGAGCAAGTTGGGCAAGTAGCGGTGTTCCTGGATCGGCAGGTCGACTTCCGCTGGCATCCAGGCAGTGCATTCGATTCCTCGGAGCTCCAGGTCAGCCACTTCAAGGACCTGGTCACTCTAGTGAATCCGCGATCAGCCTACACTTTCGTAAACTTCCTGCACGAGAAAGGGCGTCTGTATCACTTCCTGAACGCACAGTTCGATGCCGTGCTCAGAGTGGAGTTCGAACAATACCTGAACTGGGTCTTCCACAGGAACCCACTTGTGCGTGGCGGTGAGACAGTACGCGAAATCCGCTTTGACGGCGAGTTTCGGGTGCGGACGGATAAGGCGGTTCTCGGCGCCAGAGACGTCGTGGTCGGCATTGGCAAGCAGGCGCAAATTCCGCCTCAGTTCCAGGGCTGGACTGGACGCAACCTGTTCCACTCATCTGTTTTACTGCACATCCACCCTGAGGTGCGGAGAAAGCATGTCTGCGTGGTCGGCGGAGGACAATCGGGAGCCGAGGTGATGTTGCATCTTATCGGCCTGCCGAAAGAACGGCGGCCTGCCTCGATCACTTGGGTCTCGCAGCGCGAAAACTATCTGCCTCTGGACAACAGCCCGTTCACAAACGAGTTGTTCATGCCCTGCTTTTCGGATCGTTTCGCGGCCATGAGCGAGTCGCAGCGTAAGCTGCTCCTGCGGCGTTTCGTGCTTGCCTCGGACGGCATTTCAGAAAGCACGTTGCGGGCGATCTATCAGGCGCTCTACCGCCACGCATTTTTCGAGCCAAACCGATCCGACATCACACTGCGGCCGGGCTGCACCGTCTCGAACTGCATCAACGCCGGCGCGGGTCACAGGCTGACCCTGCAGCACGGCGTGGTCGAGGTCGAAGAAGTCAGGGCTGATATCGTCGTGCTGGCCACCGGTTACGAGAACGCGATCCCAGACTTCTTGGAACCTATCGCGCACCGGCTGGAGCATATCGACAATGAATTAGCTATTCGCGAGGATTTTTCGGTGAGCTGGGACGGACCGCGTGACAGGCGCATCTTCGTACAAAACGCGAGCCTCGGGCAGCGCGGCCTGGCCGATCCGAACCTAAGCCTGCTGGCCTGGCGCGCGCGCCGCATCCTCGATAGCCTTCTTGGGCGCGCGCCATGCGCGAACCCCGAGCATCCTGGCTTCATCAGCCATACGTCGATCGAGAGCTGGCCCGCCTCCGTAGCCGAAGAAATGGGCAGCGGGATATGACTCGTAAACTTCTGATCATCGGCGGTGGCATCCTGGGAATGATGTCCGCCTCCGCTGCGAAGGCCGGAGGCTTCTCCGAAGTCATCGTGACCGAACAAGTTCTTGGACCAAGCGGCGCATCGCATTATTCTGGCGGCGTGCATTTCCCCTACCGTTGTCAAGGCCGTACCAGGTCGCGCACTCGAAAGAGCGCCGTGGTCTTGGGGGCCATGGCTGGGTCGGCGGTCAGCGGATGGTGCCGGCCTTTAGCGATGCGTGTCGTGGCTGGACCGGGTGAAGCGGTTGATCCGGCCCAGTTTACCGAAGCCCTGGACCCGGCCGAGCATGACATAGGCAGTCTCGCGCCGAGCTTCACCGGACAAAATCCGTCGGAGCGGAACGCACTTAGCATCGCCGTCCCACATGCGTGGGCGTCTCCGTGGACCGCAACTAGCCACCGACTGCCCTAATTGGGGTCCGACCACTCAGTCTTTCCAACAGGAGGCTTTTCGCATGTTGACTGATACACAAAGAGACAAGTGGCAGAAAGACGGATACGTCAGGCTCGAAAGCTTCTTTGCGCCAGCGGCTCAGGAAGATATCTCTAATTTTGTCGAAGATGTGTCACGCTGGGATGTCAGCGATGATAAATGGCTCATGTGGTTCGAGAAGACGACGGACAATCGAAAGATCATATCCAAGATCGAGAATTTTCTCGACTTCCATGATCCATTGCTTCGTTTGCTCTTAGAAGATCAGCGCATAAAGTCAGCAGTCGATGATTTGCTTGGAGAAGATTCGCGCAGGCTCAAGGAGTTGCTGATTTTCCACTACCCCGACAGCGGCGGCTATCTCCCGCATCAGGACATTTATCACATTCCACACAAACTCCCCGACCGGATGGTCCATGCCGTGGTTGCCATAGGCATCGACGACTCCGACCCGGAAAACGGCGGGCTTTTCTTCAGCCCCGGCAACCACAAAAAGGGGGTCTTTCCCATGGATGCCGGTGGGGTGATCTATCCTCAAGTCGCCGAAACGTTCTCCTGGGAACCCGTAGTATGGAAGGCTGGCGACATCTTCATCTTCGACGATTACGCACCGCACTACTCACGACCGAACAAAAGCAATCGTTCTCGGCGGACACTCTACTTGGTGTTCCAGCGTGCCTCAACCGGTGGGCCGACCCGCGCTGAATATAACGTGCTTAAGCGCGCCCTTAACCCGCCCGAGGGCAAAGTGGCCGATCTCGACAATCTCAAGCCCCCAAATGGGATCTTCTATCGCGATTGAGCTCACGCAGCCAGGCGGAGGCATGCACACGAAACTGATCGACCGCTCAAAAAATGCGCGGACGGTATGGCGGTCTGATTTGCGAGCTCGCGGAGCATCGGACGCTTTGGCACGTGAATTGTGGAGGTGGTCGCAGGCGGTCTTCTGTGTGCCTACAGCCCGACTAGCGCCCCCCTTTTGGTCGCCCGCCTCCCGGCCCAGAGCTGCACTATCCTGGCCGGGCCGCCAACGGGTCGGACTGCCGTTTCTCTCCATGAAGTGCACTTGAGGCTGTTCGTTGGCAGCCGAAGGTCCGTCCCACTCTTCAACAGCTTAGGTTCGTTGTCATGCGCAAATACACGTTTTCTCGAACGGAGCTGTCGAGAGCGTTCGGTATCGACACGGCCACGCTTGGAACGGGCAGCGCTCGCACGGGGTTTTCGTTCGGAAAGGTTGGACCCGGGGTCACATCCGAGCCCCATCGGCACGACGAAATCGAGGCCTTCGTGGTCCTGTCTGGTGCGGGCAAGGTCACCACCGACCTTGGGGAAATCTCGGTCGAGGCCGGCGACGTCGTCCTGTTCCATCCTTTTGAAGCGCATGTGCTGCGCAATGACGGGAACAAAGACCTGGATTTCGTCGATGTCTACTGGCGAGACGGCGAGGCCGCCCTTGATGCCGCTGCAAAGACCACGGCTCCACGCGGGCCGACCTTCGTCTTCTCCGCGCCGCCAACGCCAAATGGCGATCTGCATCTGGGGCATCTTTCTGGCCCCTATTTCGGCGCCGACGTCTATACCCGTTTCCTGCGCATGAAAGGAGTCGAGGCGTATCACCTGACCGGAAGCGACGATTACCAGAGCTACGTCGCGACACGCGCCGCTACCGATCAATGGACGCCTGCAAACGTGGCGCGCTACTACTCCGATGAGATTCGCGCCACGCTTTCACTTCTCGATTGTGACGTCCACAGCTTCCAAGCCACAATGGGCGATGACGGTTACCGCGAATTTCAAGCTGCGTGTTTCCGAACTCTTCTGAGCAGCACGGCGGTAGATCTGCGCCAGAGCCCTGCGCTTTTCGATGCTGTGACAGGCCAATATCTTTATGAGCCGGATGTTAGAGGCCTCTGTCCCGATTGCGGCGGCTCCGCCGCCGGCAACATCTGCGAGGAATGCGGCGCCCCAAACCTTTGCCACGACCTGGGTGCAGCGCGGTCACGGCAGTCTGCCGAAGCGCCGCTGGTCGGCTCCCTCCGCCGTCCGGAACTTGCCCTGGACCGCTGCTACGACAATATCGACCGGCATCTAAGGGCATCAGGCGTTCCGCTACGCATTTTGGATCTCTTCGCGCGCCTACGCCAACGCGGCGAATTTTCAGTCCCCATTACCCACCCCTCGGACTGGGGCCTGCCGGCCGAAGGGTTCCCGGGGCAAGTGATCTGGGTCTGGCCGGAGATGGCCTTCGGTTTTCTTTACAACATCCAGGCGCTCGGCCGCTCGCTGGGTCGCGACTGGAAGGCGGAGGTGCCCGGCAGCGATTGGCAGATTGTCCATTTCTTCGGCTTCGACAATTCGTTCTTCCACGCGCTACTCTACCCCGCTCTTTACGCCGAGGTCTTCTCCCACTGGACGCCGCGCATCCACTATCACGTCAACGAGTTCTACCTGCTCGACGGCAAGAAGTTTTCAACCAGCTGCCGCCACGCGGTCTGGGGCAAGGACGTTCTGGGCCCAAAGACAGTCGACGTCGTGCGCCTCCATTTGGGCCTGACACGCCCGGAAGGGGAGCGGACGGATTTCACGCTGGACGGGCTGCGCCGCACCGAGAAGGAGGTCTTCCAAGGGATTTGGCTGAACTGGCTTGATGCGTTGGACCAGGAAATCAAGCAGGATTTTGCCGGCCGTGTACCCGATGCAGGCGACTGGAGCCCAGTCGACCGCGCCTTCTTTGCTCGAATAGAGATCTATCGCGCGGCGATGGAGCGGGCATATTCGGACGAAGGCTTCTCGGTGCGGCGCGCGGCCACTCGGGTCTGCGAATTCGTGCGGGATTGCGTGATGTACCGTCGGGCGCGAAACTATGCGGCGGCGCGACGTTTCTATCCCGCCCGCAATCGGACTTCGCTAGCTCTTCAGACAGCGGCCGCTGCGATCCTGGCACCGACACTCGCTCCGCTGATGCCCCGATTCGCCAGAACGCTGGCGCGAGGCATCGATGGCGTCTCAATCGAAACATGGCCCAGGTCCGTCCAGCGCCTTGCGCCCGGGACGCGCTTTGATCTCGGACCCGTGTTGGTGTTCTACGCCAAATCCGGCAATCCTCATCTTAATGAGGAGGAAGCACTATGAGCCCAAAGATGCATCAGTGAGCTACCCAATCTTGACTAAATGCGAGGCAATCAAAGCCGATATGCCAAATATCTTGACTCGCTGCCGCTGGCGACCGAAGCCGCTATCAAACGATAGAGACCAGATTAGCGGACCTGAACCAACGCGTCGTCGACAACCTGACCTGCGCCTTGGAGGACCGGCCGGCCGATCGCTTCCCAGCCCTTGCTGTTCGTGCCGCAAATGCTGTGTGGGCTCGACTGCGCTGACCATCCTCTTCGGCATCGGCATTTCCGTCCTCCAGCCGGCAAAGGCTGTCATGCGGTTCGACCCGCTTGGTCAAACTGGCGCCCTGGATCGTGCGCCGATCAACAATGCGAATGCCTGCCTGATGGTATCTTCGGTTCTGTCCGAGCCTGTACCGGCGGGGCCGTCGGCCGAAGAACAACTGAGCTACTGAATCGGAATATGGCAGGTCAAATTCTGCCCACGAATACCAGCGTTCACGAAGCTATGGTGCACAAGCTACCAACCATACCCGCGCAACGACAGCCCGTCGCCTGTAGATAGTCGGCGAGGGCCACTAAATCGCAAGCGTATCCTCCTACATTGCGCGCCGTCTTCGCCGACATGCAGACGCTTGTCTCGTCGAGAGGCGCTCCTCAGGATTGCGTGTTGCTCGGTTACGGAGCCGCCCCTCAGTTCCCGATCGATCCTACAATTCACATATTTGGAGATCGCTCGCTAGGTTACCCCGTCTGTGAACCCTTCAAGCCGATGTTCAGATGCCGCCCATGCAGAGATATTTCATTTCGAGGTAGTCCTCGAGGCCATGGCGGGATCCCTCCCGCCCGATCCCGGACTGTTTTATCCCACCGAACGGCGCCGCTTCCGAAGACATCCGGCCGGTATTTACCCCGACCATTCCATATTCCAAGGCCTCGGCGACACGCCAGACACGCTTCAGGTTAGAGGCATAAAAATAGGCCGCGAGGCCGTAGATCGTTTCATTGGCATCACGCACGACCTGATCCGCATCTTTGAAGCGAATAATCGGTGCGAGCGGCCCGAATGTCTCTTCGCGCGCGACGGTCATCTCGCTGGTGACACCGGTCAGGACCGTTGGTTGGAAAAACGTGCCATTCGTGCCGATGCGTTTGCCCCCGCATCGAATTGCGCCGCCTTTAGCTACGGCATCGGCAATATGGGATTCAATCTTGGCCAAAGCCTTCTTGTCGATGAGGGGTCCTATGTCCACTCCGAGCGCGAAACCGTCACCAACTTGAAGTTGGCGAGCCCGTTCAACGAATTTCTCGACGAACTCGTCGTGAACGCGCGACTGGACGTAAAGGCGGTTCGCTGAAACGCAGGTCTGGCCGGCATTGCGGTACTTCGCCTGGATCGCACCGTCAACCGCGGCATCGATATCGGCATCATCGAAGACGATGAAGGGTGCATTGCCGCCAAGCTCTAGGCTGACTTTTTTGATCTGGTCCGAGCACTGGCGCATAAGTAAGCGCCCGATCTCAGTAGACCCGGTGAAGCTGATCTTGCGGACCTTGGGATTTGTGCAAAGTTCGCGGCCGACCGCGTCACCTTCGGACGCATAGATCAGGTTGACGACGCCTTCGGGGAAGCCTGCCTGATGGGCGAGGGCGAACATTGCTCCAGCCACGAGCGGCGTCTGTTCAGCGGGCTTGAGGACAATCGTGCAGCCCGCCGCCAAGGCTGGCGAGATTTTGCGCGCCACCATCGAGGCCGGGAAATTCCATGGGGTTATCGTGCCGACCACCCCGATGGGCTGCTTGATCACCAGCATTCGGCGGTCCGTCGATGGTGCGGAGATCGTCTCGCCATAGACGCGATTTGCCTCCTCGGCGTACCATTGCAGATACGCCGCAGCATGCGATATCTCCGATTTGGCCTCGGCAAGCGGCTTGCCCATCTCCGCGGTGAGAATTGCAGCGAGATCGTCGGTGTGGTCGATGATCAACTCATGCCATCGCCATAGAACATCGCTGCGCTCACGGGCGGTAAACCCTGCCCATCCAGGCTGCGCGACATAGGCCTTATCGATTCCAGCGCATGTCTCTTCGACTCCCATGTCAGGTAGTTCTGCCAGCACTTCGCCGGTCGACGGGTTGAGGACCTCGAATGTCCGCTCGCTCATCCGCGTGCCAAGTGCCGGCAGGCGATCGATGGGTCCAAACAGGTCAGGGGATCTCAGGTGACGGATCATCGGCGGGCACAGGGGCAATCGGTTTCCTCCTCAACGCCAGGCGTATATAGCAGGTTCGGTGTGTAGTCCGGACGTCCAAGCTCCTCATAGGACCTCGGCCAGACAGCTAGCAGACCACAGTTGCCAGCTGGAAAGGGAGAATACCTGAATTCGCTAGAAGATGAGTCGCGGTTCTACTAGCCGGGCTCGACCGGCGGTTGCGCGCGGGGCGGGGCGGGCCCCCCCGCCCACCCCCCCCCAAGTGGTGGGGGGGCCCCGCCGGGGGTGGGGTGCGGGCCCCCGCGGGGGGTGGGGGGGGAAATTTTTTGTTTTGGTGGTTTG
>NZ_JAMYMP010000067.1:0-11049 GCF_040318615.1 Mesorhizobium sp. M1078
GCAGCCTCAACGGTTCGACCTTCCCGGGCGACCACGGCACGCTGCTGATCACCGGCTACAACGCGGTAACCGGCGTAGCGACCTACCAGTACACGCTGACCAGTCCGACCACGGACGTTCCCGCCGTCACCGAGACCGAGACCTTCTCGCTCACCGTGTCGGACGGCACCTCCTCGTCAGCCCCGGCGGCGATCGTCATCGATATCGTCGACGACGTGCCGACCGCCAACAATGACACCTGGGGCCTGACCGTCACCGGCGCGACAATCCTCACCGGTCTCTTGACCAATGACGTGTTTGGCGCCGACGGCGTCGACACGGACAATGCTCCAGTCGCCGGTCAGGTAACTGTCACCCAGCCGGGGCACGGCACGGTTACCTACAACAATAATGGGACATTCACCTACACACCGACGAACGGATACAATGGCGGGGATTCCTTCACCTATACGATCAAGGATGGCGACGGCGACACCTCGACAGCCACCGTATCGCTGACGGTGAACACCAATGACCCACCGGTTGTCGCCAACACCGAAAACTGGATGCCTAGCGACCCGGCGCAGCAAACTTCGGGTACGCCGAACTATCCCAATGGGTATCCTCTGCTGATCACGACCCCTACGGATGCAGATGGAGACAACCTTATCGTCACCGCGACGGGCACGATCCCGACCGGCGTGTTCTACTACAACGGCTCGAGCTATGTCGCCCTGACAGCCGGCACGGTGCTCTACAATCCGTCCGCCAGCATCAACCGACTCGCTGATCTGGTCTACCGGCCAACTGCAGCGGTCACCGATACGGTCAACACCAGCTTTTCGCTGAATGTCTCGGATGGCACCATCACGACTGTCCAGACGGTCGGCATCCACGAAGTCCCGCCAACCAGCGTTCCGGGGCCAACTGGCAACATCCAGGGTAGTCAAAACAGCCCGCTGACGTCTGGCAATGACGCAGATGCAGACTTTGTTCTGAATGCATCATTCGTGAATGCCGTAAATAATGATCCGTCCGCTGGCTCGATTACTCTGCAAACCGATTTCCAGCATCGGTCCGGGTACTCCGTTCCAATCCAGGCGGGAGATCAGAACGGCAACGATCTCGAAGCCCAAGTCAATGTTTACATCTACGTAGACGGAATCAAATTCCAGGCGGTATCCACGACCGACGGGAATGCGAATACGTGGCTGTTCGACGGTCAATTGATGAAGACCGTCGTCGACTTCGATACAATAATCAATACGACCAATCCGTCGCAGACGCTCGCCCAATACATAGCTCTCAATCCTGTCGCTGCTGGCGAAACCTGGAACATCCAATACGATGACATCACCCCAGGTAACGAACAGGCCCGGATGCTCAACTTTGGTTTGGAGGTGTTTGACCCCGGAAATCCTGGCATAACCGTCAGCGGCAACGCCCTGCTGGCAGATCAGATATATGGCGGCTCCGGCAGCGATACTCTGTCTGGCAACGGCGGAAACGACATAATCGTCGGCCGCGGAGGCAACGATCTCATCGACGGCGGCGCCGGCAATGACCTGCTTACTGGAGGCCTCGGCAAAGATACGCTGACGGGCGGTACCGGCGCCGACACTTTCGTGATCGGAACTGGCGACTCGACACCGGTCATCGGTGGGTCGGCTGATGCCGGCACGATCTCAGGCTATGACACCATCACCGACTGGGGCGTTGGCGGAACAGCGGACAAGCTCGACTTCAGCGTCGCCGCAATTGCAGCTGCCACCACCACCGGGTTCAACGGCACCGACTCGGCCTTGACGTTCGCCGGGCAAACGATCAAGTCGGACGCGATCAGTGCAAATGGCATCATCACTTTCGATGACGCAAACACTTACGCAAATGCGCTGAGCCTCAACACGGCAGGCGGCGTGGCAGCAGCAGTTCAATATCTGATGGCGAACGACATTGGTGGCGCTGGCACGACCGTGGCCTTCGTTGGAAACGGGAATACCTATGTCTATGAGCAGACCACCACCAATGCCGGTGGCACATTGGTTCAGCTGACGGGCGTCGCCATTGCCAACCTCAATATCCTCATCACGAATGGTGCCGTCGATCCCATCATCCTCGACCTCAACCATGACGGCTTCGCCTTCTCCGACCTCAACCACGGTGTCCAGTTCGACATCAACGGCGACGGAACGAAGGACCAGGTCGCCTGGAACACGTCGAACGACGGCATGCTGGCCATCGACCTCAACCATGATGGCAAGGTCGACGACGGCACTGAACTGTTCACGCCGAGCTTCGGCGGCGGCCACTTCGCCAGCGGCGCGGCGGCACTTGCCTCGCTCGACAGCAACCATGACGGAGTCATCGACCACAGCGACGCGGCATTCGACAGCCTGCTGATCTGGAAAGACGCCAACGCCAACGGCATAAGCGACGCCGGGGAGTTGTCGAACCTCGCCCATAACGATATTACTTCGATCAGCACGACAACGACATCCGCTGTCGGCGAAATCGATGGGCAAACCGTGACCGGCAATGGAACCTTCCAGATGGCCGACGGGACGACCGGCAACTACGTCGAGGTCGAGCTCGACACTTCGCTCGCCGCCCCGGCGCAGCCGGCCATCGCTTCCGACGGCAGCAAGACCTTTGCCATCGGCTCGCTGGAGGTCGCCGACCTGATCGCCGACTTCCACGATGGCGACAAGATCGATCTTTCCTCCTTGCTCAAGGGCCTTGCCGGCGTCACCGATCTCGTAGGCGACGGTTTCGTGGAGATCGCGCAGTCCTCGGCCAATGCGGCCAATGCCGAGGTCAAGGTCGATACCGACGGCGGCGGCGACAACTATCATACGGTCGCCGTGCTGGAGAACTACACCTTCCACAGCGCCGCCGATGCGGTCAAAATACTCTACGATGACAGCCACGGCACCAAGACGGACGTGGCCTAGCATTTTGCAGCCAAATGGGAACATTTGGCGTTCGCATAAATGCGGCAGAACAAATGACAAGGGCGAAAGGGACGGGGTGAGAAGCATGAACAGAATTTTGCGAGTGGCTTTCGGAGCCGGGCTGCTGTCGATGTGCGTGACAGGACTTCAGGCCGCCGACATCATCGACGGGCCGGTGGCCGACTATTGCCGGACCGTCGGCACATCGAACCTGGTGCTGACCGACAACATCGTCGATCTCAAGGCCGAGGTGGTGAAGCTGATGGACGAGTCGGTGGCCGTCGCCAACAGCTCGGAATGGATCAATTCGTCCCGTCCTGCCATCGTCTGGGCATCGGAAGCCAAGGTCGCCTGCGGCATGGCCTATGGCTACCTCAAGACGAACTACAAGGACGAGGACACGCTCAACAAGTGCGAATGCTTCCACGACCGCATGGTCGAGTACATGAACTGACCGGAAGGGATCCGGCAGTGCCGGTTGGCTGACCCGATGGTCGGCGGACGATTGACGAGGGCGATCGCCGGAGCGATCGCATTGACCGGTTTTGGCCAGCTTGCCACTCAAGCCTGCGCCAACTGGCTGGAACGACCTAGCCTGGAGAGACCAGCACCGTTCGGCTTGAGGCGGCCGGTTCGCTGCGACGCCGCCTCCGAATGGACGCGCGAGACATTCAAGGCGTTCGCGACGTGCCAGGCATCGCTCTACGGCCTGGAGCCGGTGCTGGCGCACGCGGTGATGGAGATCGAAAGCGGATTCGATCCCGATGTGCACGGCGCCGATGGTGAAGTCGGGTTGATGCAAGTGATGCCGGCGACGGCGCGAATGCTTGGCTTTCGATGCTCGCTCGACGAGCTTGGCGCGCCGGCGACCAACATCGCGCTCGGCGTCAGATATCTGGCGCAGGCAAACAGCCTTGCCGCAGGCGATCTCTGCACCACCGTCATGAAGTATCGTGCCGGGCACGGTGAAACCCGGTTCTCCGAACTTTCGGTCCGCTACTGCCGGCGTGCGCGTGCAATCCTGGCGAGAGAAGGTTTTGCGGTGGCCGGGCCATTGCCGGTGGCGACGTTCGGATTCTCCGCATTCCCGACAGCAGGAGAGGATGGTGCCCCTGCCCCGGCGAGGCGTATTTGTGTGCGCCGGCTGTTCGTGCCGGGCCCGCGATACATGAAATGCACGGACTATCGAAGCGCCGGGCAAGCCAGAATGATCAAGGCGCTCCGGGCAAGACTTTTCGACGGCTGAGCCATAATCCAGCAATTGCAAAGACGGCGAGGCAAGTCTGCCGTAAGATGAACGGATGAGACCGGGACAAATACCCGGCGGGATATGAGGGAGGCATCATGGATTCTGGCCGGCAGCGACACGGTTCGTGGACGTGGGCGATCGTCTTTGCGTTAGCGGGCATAGTGTCGGGCTGCCAGTCGAAAGGCAGCGTCTCGGACGCGCTCGACCAGGCGGCGATCGCCGCACCCGGAGCGCCGGCCGCCGGCACCGCTGCCAGCCCGGCCCAAGCCACGCGATCGCTCGGCACCGGGTCGACGAAGGTCACGATGCTGCTGCCTTTGTCGGCCCCGGGCAACGCCGGCGAAAACGGCCGGAAGATGCTCGATGCGACCAAGCTGGCAATGGCCGACCTTGGCAGCGCACTGCTCACGGTTACGGTCGAGGACACCCAGGGCGACAGCGCGCACGCCAGCGAATTGGCTGTGAAGGCGATCACCACTGGAACCAAGATCGTCATCGGCCCGGTCGAACTCGCGGCCGCGCAGCACATAGCCAAGCTGTCGGGATCGAAGCGGCCGCCGGTGCTGGCGTTGGCCGACAATTTCGCTGGCGGCCCAGGCGTCTATGCGGTCCGCCTCAACGAGGCCGACAGCGCGGCCGCGGGCGCAGCCGGCCTGGCGGCCAAAGGCAGCAAGAAGTTCGTGTTGCTCGTTGCGGCAGGAGCGAATGCCGGCGCGGTTGAAAAGCGGGTCGCCAACAGCCTCAGCATCTATGGCGCGACGCTCGCCGTCACCATTCCGTATCCGGCCGGCGATGGCGGCACCAAAGTGGTCAATGATATGGGCTCGCTGGTCGAGGCTCCCGATGCCATCATCATCGCCAGCGGCGACGACAATCCGGCGCAGATCCTTGCGGCGCTCAAAACGAAAGGCATTCCTGGAAAAGCAATTGCCGTCGTTGGAACCAACCGCTGGCTGGAACATCCGATGGAGCCGCTGTTTGAAGGCTCCTACATCGCCACGCTCGACCCAACCGAAACCGGCCCGATCGCCGACCGCTTCAAGACGACCTACAATTATCCAGCCGACGCCAATGTCGCCTACGCCTATGATATGGTCGCCCTGACAGCAGGAATTGCAAGTTCGGCCGGGCCTGACGGCTTCAGCAAGCAGGTGCTCGAGAATCGGAGCGGATTTCGCGGATCGACCGGCCTGTTCCGGTTTCGGGCGGATGGCTCCAGTGAGCGATCCATGCCCTTCTATCAGGTTCAAAAGGGTGCACTCAAGCTGGTCGCCAAATCGACATCGGGGTATTGAGGGGCAAGGAACCTTGCTTGAGTTGATGGGCTGGCTGAGGCACAATCGCTTGATAGCGCTCGGAAGCCTGCTCCTCCTGGCCGGGGTCTTGTTGATCATGCGGGCCGCCGATCTGCTTCCCATCGATCGGCCGATACCAGCGTCGCGTCAATCCATCGACGATAGCCAGCCACTGCGACCAATTGCGACCGTCGCCAATACGCCATGGCGAGGACGGGCACGCAAGATTGCTCAGGACCTTATCGCGCCGCCACAGCTTGATCCGGCGCAAATCGAACGGGTCGAGCCGCGCCCGCCGCTCAGCGACCTTGGTCTGGCTTCGCCTGCAGGGATGCGAATGCCAAAGGATTGGAAAGAGGTCCTGCTGTACCAACCGGTTGCCACCTCGTCGGCAACCTTCGAATCGATGGGGCGCAAGGTAGCCATCAGCGGGATCCAAGGCATTGACCTGGATGAGACCTGTTCCTTTCGTGGCATCGCCTGGCCTTGCGGCCAGCGTGCGCGCGCGACGTTCAATTCCTGGCTGCGCGGCCGGGCGCTGAAATGCGTCGTGCCGCCGGAAATCGATCGTTTTGCCATTGCGGCACCGTGCAGCTTGGGCAAGCAGGATGTCGGCGCCTGGCTTGTTTCCAATGGCTGGGCGACGGCCCTGGCGAGTGGCATCTACGGCAAGGCGGAGGCAGTGGCCAGAGACGCGCAGATGGGGATATTCGGTCCGCCGCAATAGCCGATAATTCGGTGTCGTTGCTTTTGCCACCGTAGCCTTGCTTTTGAAGGGCTGATTTCGGGCCGATGGTAGGTGATTGCGCCATTACTAAAATTGTATGTTTCCTCGAAACTGAAAGTGCAGCACCTTGGCCTTATGACAGCCGATCAGGCGGGAGATTGGCTAATGATGACACCAATGGCGAATAGCTCGCCCCGGCAATGGAAAGATATCGCATGGCTGACTGCCCTGGGATCGGCGGGAATTCTGCTCCTCTCGGTTGGCCTAAATTATCTGCTTCTGTTCTCGGAAGCCTTGACGCCCTTCGGCCGCAGCATGGTCACTGCGATCCTGTTGCCGGTCATCGTCGGTGGCCCACTTTTCCTGTTCATTGGACTGCAGCGGACCGAGCTCGTCCGTTATCGAAGAGAACTCAACAAGTCGGCGACCTTTGACAGCCTGACAGGCTGCCTCAACCGGACAGTCTTCACGTCGATGGTTGAAAGGAGAGCAACCAGGCCGGAATCGTCTGGTCCAAGATCTGGCGCCTTCCTGGTCATTCATCCCGAACACATCAGGTCCATCAATCTGCGCTTCGGCCTTGGCTGGGGTGACGAAGCCTTGCGGCTCATAGCCTCGACCATCCAGTCATCGGTACGCAAGGAAGATCTGGTGGGCCGGATCGGAACCTCCATGTTCGGGGTCTTTCTGCCCGGTGCGACAGAAGACGACGCCAGGGAGATCGGCGAGCGTATCCGGGCGCGCGTGGCCCAAGCCTATTTCGCGCCAAAAGGAACCGCGGACACGCTGACCATCAGCGTCGGCGGCGTGGTGTTTGAAAACGAGTTGGAATTCGAGGACATGTTCCGATCGGCGGAATCGCTGTTATCCGGCGTGGAGCACCAGCCTGGACTTCAACTGTCGCACCTCCACAACTAGCTGAGACGATTCGTTGCCGGAGGAACACCGCCGCAAATATGTCTTGCCGCACGGCTGCGACAGCGATCATCTTGCCCTTGTTGCCAAACCGGACGATTGACCCATGGGGCGGTTTCAACCCGTGGGAGGTCTGGCTCCTGACGGTGCTGATGGCATCGGCCGCGCATCGCTGGCAGTATTGCCGGACCGATCAAGTTCTGGTTGCCGCTGGTTGCAGCAACCTTGATCGCCTTGATGGCCGGCTATCGGACCATGCTGCTGCCGCCGAACTCCTGACAGGTCGAGACACCCGCCGCGCGAGTAGCATCAGGTTCGGCGCTCAGGGCACGAGCGACAAAGCTTGAGGGCGCACAGATAGCAGCTGGATCCCCACGGCTCTCTCTTCATCCGTGGGGATCACAAGCACGTCGACGTCGGAACCAGCAAGGCTGATGACCTCGTCGCCTCGTCCATTCAGCTTGTGGTCGATATTAACCGCAAGCCAGCCGGCCACAGCCCCGGCCCTCTCTCACAGTTCGAAGGCGCGTTCGATTTCGCCGTTGATTTGGTCGGCAGGGATGCCAGGCTTCTCGGCCGCTGTCGTCAATTGGTCTGCTAAGTCGCTGGCGGCGATCGGATCGCCCCGCGTCACAATCGCGGCGCGGAGGGGTTTTATTAGCTCCCCCTCATCTTGACGCCGGCGCCGGCTGCTCCAAAGTCTTGGGCATCGCTCGGGGAAGTATCAAAGTTGGCGACGAGGTCGCAGTCACGGCGATTGTGCGCGGCCGGGTGACGCCCGATCGCATGAGCGTGACGATCCCCTCCTACGACTTCCCGCATTCTGTTGTCGATTCGACTTGGAAGACTGTGATTGGCCAGCATATGGAATTGATCGGCCCTGTCACACGCATCGACGGGGACAAGGTAACCGTCAGCCTCCGGCCATTGGTGACTGTCGAGGCCGAGCACGTGCGCCTTGTCGAAAGACATGTGGCACTTCCACGCGGGCGAAAAAAGTCGCTGGTTGACAAGGCTTAAACTTCGTTGCCGACCCCAGGAACAGCCCACTGAAACTTTCTCCTTCACATCGGCTCTGGTCGCCTCCCGCTAGCTGCCGGCGCGTTGCGATATCGGCACAGTAGACGGGTTGGCATTTTCCGAACTTTCCGCCATGTCGTCGCGATGACGTTGGCGAAGGCGCTTCAGCAGATCGCGTGAGGCTTGAATCGCCCTGCGCGATTGATCCATGTTCTGGCGAAACGTGGCGCGTTCCTCCATGGACTTCTGCCACTTCAGCAAGGTGGCCGTAGTCGCAGTAGCGGCTTGAGCGATTTCTATGGGCGTTGCAACCATCGCATTCTCCCTAAAAAGGCAATGGTAAACGCAATCTTTATAGGCCCAACGAAACCCTTCTCCAATTAAAAACGACCATACGGCATACGGCAAAATGGCTATTCGTCGGGGCGCTCGACGGCAGCTTCGTCGACCTCGGCCTCCATCTCGTCGTTGACGGTCTTGGTCTTGCCAAAACCGTCCATCGCCACACCGTCAAAGCCCTGCAGCCACGCGTCGGCATGTTCCTGCCAGTAAGCTGGCACCTCACGCTCCTTGCCATCCTTGCGCGCTTGGGCGCCGTACATCCAGGCGTAGGTGGCGCGTTCCTGATCTTTCTTAGGCATGGCCATTTGCATCATCCTCCCGGAAATCCAGCAGCCTTGCGTGCCGCAGCTTCTCTTCGCCTTTGAGGGTCTCGACCCAGCCAACCAGTCCGGGCTTCAGCCACTCGGCCTTTTCCTTTTTATGTCCCTTCGGGACCGGGCCGCCAACCTTGCCCTGGACACGATCCCAAAGCGCTTGCCGCTCATCGGCATTGAAGTTGACGAGTGCGCCGCCTTTGTAGAGGCCCTTTTCAGCCATGATCACCTGGGTAGCTTTGCCGCGCTCGCGCTGTGCACCGTGATTTGCATTTCCTTTTCCTCAAAGCACTTGATCTTGCGCCAAGCGCTCGTTTGCCGCTGCGATATGGACTGCCCTTGAGCTTCGAGACCATGCCTTCTAGCCCGTCTCGTCGACCAGGTGGCAAACGGCGTCACCAGTGCGGCATCGCTCCGCTGAATTGAATGCGCCCGCCGGCAGGGATCATTTCGTGCAGGATCTCGCCGCGATCTTCGGTCGGCATCCCGCGCAGGTCATGATGCTTGGAACCCTGCCGGTTGCTGACCGTTCTCCGTCAATGGAAGCCCCGAACCAACAGAGCCAAACGATCCTCGTGGTTGACGGCGACGTCATCGCCCGATGCGTCATCGCGGACTATCTCCGCCACTGTGGCTACAGGGTGATTGAGGCCCATTTCGCACGTGAGGCGCAGCAAGCGTTGAACTATGCGGAGTTCGGTGTGGACACCGTCTTGTGTGACGTTGACCTGCCGGGCAACATGAACGGGTTCCAACTGTCGAAGTGGGTTCGCGAGAACAAGCCCGAGGTCAAAATAGTGCTTTCTGCCGCAGTAGAACGAACTGCGATCGCGGCGGGCGACCTTTGTCAGCAAGGCCCGCACCTTGCGAAGCCGTATGAGCCGGCCAACGTAGTGGACCATATCAGGCGACTGCAGCGTGTTTGGAGCTTACGATCCAGGAACCCTGGTGCAAAGCGCAATTGATCTCTGTCCAGACGCCGAGAGGCTCGTCTGCATACCAATGGTGATTTAGCCCTGCGAACTGGACGCCGCTCAAAGGAAGAACGGCGTATAAGCCGCAGTCCTGCGTGCGGCCGCAACAGTGGACGGTTGTCGCGCGCAGGACGGAGGAAATTCGCCCTCCTGCCGCGGGCGGTGAACGGGATACCGTAGGAGCGTCAGCATAGCGCGGGCCACAGGACGAGACGCGGCACCGACTGTCCCGTCCGGAAGTCCGGATGTTTTGGCGAGGCCGACCGGCTGAGATCGTGCGCATTTTGGTTCTCGACGGTACGGCCGCTGATCGGCGATGATGCGAGGACCGAGTTGCCCGGAAGAAATCGATCTGGTCTTGCACCTTTTTTGCTTCCTCATTCGCGGGGCAGCTTGTGATTTTCCAGCCTGACAGACCCTCCCCTGTCTATAAGAAATTTCCCGACGCATGAGCGCACGTCCAACACAGTGCGGGCTCCAATGCTCACCGGCTGCGCGAGAATGGTAACCACCTACCTTGAGGGGAGCGCCACGTGCGTATTCAACGATGCAGGCGCTGCCAACCTCGGCATCCCCGGGAATAGCAGGCTTATAAATGAATATATCGTTGATCAACGCTATCGGCGCAGCCGCCGGGAGATGGACAGACCGCGTTCCAGCTAGGGGGATCGATGTTCCAGGCTAAAGGCATTGGCATGCCCGAATTAGAAAAAAGACCTGAATCCCGTAAAGCAGCAACAAAATGCCGAAAGCTATCCAGAAGCCGGGTCGCGTAAGCAATGCCAGATCTTTTCTTAGCTGCTCCATTCACATCAACTAACATGGCCAAGCGTCGTTCCCGTCCGCTGGGGACAAATTTCAACTAAGCTGATAGGCTTCGTCGCATAATGGCCGCGCCACTGCGGATCGAGACACCTCAGCGCCCCGCATGAGCACGCGCAACTCGATCGGAGGCGCAAGAAGAAAGTTCGGAACGGTTCCAAGAACCCCAAGCAAATTGAGCGCCGCAGCGGACGATAAGGTTCACGCATATCCCGGCGAACATCCGCACAGCAATGGTCAACATCAACGGCAGAAGGGCGTCCGAAAAGAAACGCATCTCTGCGTCACCGCCTCATCGAGAGTCACCGCAGCGGCATCCTGAATACAGGTCGGCGATCCGAAGAGCATGCATTGCGCAAGGTTGTGTGCGTCAAGTTCTGCAAAATGGGGCGGCCATGATGCTGGTCATGCGGCTTGGCGCAGAGCGAGCTTCTTGTGCTCGCGCAGGTCGTCCATGTTGA
>NZ_JAMYMP010000068.1:0-9437 GCF_040318615.1 Mesorhizobium sp. M1078
ATCATCTGCCGAGGAAGCACGGCGACGACTGCCTGCAGGAATTGCGCTGGCTCTACGACCGGCGCGATCTCGCAGAGGCCAGGGCTGATCTTGCCGCATGGCTGTCCAAATGGTCCGCCCGCTACCCGCGGCTGACCACCTGGGCGGAAGAAGCCATAGAACAGACGCTGACTTTCTTCCGGCTGCCGCGTCAGCATCACAAGCACCTCAAGTCCACCAACATGCTTGAACGGCTCAACGAGGAAATCCGCCGGCGCACCTATGTCGTGCGCATCTTCCCGAACGCCGAAAGCTGCCTGCGCCTGCGCCTGGTCAGCTGGCCGTCGAAACCAATGAAAACTGGATGGAGGCCAACCGCTATATCAACATGGATGATCTGCGCGAGCACAAGAAGCTCGCTCTACGCCAAGCCGCATGACCAGTTTCATGATCGCCCATTTTGCAGAACTTGACGCACACAACCGTAGGGAAGGGCGGATTTAACCCCCAAAACACCCGCGACAGAGATGCTCAAGTCACGCTCTTCAAAGCCATTCTGATTAGACGTGACGCTGCGTTCGCAAAGGGTATCGAGCGGGTTAGTTATGTATGAAAACTGTGACGCCCCGATCGAGCACGGATTCGCACGCATATTTCTCTAACCCACGCCTCTCGGGCGAATGAACCGCCTCTCTGCTTACTCTGGCCGTGCCGTCTTCTTCTCCCGCGGCAGTTCGCGTCTTTGTTTGCAGACGACCACGATCGATTTGTCCCAGCGATCCACTCGCCGCTGGGATAGATGATTGCTTTGCTGATCTTGAGGAACGATGGCCTGATCCGCATGCAACGCGCCCGTTCGAAGAGTCCCGTCGCTTACCTGGCCGTGACAGCGAGCGATGACTTATTCAGGGGTGAGCAAGTTGAGGGTCAGGCATTGGCGGGACAGATAGCAGAGTTGTGCAACAGATTGTTGCACCCGCGACCACGTCGGTAGAGACCCGAGGAGAAATGTCGGCGGCATCACCGCGGACGCTCGTGGTGACCCGAAGCTCTCAATAGAGCTCAATGACCGCTTTGCGTCTAATATGACAGGTCGAGCGCGCTACCCTCTTGCCTGAAAACCGGAACGGCGGTTGCCGAATGGCTAGTTATCCAGAACCAATCTGACTTTCTGGGCGAGAGCTTGGAGGGTAGCGGGTTTCTGCAGGAGTTGAACGTTTGGATCGATGATCCCATTGCGAACTATGGCATCACGTGCGTAACCGGACGTAAAGAGCACCCTCAAGTCAGGCCGCAATTCAACGGCAGCATCCGCAAATTCCCGACCGTTCATTCCGGGCATGACAACATCCGTCAGCAGCAAGGAAACGTCTCCTCGATCCTCAAGAATGCGCAGGCCTTCAACCCCATTCTCAGCAGAAATCACCGAATAGTCGAGATCCTCGAGCATTTGCATTGTCAGTTGTCTTACACTCGCCTCGTCCTCGACGACGAGGATCAATTCCTCTGGCTTGCCATTGGCAACGTCTTGGCTGTTCGCCCGCCGTGCTCCATCGGCGGGACCATTGTGCCTTGGCAACCAGATGCTGATGGTAGTCCCCACCCCCAGTTTTGAATCGATTTTGACATAGCCACCGGACTGCTTGACGAAGCCAAACACCTGACTCAGCCCAAGGCCGGTTCCCTTGCCGACACCTTTGGTGGTAAAAAACGGCTCGAAGGCTCTTTCCAGAACCTCCGCGCTCATACCCGAGCCCGTGTCCCTCACCGCAATAAGGACGTAGGGGCCGGGGGAAATGCCATGATCTGCAGCAACCGACTGGTCGACCAGGAGTGCAGAGGTTTCGATTGTCAGGGTTCCGCCCTCCGGCATGGCATCGCGAGCGTTGACCGCCAGATTTACGAGGACATTTTCGAGTTGGCTGGGATCAGCGAGCACTGCACCGTCATCGGATTGCACGACCGTATTGAGTGTTACGTGCTCGCCCAGCGTCCGGCGCAAAAGCTCCGACATATCCTGCACCATCCGGCCGACGTCGAGGGATTCAGGGGAAAGCGGCTGCTGCCGGGAAAAAGCCAGTAGCCTTTGCGTCAGCATGGCAGCTTTGTGGGCACCCTCGGTCGCGGCTGCGATCAGTTGGTGCACGCCGGGCTCGCCGCGGTCGACGCGCCGCTGGATCAAGTTGAGTCCTGAGATGACAACTCCCAGCATGTTGTTGAAGTCGTGCGCGATACCGCCCGTGAGTTGCCCCACCGCCTCCATTTTCTGGCTTTGGCGCAGCTGATCCTCCAAATTCCTGCGGACGTTGATGTCGCGCCCGGCGGCGTAATATTGGTTGTTTCGCGGCATAAATTGCCAACTGTACCAGATGAACCTGCCATCATTGGCACGCATGCGTAAGTCGAGGTCGCGAACCGCAACCCGGCTATCCGATAGTGAGAGCCGTGTCACAGCCGCAACATCTTCAGGATGAACGAAATCCTCGAAAGTCTTACCCTCGACCTCGCTTTCGTCCAAGCCGAGATGCTCGGTCCAGGCCGGATTCACACTTTGGCACTTGAGGCCGAAATCCGTTACGACGAAAAGATCCTGGCTGACGCGCCAGATCATATCGCGCTCACCGGTTGCGTCAGCTACCCGTTGCTCCAACGTCTCATTCAGGGTCTTCAGCTTCAGTTGTGAGGACAGGCGATCTGTTACATCGCGCAAAAAGGCGGTGGTGAATTGCTTGGCGCCACCTGACCAACGGCTAATCGAAGCTTCGAGATGGCGCGTCGACCCGTTGCGCCGCTTCACGGAAACCTCTCGATGAACTATTTGCTGCCCTGAGCGACTGGCGTCGTGCAATTGCGACCACCGGTCGCCTTCCACGAACAGACCGGCGCTCGGCTGACCGGCAAGCGATGCCTTGTCGATTTCAAAGAGCACCTCGGCCGCCGAATTGGCTCCCTGGATTGCCCCAGTGTCATCCAGGGTAAGAATGGCTTCCGCGGCGCTTTCCATGACCGCATCATAACGGGCATTCTGCCGTTGGCGCAGCACGGCTTCCCGCCGCATCGCCCCCGTCACATCCGAAATCTGAATAAGGCATTCATACGCACCTATCGCCCCGATTGGTCGGATGGAAATGCTATGGATCAGCGGCTGGCCCGCTCGCGTCCGCAACGCAAGCAGGGCTGGGTGGAGTGTAGGGGTCAGCAGGCTGGAGGCCCCGGCTTCCAAAGCCTCGTTTAACGCAACGAGGATTGGGCCGAGCGGCCGGCCGGGAAAAAGCTCCTCCATTGATTTTCCGATCGCCTCGGTCGTCCGTATATTGCTGGCTGCGGCGATCCAGGCATTCCAGGCGGTCACTTGCCTTTGAGAACCGAGCACGATTATACCGCAATCGAGTGCATCTAATATCGGCGTCGAATTATCGTGAGAAGTGTTCAACATGGCACTATTTATCGTTCCCACCGATCCGCTCGATAAACTCGCACAAGAGGCCCTTTAAAACCGCTAGGGAAGGCATGTCCATCAGCATGGCAATGTAGCCCGTGATGTCATTGTCCTTGACGGTGAAGTTTATGTAGAGAAACAGTACGACCTCGCCGGGTAGGGGCGGCGGCGCCAGATTGAAGAAGTCGGTTCCAGTGCCTCGAATGACCTCAGGCAAGGAGACGCGAAGACTACGGCGCAACAGGTTGGCGATGGTGGCCAGGCAACTATTGAGAATGATGTTGCCCGTCTCTGCGAGTGCTTCCTGTTCAAGGTCGATGATGTCTTCCAATGAATGGTCCGGACCGGCTACAGCACGCACAAGTTCGAGACTTCGCTCCTCTGGGAAAATAAGCAACGCGCGACCAGTGATATCACCTTCGAAAACCTGGTGAACGGCAACCAGACGGTCCATCTCGCGTTCGTCCAAGATATCGATGGCTTGCTGCCTGCCGACGAGGTTGATTCTTGGGACGGACAGGAACACCTGTCGTCCAACCATCTCGCGGAGATTCTTGGCGGCTCGGCTGACGGCGATGTTCACCAGTTCAGTGAGGGCATCCTTCTCGAGTTCTTCCAAGACAAGGTCGGCCGGAGTCATCATTGATCGTCCTGACCAATGGGAGTGTCGGGTTTGCCGAGAAACGCAACCAGGTCCGGGCCATTCACTGGCTTGGTCAGGAAGGAAGCGCCCAGCGCCTTTGCACCTTCGACTATCTCGTGCTGCTGATTAGCGGAAATCAGTGCCAATCGCATTGACGGATCCTGGGCACGAAAGTCCGCCGCCAAGGCAAGCCCATCGCGGCCGGGCATATTGTAATCCATCAACACGATATCAGCCGCGAACTCACTCGCCAGTTGAAGCGCCTCATCAGCGTTGCCGGCCTCTTTAGTCACCCATGTCGGATAGTTCTTGGCGAGAATCTTGACCAAGGCCATTCTCGCAAGCTTGCTGTCGTCGACGATCAAAACGTTCATTACGACCTTCATTTCAGCTGGGGTTAGGGATATCGCATAAAATGCAATAATTGTGAACTAGCCGCCATGCACTGCCCGGAAGCCGCGATGAAAATAGCTTTCGAGAAATGGCGAGCCCGACGGCCCAATGACCCTCACGCGGGCCGCCATCAGGACTTGCAGAACGGCAGCATGGATCTTGGTGCACTTCCGCCAGTCAACTAAGATGTTGCCTGACTCAACCAGCATTGCCAGCAGGGTTTCGCTGTCTTCTAAAGTGCAGTCGCCCTCAAGCCGGATCGGTCCACCGCTTGGGTCGGAAATGACGGTCATTTCACCAAAGCCTCCACATCGAGAACAAGCATGACGCGGCCATCACCCAAAATTGTGACGCCTGCAACGCCTTCTACACCCGCGAGCACCCCCTCGATGGGTCTCATCAGTATATCCATTGTCTCCCCGACATCATCGACCTCTATCCCGCACATGTCGTTCCCGACCAGGACGACTACGACTTGGAAATCGTCGGCGATCGTTTCCGACGGCGTTTCGCCAAGCGTCGCCGCAAGACTAACGAGCGGGATGGTATGGCCGCGATGCCCGAACACGCGCGCGGCGCCAACCATCGAGACATCACCGCGCGAAAGTCGACGGGTTTCGATAACTTTCTCAAGCGGAACGCCAAAAACTTGTTTGACTACTTCCACGGTGACCAGGTGCGTCATCAGGATGGAGTAGGGCAGGGTGAATTTTGCGATCGTCCCGCTTCCGGGCTTCGTCTCAATGCCAACCGATCCGCCGAGCGCCTCGATCGCCGATCGCACCGCGTCCATCCCAACCCCACGACCGGAGACCGTGTTGACAGTTGCGGCTGTCGAGAACCCCGGATTGAACAGCAATTCCAATGCATCGTCATCGGAAAGCGAGGCGAACCCGGTCGTCAGGCCGCGTTCTGCCGCAACCCGTCGAACTCTCGCGAAATCCACACCTCGACCATCGTCTTCCACCTCAACGACAATGCTGTCGCCGACTTTCGCTGCACGCAGGCAGATCGTGGCATGCGGTGGCTTCCCTGTCCTGATGCGCTCGTCCGCCGGTTCGACACCATGGTCGATTGCATTGCGAAGAACATGCATAATCGGCTCTCCAAGAGCCTCGACGATGGTCTTGTCTGCTTCGGTGTTCTCCCCTTCTGTCACGAGAACCACTGACTTACCCGTTTCGGTCGCAAGGTCTCGCACCAAGCGCTGAAACCTTTGGAACACCTGTCGCATGGGCAAGACACGGATGCTCAAGACAGAACGCTGCAACTCATCGACCAACCTCTCCAGTCGGGATTGTTGTTCCTCCAACACGGCCGCCAAATCCGCCGATGGAGTTCCACTCCGGGCTAGCGTTGCGGCATGCGTTAGGGCATTCTTGGCAACCGACAGTTCGCCGGCCAAATTCACTAAGGCATCAATGCGTTCGACGCTCACCCGCAGTGATCGGGCAGCATTTGAGTTCGGGATGGCGAGGCGGGAATCCCGGTTCACGGAGAATTCGAGGACTTGGGCCTCGTCTCCCAAAACCCGGTCGATCAGGAGGATGAGTGCTTGTCGTCCCTCTGGATCGTCCGCGTCCGGCACACTACCATCGTAGCGTTCCAGCGTATCCTTGTGCCGGACGCTCCGAGCCAGGATATTCATCACCACGCGCCGCGCGGCGCCTACTCGGCCGGCCAGACCTGTGGTCGCGACCTGGGAAAGGAGTTGGGACTGCGCTTCGAGCACCAGCCGCGCCATCCGGCTAAGTCCTGCGCGCTGATCGGGGACGGCAGAAGAAAGCTCGCGGATCTCGAGGACGCTCGAAGAGTCCGAGCTTATCGCTTGGGTATAGCGCAACAAAGCGTCCTGCGGAGCAGAGGACAACGCTGTGAAGAGCAGGTTGCACTCGAATGGATCACCTTCCCTCAACGAAGGCCAGACATGAACCTGTTCCACATGAAGAGCTAACAGGCCAGGCAGGCCGGCGACCAACGCAAGGGGATCTTCGCCGCGAAAGAAGCACTGTGGGTCGGGCTGGAACAACAACCCGGTTGAGGCTCGGGCTGCGACATCATGGTTGGCCTTCAAAAGAGATGTCAACCACCCCGCCGCCAACAAGGCGGGCGGGCTCTTTCCCGGAGGTTCTTCCCATAGCGCCGCTTGCAAGCGGCGGACCATCTCATCCGCGGTCGACCCTGCATCCTCCGGGACAGTTCCCTTTACCTCAATGCTATCGAGCCAGCCGGTGACTTGATCCAATGCCCAGAGACAGTTGCCGATATCCGCAGTGCTTAACGTCCTCGTACCGGACCGGCCGGAATCGAGCAGTTCCTCAGCCGCGTGCAGACCCCTCGCCATATCTGGAAAATCGACGATACCGGCCCCGCCCTTGAGGGTGTGAAACGACCGAAAAGCACTGTCCAGCCTAGTGTGATCGCCTGAATCACCTTCGAGCGCCAGAAGATCCAGTGTTGCCTGCTGCACAGACTCGCGGCACTCCACCAGGAACTGCTCAAGAAGTTCAATCATGGGTTGATCCAGCAAGCAAGGCAACGAGCTCCAACAGGTCCTGCCCAGCGACGGGCTTGGCGGCGTAGAAGTTCGCTCCGGCAATTTGGGCAGCCCGCAGGTCATGGAGCCCGGCTTCCGTACTGGTGATGAGCACGGGGGTGGACGCAAACGGTTCGCCTCGTTGCCGAAGCATCCTTAAGAAGCTGAGGCCATCCATGACCGGCATGTTGATGTCCACGATCAGAAGGTCGACGATCTCGAACCCAAGCAGTTGCTCCAAGGCTTCCACCCCGTTCAAAGCCTCGAACACCTCATAGCCCGCTGGCTCCAGCACGCTTCGATAGTACAGGCGCACGAGAGCTGCGTCATCGACCACCAGGACGCGATGGAGCGTAGGTTTGCTCACCGCCCGACCTCTGGTTTCTGATAGACAATACCATCTTCGAACCGACGGATTTCGAACAGCGGAGAGATACGGCTCATCGACTCTGTGTGGCCAAGGCAAATGTAGCCGCCGGGTAAAAGGCTTTCATAGAGGTTGTCTGCAGCAATGCGACGCGAAGCGTCGTCGAAGTAGATGAGGACGTTTCGGCAAAAAATGACATCGAATTGGCCGTGGTGCCTGGTCTCGTTAGATTCTATTAGATTGACACTGGAAAATTGCACCGACTCCCTCAACTCTTCGACAAGCCGCCACCGATCGTCGGCTTCTTGGTGAAAGTAGCGGTCGATGACCTGGCCCGGCAAGCGCATCAGTGCGCGCTTGTCATAAAAGCCGCGCTTGGCCGCGGCAAGCGCTTCGGTATCGATATCTGAGCCGCAAATCTCGATGCTGTAGGCGTCGACCAGCGGCCACTTGTCCAAGAGCCACATCGCAATCGAATAGGGTTCTTCCCCAGTCGCGCAAGGTACCGACCACAAACGCAACTGGTCTTTCCCATAGCCGGCTGCGATTCTTTCACGCAGCAAATCCTTCGTGAGACACCGAAATTGATGATCTTCCCGGTTGAAATAAGTCTCATTGACGGTAAAGGCGTTGATGAACTTCTCGATCTCACCCTCGGCATCAATACGAAGTTTTGCGAAATACCTTTCGAAAGAAGGAGAGGCGGTTGCGTTTGCACGATCAGCGATCCGGCGCTCTATGTAATAGCGCTTGGATACCGAATAGACCATGCCGGTGCGTCGATAGAGGAAGTCTCCCAGTCGACGGATCTCTTCGTCCGTGATCTCGATCACTGAGGGGCGTTCCGCGCCCCGATCCGGAGGGCCGCGGTTTTGGCGGCGAAATCCAAAAAGGGATCCGAGGGAAAACGCGCGGCGCACTGGAGTAACAAGGCAACGTGGTCAGGCGCCGCCACCTCCGCCATGACGTCGATCGCGGCACCGCAAACGTTGCCATTGCAATCATTAGCCAGGAGGGGAACCAGCAAATCAATCACCGTTGAAGGCTGCTGCGCGCGAACGAGTTCGCAGGCGAGGATGCGAACGTCGGGCTCCGGGTCACTGAGCAGTCCAGTCAACCGCGGCAGGAGCTGATCTTGCAATGCGCGCAAGGCGTCTAGTGCCCCGGTGCGCAAGCGGGCATCGTCGGATCGTAGGTATTGCAGAGCAACGTCGACGCTTGCCGCATTGGCTGATCGCATAAGGGCTGTAAACAAAGCCTGCAGCACGCCATCAACCGCTTCACTCTGAATTGCGCTGGAGATCACACCGGCGTTGTCAGAGGTGACAATAAACTCGCGAGCCGCCGCTCGCCTTTCCTCACTGTTCCGACTCGTCAACGAAGAAAATGCATCCGTGGGCGATGCGTCGCGGATCCCGGCTTGGTTGGGAAGCTCTTTGCGGATCAGAGGCAAGGCACAACCTTCATCAATTGCCGGGCTATCTCGGGTAGCGGCAGAATCCAATCTGCACCACCGCCCTTGACCAATTCCCCGGGCATCCCCCAAACCACTGCGGTTTCTTCCGCTTCAGCGATCGTCGTTCCGCCTCGCTCGTGCAGGAGTTTCATAGCACTGGCGCCGTCATTGCCCATTCCGGTCATGAGAATACCGATAAGGTCGCTGGGAGGTATTTGTTCCATGGCACTTCGAACAAGCCGGTCGGCGCTTGGATGCCAGGGATAGTCGACCTGGGACGGGACATTCATGGCAAATACGACGCCTCCTCGGCGCGATAAAATCATGTCCGCCCCACCCCGCGCAATGTAAGCGACACCAGGCACGACTTCCGTAGGGCGGGTAACCTCCACGATCTCGATGGCGCTCAGGCTGTTCAAACGTTTGGCCAGTGCGCCCGTGAAGGATTCTGGCATGTGCTGAGCAATCAAAATTGGCCAGGAGAACGATGCTGGCAGCGCTCCGACAACAGCCTCCAGTGCTGGCGGCCCTCCTGTCGAAACGCCGATGAGCACCAGCCCATTTACCCCAGTTTTTACGATGGGTTTTTTTGACGCTATTGGGGCGGGATAAGGACTTGTCGGC
>NZ_JAMYMP010000069.1:0-8663 GCF_040318615.1 Mesorhizobium sp. M1078
GATCTGTCAGGTGATCCACGTGCCACAGGTTGGAATAGCGGTCACCGACGCGAGCGAGGTCCGGTCCGGTGCGCTTCGATCCCCACTGGAAGGGGTGGTCGTATATCGACTCGGCCGCCAGGCTGTAGTGGCCGTAGCGCTCGACCTCGTCACGGAACGGCCTGATCATCTGGCTGTGGCAGAGGTAGCAGCCCTCGCGGACATAGATGTTTCGCCCGGCAAGTTCGAGCGGCGAGTAGGGGCGCATGCCTTCCACCTTCTCGATCGTATTATCGAGATAGAAGAGCGGCGCGATCTCGACGATGCCGCCGATTGTCACGACCAGCAGCGACCCGAGGAGGAGAAGTGTAGCGTTCTTCTCGATGACCGCGTGTCTGTTCATCAACCTCATTTTCTGTCTCATCATCGCGCAAGCTGGAGGGCGGGGGTGGAGCGCGGCATCGGATCCTGCTCGCGCCGGTAGCCGAGGATGGTCATGGCGATGTTCCAGGCCATGATCAGGGTGCCGGAGAGGTACATGGCCCCACCGATGGCGCGCATGATGTAATAAGGGTGCATAGCGGCCACGGTTTCGGCGAAGGAGTAGACCAGGAAGCCCTGCTCGTCGTATTCGCGCCACATCAGGCCCTGCATGACGCCGGACACCCACATCACCGCGGCGTAGACAACGATGCCAAGCGTCGCCAGCCAGAAGTGCCAGGTAACGAGGCGAAGCGAGTAGAGCCGTTCACGGTTCCACAGCTTCGGCACCATAAAGTAGATCGCGCCGAACGAGATCATGCCGACCCAGCCGAGCGCACCAGAGTGAACGTGGCCAATGGTCCAGTCGGTATAGTGCGACAGAGAATTGACCGTCTTGATCGACATCATCGGGCCCTCGAAGGTGGACATGCCGTAGAAGGCGATGGCCATCACCATCATGCGGATGATGGGATCGGTGCGCAGCTTGTCCCAGGCGCCCGACAGCGTCATCAGGCCGTTGATCATGCCGCCCCATGACGGCATCCACAGCATGATCGAGAACACCATGCCAAGCGTCTGCGCCCAGTCGGGCAAGGCCGTGTAGTGCAGATGATGGGGCCCAGCCCAGATGTAGAGAAAGATGATTGCCCAGAAATGGACGATCGACAGACGGTAGGAATAGACCGGCCGGTTGGCCTGCTTGGGCACGAAATAGTACATCATGCCGAGGAAGCCGGCGGTGAGGAAGAACCCGACGGCATTGTGGCCGTACCACCACTGCGTCAGGGCGTCCTGGACTCCGGAAAATGCGGAATAGCTCTTGGAGCCGAGAAAGGAGGCCGGCATCGACAGGTTGTTGATCACATGCAGCATCGCGATGGTCACGATGAAGGAAAGGTAGAACCAGTTGGCGACGTAGATGTGCGGTTCCTTGCGCTTCAGGATGGTGCCCAGAAACAGGATCAGGTAGGCGACCCAGACGATGGTCAGCCAGATGTCGACATACCATTCGGGTTCCGCATATTCGCGGCTCTCGGTGATGCCGAGCAGATAACCGGTCGCGGCCATGACGATGAAGAGCTGGTAGCCCCAGAACACGAACCAGGCGAGATCGCCACCGAACAGCCGGGCGCGGCATGTGCGTTGGACGACATAGAGAGACGTGCAAAGCAACGCATTGCCGCCGAAGGCGAAGACGACGCCCGAGGTGTGCAGAGGCCGCAAGCGGCCGAAGTTGAACCAAGGCTGGATGTTGAGATCGGGATAGGCAAGCTGCAGCGCGATGACCACCCCGACCAGCATGCCAACCACACCCCAGAACATGGTGGCGATGGCGCCGTAGCGGATTGGCCCGTCCATGTAAGCGGACGGGTCGATCGGAGCGGCAGGCTTGAACTCAGTGTTACGCAGTAGGATCGCAGTGAAGCCAGCCAAGGCGAAGAACAAGACCCACATATGCTGGCGAAAGGGTTCATCCACCCCAGCGCCAGCCGCCACCAAAGCCGCGAATGCGAACAGGCTTAGAAGCACGATTTCTTTGCCGAATTTCATCGCAAGCCCCGATTTCCAATTCCGGCGGATGCCAAACCGCGGTGCCTTATTGCGCAGCCGTCGCCTGCTCGCCCTGATCCATGTCAGAGGCGCACCATTTTGCTCGAGCAGCATCGAGTTCGGTGCGATCAGACTGCGACGATCGAATGTGGAAGCGCACCACCGGCCGCCCGTTTATGGATGGGGCCTGGCGTCCCCGGTCGGGCCCCGGGTGCGGAGGCGACCGCGGGCGTGTGGGGAGCGCACCTTCTGCGACGCTGGAAAGCAGGTCGATGCCCTACCGAACCCCGATTGTTCAATGCCTTGGAACAGCCAGCGCCAGCGTTACGCTGCCGTCGTGACATTCATGGCTTGGGGAGACGGCGATTTTCCCCTGCGGATGAGGCGTATTGACTTCGGCCAAGTGTGGATGCTTCGCCGACGAGCCGAAACGCAACGGGCGCATACGATCGGATGGAGAACGGGCTGTCGCTACGCGACTTCTTCTGAGCCCAACGCGAGCATGCCCTGCCCCGAATGAAGTAAGTGACGGGGGCCATGCAGCTTCTGCGTCATTCAAACGGCTGTAGCGCCTCGGCCGCCGCAGCGCCGTTCCAGCCGGCTCATGCTGTCCACGGTGACGCGGCGGTTGTTCTCGATCCGAATCACGCCGTCCATTCTCAGGCTGGTCAGCTGACGGCTCACCGTCTCGTTCGTGATTCCAAGGAAATCAGAAATGTCGGCACGCGTCATCGGCAGCTCGAAGCACGTCGAGCTAGCCGTCGGGTCAACATTGGAGTCGATGTTCCGGGCAATCATGAGGAGAAAGCTCGCCACCTTCTCTGGTGCGGTCTTGCGCCCCAGAGTCACCATCCATTCGCGTGCCTCGTCAAGTTCGTTCAGCGCCTGCTTGAGCAGGCGATGCACAAATTCGGGTGACTGCTTCATCATCCGTTCGATGGCCGCTCTGGGAAACGAGCATAGCGAGACAGCTGTTGCCGCTTCCGCATTGATCGCACTTTTCATCTTGAAGGGCCGACCCAGAAAATCCGGGGCGAACTGCAGGCCGACAATCTGTTGGCGTCCATCTGACAGGCTCTTCGTGAGCTTCACCACGCCTGAAAGCACGTTCGAATAACAGTCGACCGCCTCGGCGTCGCCGATCAGTTCGACCCCCGGCTCGATATTGTGCCGCGACGACGTCTTGGCGAGCTGAGCCAAATGGTCTGGCTCTAGCGCGCCACAGACACCGCGGCGCCGTGCCTCGCAAGACAGGCAAAGAACGGGGATGCCGGAACTGTGAATATCCTGCCGTAATGTCATTCGATCGCTCTACCGGTCCGTGCGGGCAGGATAGCATCCACGGTAGAAAAATCCTTGCGGCAGTTTGTCCGTGCTGAAGGTTGATCGAAATCAGGGCTTAGGCTCATCCAAGCATCCACAGTTCGGGCGACGCAAACACGGTGGACCACGACATGCGACAAAAGCTAGTTGCCAGATTTGGCGAGAACGTCCCGCGCTACACGAGCTACCCGACCGCGCCGCATTTCAATGCAAGCGTTGACGCTACCGTTTGTCGTGGCTGGCTACAGCGGCTCGACGAGGGCGACGAAATCTCGCTCTATCTGCACATCCCATACTGCGACAAGCTTTGCTGGTTCTGTGCCTGCCATACCAAGCAGACACGCCATTACGAACCGGTGACCACATATCTGCGCTCACTGCATGCCGAGATCGCTACCGTCGCCGGTCTTGTTGGAGGCAAAGGTCGTGTGCGTGCCGTCCATTTCGGCGGTGGTTCGCCGACGATGCTCAAGCCCGAAGATATGGCGGCGCTGGGAACCGCCCTGCGCAACAGCTTCGGCTTTCTTCCCGGCGCCACGATCAGCGTTGAAATCGAACCCAACGATATGGACGATGCCCGCCTCGATGCGCTTGCCGAAATCGGCATGACAAGGGCGAGCCTCGGCGTTCAGGATTTCGATCCGAAGGTGCAAAAGGCAATCAACCGCGAGCAGAGCTTTTTGCAGACCAAGTCTGTAGTCGACGGTGTTCGTTCGCGCGGGGTCGAGTCCGTGAATCTGGACCTGCTCTACGGCCTGCCGCACCAGACGAGGGAGAGCGTCTCCTCCACCGTCGCGCAGGCGCTGACCTTGGAACCCGACAGGATAGCGCTTTTTGGCTACGCCCATGTGCCGTGGTTCAAGAAACACCAGACGATGATCGACGAGGCCTGGTTGCCGGGTCCCGCGGAGCGCTTTGCCCAGTCGCAACTGGCTGCACAGGCGATTGTAGACAATGGATACGAGGCAATCGGGCTCGACCATTTCGCCAAACCCGGCGATGCCCTGGCCCTTGCCGCCCGCACCGGGACTTTGCACCGGAACTTTCAGGGCTACACGGACGATTGCTGCGAAATCTTGATCGGGCTCGGCCCGTCATCCATTAGCCAGTTTCGGCAAGGCTATGCGCAGAACATGCCTTCAACCAGCGAATATAGACGCATGGTTGATGACGGCGGGCTGGCCGCTGTTCGGGGTATCGCACTTTCCAACGACGACCGCGTTCGCGGCTGGATCATCGAACGTTTGATGTGCGACTTCGCCTTCTCGGCCATCGATCTGGTGGAACGCTTCGGCGAGGCCGGCCAGAGGCTCCTCCTTCAGTCAAGTTCCATGGCCCTCCACGATCCGGTTCGATTGCTTGAACTTGATGGCGACAGATTCGTTGTGCCGGCTGAAAGTCGCCCTTTCGTCCGAAGCATCGCGGCCAGGTTCGACAAATATTTCGAAGCTGGAACGGCCAGGCACTCGGCGGCAGTCTGAGCACTCAGAGGAACGGTCATGCCTCTCAGTCGATCATGGACCGCGGTACGTTTGTTGATCGGCGACCGTCTATCGAGACAAGATTCTGAGCGGACCAGACGCGTCTTGGCGCAGCGACGATATCGTCCGCTCGAGCCCTGCCTGTCGGATCATGGTTGTCGGCGACAGCTCCCTTCGACCTGAACCACCCGTTCACCCGAATTCTGCCGGCGCAGTTCCAGTGGAAAGGGCCTGGGCTAGACGGCTCTCTTGTTACCCCAGAGCACAACGTGCAGCTGCGGCAGCACGCGGGCCTCGAACCATCTGTCGCGGGTCACGCTGTCAACCAGCCACTCCATGCGCTTCAATATTCCGTCAAGGTCGACAGGCGCGTCATCATTTGTGGGGTGTGGCGGCGTGTGATTGCCGGGCTGCAGATAGATCGGAAGTTGCGGAAATTGCGCAGCGGCGTCTTTCGCGTAGGTGTAGTCCCTTTCGTCGAAAACAATGAGCTTGAGCACGACTTGGGGCTTGCCTTGTGCCGCCTGGAGGCACGCCTCGACAGCGGCCCAATCTGTCGTCATTCGGCTTGACGGCGGCTTTGGGCTGAGGATCAGCACGTCAAGCTGCGCAAACCAGTCCCTGGCAAGCGACCCTTGGGTTTCCAGCGCAAAACGGTAACCGTCACCATGGCCCCGGTCGATGAGCGCGCCGAGCGGCTGGATGGCCGGATTGCCGCCTGATAGCGACACCATCAGCGGGCGGCCACCGGAAAGGGCAAGCACATTTTTCCACACCGCCCCAACGGACATCATCTCCCATTCATGGCGGAATTGATTGTCCACAGCATGGAGGCTGTCGCACCAGGAACAGCGATAGTCACACCCGCCGGTTCTGACGAAGATCGTCGGCAAACCTATGAGCACGCCCTCGCCCTGGATCGTCGGCCCGAAAATCTCGCTAACGCGGATTGCGGGATGAGTATTCGTCATGGCCGGTATTCCGCCCAGGTTTTCGGCGTTTCGCTCACCCGCACGGCCGCGGTTTCGCTCAGGCGTGCCTTGCACCAGTCGTAGAAATGTCTGGCCAGATATTCCGCCGTGACTTGCTCGTGTCCCAGCACGTCGTTGAGATGCCGGTGGTCGAAGCTCTCGTCGATGTAGCGTTTGAATGGCGCCAAGTCGTGGTAGTCGCGCACGAAGCCGTGATCGTCCAGTCCATCCGCTGAAAGCTCCACTTCGACGATGTAGTTATGTCCGTGCAGGCGCGCGCATTGGTGATCGGGTGGCAATGAGGTGAGCTGATGCGAGGCTGAGAAGTGGAATTCCTTGGTGATGCGGAACATTACGCGGTGGTCCTTCGCAGCGCTCCGAGCCAGAAGTCGGGGTCCTCATACTCGGTTGGGTCCGGGTGCCCAGCGACGTGAAACGCCTCACGCCGCTCGACGCAGGTCCCGCACCTCCCGCAATGACGCTCGGCGCCCTTGTAACAGGACCAGGTCTGCGCAAACGGCGTGCCGTATGTGGCTCCATCCGTAACAATGTCCGCCTTCGTCAGGTTCACATAGGGTGCATAAAGGCGAATCTGCGCGTAGCCGTCGAGCGCGTGGTCCTGCATCATCTGGAAAGCGTCGATGAAGGCCGGACGGCAATCGGGATAGACAACGTGATCCCCACCATGCACGGCCGTCGCCACTGCGTCAGCGTCTTGCGCTGCGGCGAGGCCGAAGGCAATGGCCAACATGATGGCGTTCCGGTTGGGCACCACCGTTATCTTCATCGTGTCTTCGGCATAGTGCCCGTCGGGCACGTCCACATTGTCGGTCAGCGCGGAGCCGGAAAGGTCGCCGCCGATCTCGTGGATATCGATGATTCGCTGCGGGACACTCAGGCGCTCCGCGCAAAGGGTGGCGAAGCCCAATTCCTTCCTATGCCGTTGGCCGTAATCGAACGATAGCAGGCCGGTCAGCTGGTGCTCCGCTGCCACCTTGTGGGCAAGAGTAACGGAATCCAATCCGCCGGAGCAGACGACGAGAGTCTTCATCGTTGGGTCCTTGTTTTAACCGGGTAGGCTGCGACCGGAGATTTCTCTGCGCTCCAGTACTTCAGGAAAACCATTTTGTGAAGTGAACGGAGACCAATTCGTGCGCTTGCGTGCGATGCGCAAAAAGCCATCGCGGTGAGCTGCAAGGACACGGACTGGCGAGACGTCACCCTTCAGCGGAATGCTCAAAGTCGAACGCTTCTCGGGGGACAAAGTTCTCGACGAGCAGAGCCTGTCGGTCCCGAGCGCCGAGCGACGCCATTGCAACGTGTTCGGAGTACAAAGCCGAGATGGGCTTGCCGCAAACAGCTCACTTACCAGGGATGTTCAGCGATGCCGAAATCCAGATATCGGGGTGGATTATGAGATCAATTGTCGCGACAGCTTTGGCTGGCCTGCTCCTCGCGCTTCGTAGATGCAGCGCATTCCACGTCAGGATCATTTTGATGAGCACGCCCTCAATGGATAACCGGCGAACCCTGAATAACCGGTCGTGAGCCGACATCTGTGAACAAGCGGTGTGGTCGATTGCAATCACCCATGTCTTGCGCACAGGTACCTTATGGCAGTGGATGAACTGAACTTGATGGTTTTACAGATGGCAGTCGAAAGCGTCCGCTCGCTCTCGTTGAGCTTCGCTGAAAAAGCCGCCGAGATAGCCACCAGGAGCCGCGGCAGCCTGCTTTTCAACGTGCGGATCGACGGTGACGCGTAGGTCCAGCGGGTCGCAGCCATCCGATATCACGGCGGCCAATTCGGCGTGCTGGCGTTAGACGGACACGGCCTAGTTACCCACTATTGCATCGTTTAACGGTATGTTCTCACATTACATTGCGGCCTTGGAGAGCTGGCACAGGATGCCCCTGTCGATGCAGGCCAAGATGGATGCCAACGGCAATGCCCGTCTCTTCGTAGCGGCGTTGCGGGATGCCGGACATATGCTGGGCACCTAGCATTTGGCCAGAGTGCATCTCTGAATTTGCAAGTGCATCACTGCGATGGCGCCGGCATGATCGTCATGCTCGAAAAGGGCTGCGGCGGCCGCGGCAAAGCGGTCGCCGCGATGATGGTGTCAACGGCGTTGCATCGATGCGAGCGTTTAGAACAGAGGTCTCCTCCTGGCATCGAGCGTATGCAAGGAGCTACGCAAGCGCAAATGTATCAAGTATTTTGAAGGGACGACCCCTCATGCATACTTAGCTGCGATGCTCGGGCGGCATAAGCCTCGTTGCCATCTAGCCGCCTTGATGCACGGCGATAAGCTTTTGACGGCCTGAAGCGACGCTGTGGTCGCCGTTGCGGTGCTTTTCCACGCGCCTCGTCAGGCGCCGGGATTGCTCCGGCGTGATGGCAGGCGGGGGACGAAGCGGATATCGCCACCGTGGGCGCCGACCTCGACCCGCGCGATGATGCGCTCGACGCGGCTCCAACTAGCGGCGCCGTCAACGAAACCTGCGGACCTTGCCTGTCTTGGCCGACGCTTCGAAGCGCGCGGTCGTGCTGGCCTCCAGATCCGCGACATGCTTGCGCAGGGTCGTGGTGGGCGCGAGGCCAAAGATGAAGTCGACGTCGTTGGCGCGGCACCAGTCGATGACCTGCGGGTTGCAATAAGGGCTATCGCCGCGGAGCAGGATTCGAATGTTCGGCCAGTTGATCTGGATCGCCCGCACCAGACGGCGCAGGTGGGGGCGGATCTCAGCCCCACTCGGCCGCTTGGCCGGTCGCAGGATCGCGCTGACGAACCGTCCCGCACCATCGAACACGACGATCGGCTGGAAGCCGTACTCGTCATGGTGGGCATTGAACAGGCGAAGCTGTTGGCCT
>NZ_JAMYMP010000070.1:0-8055 GCF_040318615.1 Mesorhizobium sp. M1078
TTCGCGTAAAGATATGTTGTCGCAATTGCGCTTGCCGCAAGTAGCAACCTGCGGATGACGAGAGGCAAAGTCGTGGTATTGTCGGAATCAGCCATGACCCGAGTTCCCCAAAGCTTGGTTGTGGTCAGGCCGGGATTACTGCCGACGCACGTTCCTCGCGAGTCCACACGTGAGCCCCTGCCCTATGAACTTTGGCGGCAGAAAGGCTTACGTGAGTGATTTCATATCATGTGAGCCATAAGTGATCAACTCGAAATTAGATGATATGAAAGAAATTACCGGCGCCCAGATCAGAGCAGCGCGAGCGTTGATACGTTGGAGTGCCGAAGATTTGGCCGATGCAGCTAGCGTGGGAGTGGCGACAGTTAGGCGCGCAGAAGCTGCAGATGGCGTCCCTCCGATCACCGTAGCAAATCGGAACGCGATCCGTAGTGCCCTTGAAAGGGCAGGCATCGAGTTCATTTCGGAAAATGGCAGTGGCGCTGGCGTGCGCTTGGCCAAACGGCGATAGCGAACGCCGAGCCCACAGCTTCGAACGATCGTCCCAAATCTGACGCCCGCGCACGTACGATATGGGACTTGCCTGAACGGTCCTCTTGCTGACGCCTCGCCGGGTTCGGAGTTTAGCGGCCCTTGCTGACAAACTCGACTTGTACAAAGTCGCGCGCCAGTTGGATGCCTTGGCTGAGTTCACGCGGGAGCGCAAACCCCACCTCGCCGGCAAGCTGGGCATCCTTCCGAACCTCGAACGCCTCGACATCGTTCCAAAGCCTCTCACGGTCGCGCCGGGCCTCCGGTGCATCCTCCGGCAGCATCACCTCGAGATGGACGACACGCGCTTGGCGGAGAAGTCATGAGTGTGTTCGATCCGTTCGTCGCGTAGTCGCGAAGCCGATGGGTAGGCCGCAGAAGCCAACGCGCTGCTGCCAGCCTTGCGGCCAATCACCTTGACGTGAATATGAAAGATCGCCATCGCGACGGGATCATTTGCACGTCAAAGCGTACGTCGGCACGACGTATAAGCGCGCCCTCCCTCGAAAAAATCTCGGGATGGACCAGCCCGTCCCGGGCTGTCTCGGCAACCCTGAAGCCTTCCGGCGGACGCTCGCCTATCATCGCCGCATCGACAGCCGATGGAGACAGTCATGCGCAAACCACGCGATTTCGACACCGAGCTGAAGGCGCTGGAAGAAAAAGCGCGAGAGCTCAAAACGCGAAAGATGCAGCAGCTTGGCGAACTGGTGATCGCCACCGGCGCCGATCAGCTCAGCACCGACGAACTGGCCGGTGCACTGGTCGCAATCACCGAGACGAAAGACACCCAGCTTGAGGCATGGGCCAAGCGTGAAGTGATGTTTTTCGAGAGCCGGTCCCGGCGAGCTGCTCCGGCATCTCAGCGCAACCCACGCGGCGCTCCAGCGCAACCGGGCGGCCCAGAATCGCCGGCAGGCGGCACGGGCTCGCAATGACATGCGCACGTGGCAGGTCGAGCGTCGCAAGCGTACCCGGCAGCTCATCGAACTTGGCGGTCTCGTCGTCAAGGCAGGCATCGTTGATCTGACCAATGACGATCGCGCTACCATCTACGGCGCGCTGCTTTGGATCGCCGCCAAGCTGCAAAGCCATGAAGGCGAGCAAGCCCAACGATTATGGACTGCGAAGGGTAGGCAGGCGTTCGATGCTGACGGCGTGAAGAGCAGATGGGACCGCGAACGTAGCCAAAGTTGGAGCGAGCAGCGGTCGGCACGAGCCCGAACAGTAGACTTCCGCCGGTGCGCCAGCGCCGACGCCGCAGTCAAGCGCTTGCGCGGGAAGCTTTCGCGATCTTCGTCGCTACCGGCGAAAATCCTATCTCGCGAGCCTTGATCCAGATGATGAAGGGCGCAAGGCTTGAGTGGGCGAAGCTCGTCAAAGCAGGCGCTCCCTTATGAGCAAACTTCAAATGCCAGATCGTGCTCCCCTCGAAACCTCCCACGCTACAAAGATGCGATCGTGCACACTGCGCGTTGATAGAAACTCTGTAGCCAGGGCGCGAGCCAGCGGCATTGCTCTGCACAGCTGGAACGGGCGGAAAACTGAAGGAAGCTCCTCGCTTTAGATGAGATAGGCAAAAGCATCCCAGCCGATGGGACGACAGAAGCGAAACTTACTCTTGTCATGTCGCGCAAGAGAGGTGGATTTAACGAAGAAATGTACTATTTGCGTCGTGGGCAGGGCAGAAAAATCAAACGTCGCTCAATTCATCCGATACAAAAAAGGGAAATCATATGACCACTGCTCTCGAGCAAGGCAACAAACTGGATACCGTGTCGATAGCGGCTGACATTGTCGCCGCCTATGTATCGAACAATCCAGTACCGGTTGGCGAGTTGCCGAAACTAATCGGCGACATCCATGCCGCCCTGAATGGCATCGGCACGCCGGCGGTAGAACCTGTGGTAAAACAGGACCCGGCAGTTTCGATCAAGAAATCGGTGACACCTGACTTCATCATCTGTCTGGAAGACGGAAAGAAATTCAAATCGCTCAAACGGCATCTTCAGCACTTTGACCTGACCCCTGACCAATATCGTCAGAAGTGGAACCTGCCAGCGGACTATCCGATGGTGGCGCCGAACTATGCGGCCACGCGCTCGGCATTGGCGAAATCAAGTGGACTAGGGCGCAAAACGCCGGCTGCCACGTCCGCCGAAAAGCGGAAACCGACCATACGGGCGGCGGCGGCAAGAACAACTGCTACGGCAATCAAGTCGCCGATGAAGAAGCCGCGCAAGGCGCCGGGCAAAGCCTAGCCTGCTGCGTCTGACACAGGCCTAGGCTGCGCCTGACCTGAACATGGCGAAGCCCCGCTTTGCGGTGCGGCTTCGGGCACTTTGCGGTGCGGCGGGACTAGATGAGCTAGAAGTCGCCCTCGGTGTCGGTCTCGACCAGGCTCGCATAGATCGGAGCGGAGAAGCTGGGCGGCTAAGCTGCCAGACTAAAGTAATCCCCACGTACGAAGAAAATAGCGGGACATCCCGGCAAACGGGGCTTTTGGCAGCGTCAGACGAGTGAGCTCTTTGTCGATGGCCTTGAGAGTTCCCGGAGGGACGGCTCCGTTGTCGACCACGGTCTTAAAGACCGCCAACGTCGAATAAAATCCATAACGATCGCGCCGAAGCTCTTCGCGGTTAAGTCCAAGGAATTTTTCTGATGCCGCGTATGCCCGAGCCGAGCGTGCGTGGTTGCCGGGCCGGAGCCAGACCTCTTCGTTGCTGGGGTCGACTTCATAGATGAAGAGGATTTCCGGATCCTCCAGGTAGGGATGGACAAAGTCAGCGTCTTCGCCGCCCCATCGTCCACGGACGTCGTCATCCGTGGCTAGTGATGCATCAACCATGAGTGTCGTAGCGAGCGCGACTAAGGCGGCGGCTTGGTTGGGGATCGCCGCGGGCATTGCCGGCGCGGCCAGACGAACGTCGGGAGTTACTGGGAAAGAATCACTCTTGTAGATTTGATTACAAATCTGGCAGGCAAACAGATAATTGTCGAAGTCATAGGCCAGCCACCAATAGATGCCCTTCGGGCGAAAATGTTCGACATCGCCATGTGCGACCGTCGACGTCGCGGCTTCACAATATGCACATTTGCCAGCGGCATCCGCCCGCACCTTCGTCTTGGCCGACTTCCATTTTGCGGAAACGAACACCATCGGTTTACCCGCGAGGATGCCTGCAAAATAGCGCTCGACGAGATCGACGTGTTTCTCCCTGAGCTTGGCGCCGACAAAGTCTGTCGGGAAAGATGCCGCTCCCCGTTTTCGCAAGAGCCGGATCATTTGTTCTTCGCGGACCGGGTGTTCTTGACCACTTGTTGCAGCGCTTTGGCCCCCGATCTCTCCGCATTTCCCGGGGATTCAAGTTCAGCGGCAATGCGCTCAAGGAGCTTGTTCGTTGGCTGCAAATAGCCTGGGACGCTGGAGCGGTCTGCGAGAGTCGAGAGTTGCGCCTCGCGCGCGCGGATTTGGCTGGCGCGTCCCGCTGCGGTCTTTGCAGGTTGAACGTCGATTTTCATTTCCCTGCTGTCGCTCGCAGGCAGCCCCTTCAGCACACGAATTTCGCGACGTACTTGTGCGACTTGCGGTGAATCGAGGGTATCCAGACCGAAGATTGGGCTTTGAATGAGCTGATCTGTGCCGGATAAGCAAAGAATAGGCCGGTAAACGGTGAACGCAGTTCGGGGAGTACCCGCACCAGATCGAGCTGATGGGCGAGATAGCCTGGAAGAAAGCTGATGCCCAATCCCATCGCCACGAGCGCCCTCACCGTTAGCAGATCATCGCAGGCGAGGCCCCCTGTCAGGTCAACACCGATCCTCCGGTCGCCCGCCAGCATCGGCAGCGGTCGCGCCCATGCCTTGCTGAGGGGCGATGAGATCGTGATGTTCGAGTTGCTCCAGTGAGACAGGTGTGCCCCGGCGGTCGAGGTAGGCCTGGGAAGCAAACAGTCCTGAAGGACCCGTCACGAAAGCGCGTGAGATCAGGCTGGAATCGCGCAACGGGCCGACGCGCACGGCGAGGTCGATGCCGTCGGCGACGAGATCGGCAACGCGGTCGGTGACGACGAGATCAACGGCAACCGCCGGATAAGCCTTACGGAACGCTGCAATAACAGGCGGTAGAAGCGTCTGCGCGATTTCCACTGACGCCGTCAGCCGAACATATCTCGTCGATGCGCATTCCCGGATTATGCAGAAAACGGGATGCTCATTCCAGTCATCTCATATTTTCCGGGCAATGCATTTGCGCGATGATTTCGCTTGTGGAAATCGCCAGCAGGGGAGCGGAGGCCATGAACGATCAATCGATCAATCCCAATGACGCCGCCAGCGTCGTCGAAAAATATGCCATCAACCCGCGCGTTCGGGTCGGTCACGTCCATCTCAACGTCGCCGACATCGAGCGATCGCTAGCCTTTTATTGCGGTGCCCTCGGGTTCGGCGTCACCATGTCGCTAAGCGAGGAGGCTGCCTTTCTCGCGGCGGGCGGATATCACCATCATCTGGCGCTCACTAACTGGAAAAGCCGCGGCGGCGCCGCGCCCCCGATTGGCACGACGGGCCTACACCATGTCGCCTTTCTCTATACGACACGGGCGGCGTTGGCGGCTGCGCTGCGCCGCCTGCGAGCAGCAGGGGTGACGCTCACCGGCGCGAATGACCATGGCGGCTCGGAGGCGATCTATGTGCGCGATCCCCGGCAACGGGGTAGAACTCTATTGGGATCGCCCGGAAGCGGAATGGCCGCGCAACCCGGACGGCGCGCTGAAACTGGTCAGCAATCCGCTCGACGTGGACAATCTCGCCCGCGAGGGGGCATCAGACTGCTAAGCCGGCCACCGCCATGGCGGGCTGCGTTCGGAGGACTGCTGCGACAGTGCTAGCCATTCACCGAGCCACGGAGCCGGTTGGCTGCGAGCGGAGGGCAACCGTTCGGCTGGCGGGCTTCGCCCCCCAGGTATTAAAGTGTACGCTTCGAGAAGACCGCCGGCAAACTCAAGCGCTTAAAATGCATCGCAATACCTGCGGGAAGAGAAGCGAAGCTTCGCATCCGAGCTTATAGGACTTGACCGGCGGCTAGCCAGACGGCTCCCGCGCGGCTGAGACGGCCCTGTCCCGTTCCTTTGGATGAACTGCGCCTTGTGGCCGGTGATGTTCTCGATCGCCTTCGAAAGGGGTCGATGGACCTCACAGAGCTTGGCATGCTCGCTGTGGTACGCACAGCGACCCGAATATGCTCTTGTGCAGCGCTTCGGCTGCCGCCAGGAAGCGCTCGATTTCAGCCCGGGAAAGCTGTTCGGAAGGTTTGGTTCTGGCCATTGGTGCTTGCTCAATTACTAATTTAGTGAAACCTTACGTTCTTCTGGGGAGTAGACGTGAGACCGGTCGGTCCAGCTATGGGGCGGCATTGAACATGATGTTTTTTCCGCGATTACTGATTGGGATGTTTGCCACGTCGACCGTGGTAGCGACCTGGATTTACCTAGCGACCGATTCGTTCTGGAAGTCCCTTGCATGGACCTTGCTGATTTTTATCATCTTTCAGGTTGCATATTTCCTATTTTCATTCGCGCTTTTCGACAAGCTTTGGTTGAAAAGAACCGAAGAAATACCGAACCCTGCCGAGCCTACCTGTCGAGACGGCGGTGTCTCATCTGAAGGGCGCTCGATGACGCTTTGAGGGAGACCGCCAGACACGAGAGCATGCGATCATGCTAATCTTTGCGAACCATGCGAAAGAAGGAAAGCGTGGCAGCGCCAACAATCATCGAAAAGCGCGCTGGCGCTGGATGTCGCCACGGAGATCGTCGTTAGGGTGCGGACCGACGACGCCGAAGCCGAGGAGGGCGAGCGGGGTCTAAGGAGGAAACACAGATGGCTGCCTATCTGATAGCGGATGTAGACGTAAAAGACGCTGCCTTGTTCGAGGAATATCGGCGGGACGTTCCCGCTACCGAAGAGCGGTACGGTGGGCGGTACCTGGGCCGCGGTGGCGCCACCAAGGTTTTGGAAGGTGATTGGGATCCACACCGACTGGTCATTGTCGAATTCCCCGACATGGCGTCATTGATGGGCTGGTATAATTCGCCGGAATACGCCCGGCTGATCGAGATCCGCAAACGTTCCGCTAACACCAGGATCATCGCTTTAGAAGGGATTGCAACGCCTGCGGCGTGACCCATAAGCGCGGCCAGCGGACCCGACGACAGTTGGGCATCCTCAGCGTCATTTCTTCCTCACGGCGAGATGCCGGAGCAGCAAGACCACTTAGTACCGTCTATGATCAATTTGCCGCTGCGCCGGCGAGCGAGCAAAAGACGCGGGAACAGGTGTCTCGTGACCGCCGTGTTATCCCGATCATCCGAAGACGTTCGCTCCGGTGCGGGACGACTTCAAGTCCTTTTCAAGGGTGTTGGGAGGTTGGCCCACGGCTGAAGGGCTGCACAACCAAGGGGCGACGATCAGCTTCTCCACCTTCAGACACATCGTGATAACCTGTCGGCCATGAAATCGGTGGCTTGAGAGAAACGTGGGCGGGCCCCAGGAGACTAATTTCTGCCCATGGGGAGGCGATGTCCGCGCTAGCCGGAATGTCAGCTACCGAAGATCCGCCGCCTGAAGGCTGCCAGTCCGCTAACGGCCGCCCCAAAGCTGCCGGTCAAGACAAGGTCGCGTTGGAACCGATCCTTCGCATCCCCCGTTATCGAATGGAAGGGACATTACTTGCCATTAGGAGATGAAGAATGAAACGGCTTCTTTTTGCCACTGCCATGATGGCTCTTTCCAGCGGGCTTGCGTTCGCGGGGACGACAGGGACAACAGGGACGACGTCGAGTGGCTCCTCCACTACCACAACGATGCCGACGACAGATAACAACACGGATTCGACCACAACGAAGTCGACCAATTCGAACTCAGCGAAGGACTGTGCGCCGGGCCAGCAGAGTGGCAGTGCCAAGCAGGCCGCTCCTGGTCAACAGGATGACACCAGTGCCAAGTCCGCAGCCCCTGGACAGATGAAAACGACTGCCGAAGGTTGCTAATTGTGGCGGGAGGGGCCGGTTTGCACCGGCCGGAATGGATGCCTCCCGCTGCCGACCGGGGGCAACGGACCGGCCCGCGCCCTTCGATCAGCGCGGGCCGTTTTTCTGAAAGAACCTCCCTTAATCGTCCAAGGAGCCTGCAGCCTTTTCTTGGGCGAGCCGGAATGCATAGTTGGTTGCGGATGTGATTGTTGAATAGCGGCCCTTGGTGAAGGCAGATTTGAACGCGACAAACGCCTCAAGCGGCACGTCCAGGAAATCGTATTGCTTCCCCCCTCGCTCAAAACCAGACCGAGAGAACCCTGGTCCGGGTCAATAGTCGAGGGTAGTGTGCTGAGAGTTCTGCAAATTCGCTGAGAGGGGGCGGTCATAGCAGGCTGGTGATGTTCAACGTCACCGATTCCCTGGAAGGAACGCCACCATGACCAAGACAGAAGGTAAATCGACCAGCGCTGCCGTCAAAGACATTCTGCTT
>NZ_JAMYMP010000071.1:0-8036 GCF_040318615.1 Mesorhizobium sp. M1078
AGGGCCTCACGCCCTTTGAATACATCTGCAAAATCTGGACAAAAGAGCCCGAACGATTCAGGCTCGATCCAACCCATCCAACCTTGGGACTAAACACCTAGCTTGCCGGGGCGAGCCACGGGTCTCGCCCGTCCTTCGGACCCCCACAAGGGGGGAGGGAAGCTGCCGCGCGCCGCCGAAACGTCGGTGGTTTGCTGAGATCAGCGTCTACCAAGTCTCCCTCCCCCTTGTGGGGAGGGATCAAGGGTGGGGGTATTCGTAGGGCCAAGACCTGGGCGTGGAGGACCATTCCCCATGACCAAAATTTCATGTGATCACGCGACCGTGTTCGTGTTCTTGCCTTGGTCATCCCTTATATGCTGCACTGCAATATAAGTCCGCTGCCGTCGAACCCGCCCGATTTCCGGGCGGAATGAGGCAGCAGCGACCAAACCGAACAGGAACGCCATGACGAAAAACGGCAAGGCGGAGGAAACGAAGAAGATCAACATCGCGCTGCAGGGCGGCGGCTCGCACGGGGCTTTCTCCTGGGGCGTACTCGACCGGCTGCTGGAGGATGGCAGGCTCGACATTTCAGCCGTGTCCGGCACCAGCGCCGGCGCGATGAATGCGGTGGCGCTGGCCGATGGTTTTGTGCGCGGCGGCGTCGAGGGTGCACGGCAAACGCTCGACGACTTCTGGCGCGCGGTGGCGGCCAAGGGCCGCTTCAGCCCGGTGCAGCGCATGCCGTGGGACGTCGCCTGGGGCAACTGGTCGATCGAGAACACCCCCGGCTATTTCTTCTTCGACACCATGTCCCGAGTGTTTTCGCCCTATGTCGCCAATCCGCTGGGCTTGAACCCGCTGCGTGACGTGGTCGAGCAGGAGATCGATTTCAAAAATGTGCACGCCTGCAAGTCGATGGAGCTGTTCATTTCGGCGACCAATGTCGAGACCGGCCAGCTGCGCGTCTTTTCCGATGGCGAGATCGACCTCGACACGGTGATGGCCTCGGCCTGCCTGCCGCAATTGTTCCGCGCCGTCGAGATCAAGGGCGTGCCCTATTGGGATGGCGGCTATGGCGGCAATCCGGCGCTGTTTCCGTTCTTCAAGACGGCGGCGACGGAGGATGTGCTTTTGGTGCAGATCAATCCTGTGGTGCGCGAAGGCACGCCGAAAAGCGCCAACGAAATCCAGAACCGCATCGACGAGATCACCTTCAATGCCGGGCTGCTGAACGAATTCCGCTCGATCGCCTTCGTCAAGGAGCTGATCGCCGCCGGCCGGCTGCCGCCTGGCGAATACCGCGACATCCGCATGCACCGCATCGATGCCGACGAAGCGTTCAAGGATCTGTCGGCGTCATCCAAGGTCAACGCCGAATGGGCTTTTTTGACCTATTTGCGCGACCTTGGCCGCATAGCGGCGAGCGACTGGCTGGAGGAGAATTACGACGCCGTCGGCAAGCGGCCGACGCTCGATCTTTCCGGCGAACTCGATGACGGCTTCAAACCGGTGCGCGGGCCGGCACCGGGACGGCGGGTGAAGGAATTTCTCGCCGCCCGCAAGAAGCCGGACGCGGAACGCCGGCGGGCCTGAGTCCGCCCGGATCGATCAAGACGATCAGCGAAGTGTTCGGAATATCGGAGTAGCGCCGATGACTTTCCGTCCCGGAACAACCGTTGCGTGTGACGGTATACAAAATCATACTGACGCCTGCTGCCATTCACTGAGTGGCTACGCAGGTCGCGCCCACATTTGAGCGTCAAAAACTAGTGCGGGCACAGGGGGGTATCAGTGCTCAAAACGCCTTGAAAACAAAGCGCCTCCAACATCCGTATGGTTCCGAGACTGTCGTTCCGCCCCCTGACGGGGCGCTGACAAAACCGTTTCCCGTTGGCCACACTACATCGCCTGGCACAATGTTCCTGCAACTTTTCGACTGTATTGCGATGCAACTTTGATGTAGAAGCGCGGCTTCGCCGTTCACGGCAAATTGAACACGGCCTGGCGCGCACCCATATCGGCGACGCGCCCGAGTTGGAAGACACGGTAGCTGTTAGACGACGGACACCCTGTTGGATAACGACTTGGCCGAACCCCGCAGTGGAAAAACAATGATGCCGAAGATCAGGTTTCACAAGCTTGCCGCTATTGTCGTGCTCATCGGCTTCGCCGCCTGGATGGGAACAGGCGCGTTCTCGTCCGTCGGCAGCGCCGCTGTCGAAGGTGCTGGCAAGGCAGGCGATCAGGCCAAGACAAGCGATCAGGCCAAGACCGGCGATCAGGCCAAGGCGCCGGATGCAGCCAAGGCGGCCGAGGCCGAACCGAAGGCGCCGCTGCGCACCGTCGCGGTGGTGACGCCGCCGCGCAAGACCTATGCCCGCGCCATCCGCATTTCCGGGCTGACCGAGGCCGACAAGCGTGCCGTGCTGGCGACGCGTGTCGCCGGCGTCATCGAAAAGCTGCCGGTCAAGCAGGGCGATCACGTCAAGACCGGCGATCTGGTGCTGATGCTTGCGGCGGAAGAAAAGATCTCGATGGTCGACAATGCCAAGCAGCTCGTCGTGCAGCGCCAGGCTGAACTCGACGCATCGCTGCGGCTCATGAAGACCGGCAATCTGCCCAAGCTGCAGCTCGACACGGCGCGTTCGAACCTGACCGCTGCGCAGTCGCAGCTGGAAACGGCGCAGGCCGAGCTCGACCGCAATCTGGTCAAGGCGCCCTTCGACGGCGTCATCGACCGGGTGCCGGTGGAGCTCGGCAGTTCCGTCATGCAGGGCGGCGAGGTGGCAACCATCCTCAAGCTCGATCCGGTGATTGCGCGCGGCGAAGTCAGCGAACGCGACCTCGGCTATCTCAAGCTCGGCGACAAGGCCACTGTCCGGCTGGTCAGCGGCCAGACCGTCGAAGGCACCGTGCGCTACATCAGCCGCGACGCCTCGTCGGCCACCCGAACCTTCCGCGTCGAGATCGCCGTCCCCAATGCCGACGGCTCGGTGCCGGCCGGCATGACGGCAGAGATTGCGCTCAGCGCGCAGCCGACCGACGCCGTCATGTTGCCGCGCTCCGTGGTGACGCTGGGCGACAAGGGCGATCTTGGCATCCGTGCCGTCGACAAGGACAACAAGGTGGTGTTCTTCCCGATCGACCTCGTTGACGACTCGCCGAAGGGCCTGGTGCTTGGCGGCATTCCAGCCGATGCCCGCGTCATCGTCGCCGGCCAGGAACTCGTCAAGGAAGGCGACGTAGTCAAGCCGGTCGAGGCCGACCAGGCGACCATCCAGAAGCTGTTGGGCGAAGCGACAACGCAGTAGCGCCGGAACGGCCCCGGCCGGGGACAGCCGGGGCGGGGACAACCGGCCGCAATGCGGCTCCTGAAATCTTGAGAACAGGCCATGGATATCGTCAAACTCGCGATCAACAATGCCCGGCTGACCATTGCGGTGCTGGTGTTCCTGCTGCTGGCGGGCTGGGTCGCCTATCAGTCGACGCCGAAGGAAGCGGAACCCGACGTTCCTACCCCTTATGTTTATATTAATGTTGCCTATCAAGGCATCGCGCCCGAAGACGCTGAAAGACTTCTGCTTAGGCCTCTGGAGGCAAAGCTTAAGAGTCTCAAGGGGTTAAAGGAGATGAAATCATCCGCCTATCAGGGCGGTGCCTTTGTCTTCCTTGAGTTTCTGCCGTCTATAAAAGTCGACACCGCGGTGACTGATACACGCTCGAAGGTTCAGGACGCGAAGGCTGACCTTCCCCAAGCGGCAGAAGAACCGGTTGTTACCGAGGTCAACATTTCCGAGTTTCCCGTCCTGGTCGTCACGCTGTCCGGCGATGTGCCCGAGCGTGTGCTTACGGCGGCGGCGCGCGAACTGCGCGACCGCATCGAGGAAGTCCCGGGCGTTCTTGAGGGCACCATACAAGGCGCGCGCGACGATCTCGTCGAGGTCGTCATCGACCCGATGAAGCTGTCGTCCTACGGGCTGCAGCTCGACCAGCTGATCGGCGCCGTCGGCGCTTCCAACAGCCTGGTCGCCGCCGGCAACATCGAGGGTTCGGAAGGCAAATACGCGGTCAAGGTGCCGTCGCTGATCGAAACACCAGAGGATGTGGCGTCGCTGCCGGTGGTTGCCGGACCCAACGCCGTCGTCCAGGCCAAGGACATCGCCACGATCCGGTCGACCTTTGCCGATGCCACGACCATCACCCGCCTCAACGGTAAGCCGGCCATCGCCATCGAAGTCAAGAAGCGCATCGGCGCCAATCTGATCGACACGCTGGCCAAGGTGCGGGAAGTGTCCGACGCCTATGTCAAGACCATGCCGGAAGGCATGAACATCACCTACACGCAGGACAAGTCGGTCTTCGTCAACCAGCTTCTGGGCGATCTGCAGAACCACGTGATGATCGCCGTCATCCTGGTGTTCATCGTCATCCTCTATGCGCTGTCGGGCCGCGCCTCGCTGCTGATCGGGCTTGCCATTCCGTCATCGTTCCTGATCGGCATCCTGCTCTTGGCGATGATGGGCTACACCATCAACATGATCGTGCTGTTCAGCCTTATCCTGGCGGTCGGCATGCTGGTCGACGACGCCATCATCGTCACCGAGTTCGCCGAACGGCGCATGGGCGAAGGCATGCCGAAGGCGGAAGCCTTCACGCTGGCCGCCAAGCGCATGGCCGGTCCGGTCATCGCCGCGACCATGACCCGCATCGCGGCGTTTTCGCCGCTGCTGTTCTGGCCCGGCATCATCGGCGACTTCATGAAATACATGCCGATCACGCTGATCGTCACGCTGTCGGCCTCGATGCTTTATGCGCTGGTGTTCGCGCCGACGCTGGGCGCGCTTTTCGCCAAGGCGCCGGAGCATCACGAGGAACACAATCGCGACGGCTGGTACATGGCGCTGGTCAAGCAGGCGGTGCGCTTCCCCATCACTGTGCTGGTGCTCACAGCCGTGCTGCTCACCGGCGTCGGCTTCGCCTATTCGAAGTATGGCGCCGGCGTCGAGTTCTTCCCCAGCGTCGAGCCCGATTACGGCCTGCTCTATGTGCATGCCCGCGGCAATCTCTCGCTGGCCGAAATGGATACGGCGACCAGGATCGCCGAAAACCGGCTGCTCGGCTGGCCCGGCGTCAAATCGGTCTACACCCGCGTCGGCAAGACGCAAGGCGGCGGCCAGGACGTGCCGGAAGATGTCGTCGGCGTCATCCAGTATGAGTTCATCGACTGGCGCGAGCGCAAATCGGCGAACCATATCCTGGATGAGCTGCGCACCGTCATGGCCGGCATTCCCGGCGTCGATGTCGAGGTGCGCGTGCCGGAGGCCGGTCCTCCCACGGGCAAGGCGGTGCAGCTCCGGCTTTCGGCCATCGATCCCAAAGGGCTCGACGACCAGGCCCGTGCGGTCGCGGCGCGCATCGCCAAGGTGCCCGGTGTCATCGACGTTTCCGACGGCCTGCCGCCGCCCGGCGTGGACTGGGCGCTCGAGGTCGACCGCGCCAAGGCGGCGCAGTACGGCATCAGCCCGACCGCCGTCGGCACCGTGGTGCAATTGGTGACCAATGGGTTGAAGCTGTCCGAGTACCGGCCGGCCGGCGCCGACGATGCCGTCGATATCCGCCTGCGCCTGCCCGAAGACCGGCGCACGCTATCGACGCTCGACGAGCTCCGGGTGCAGACCGCGCAAGGCTCGGTGCCGATCTCGAACTTCGTCGTGCGCAAGCCGGAGCCGACCGTCGGCATCCTCAACCGCATCGACGGCGCCCGCACAGTGGTCGTCCAGGCCAACGTCGCCGCCGGTAACCAGGTTGCGGCGGTGCAGGCGGAGGTGACCAAGGCGGTCACCGACATGAAGCTCGACAGCGGCATACGCTGGAAGCTGGCGGGGTCGAACGAGGACAGCGCCGAAGCCAGCGCCTTCCTCGGCAAGGCCTTCGGCGCGGCGATCTTCCTGATCTTCCTGGTGCTGCTGATGCAGTTCAACAAGTTCACCAGCGTGCTTCTGGTGCTGTCCTGCGTGGTCATGGCGACGATCGGTGTGTTCCTGGGGCTGCTGCTGACCGGCGAAGCCTTCGGCATCGTCATGTCGGGCATCGGCGTCATCGCGCTGGCCGGCGTGGTGGTGAACAACAACATCGTCTTGATCGACACCTATGACCGGCTGCGCGAAGAGGGCTGGGACAAGATGGAGGCGGTGCTGCAGACCTGCCGCGAACGTGCCCGTCCGGTGGTGCTGACGGCGGTCTCGGCCATCCTTGGCGTGCTGCCGATCGCCTTTGGCCTCGGCCTTGAAATCTTCCATCACGAGACGACGATCAACGCGCCGTCGACGCAATGGTGGATTTCGCTGTCCTCGGCCATCGTCTTCGGCCTGTCCTTCGCCACGCTGCTGACGCTGGTGGTGACGCCGTCCATGCTGATGATCTTCACGCGCAGCAAGAACAGCCGCTTCTACGCCTTTTTCCGCCGGCTGTTCGGACGCGACAAGAAGCCGAGTGCGCCCGCAGGGCCAAGACCGGGTCCGCTCGACGAGCCGGCAATCGCCTTCCCCAAAGCCGCGGAATAGCCCAGCTTTCCCCAGGCAGACAAAAGGCCGTCCGGAACAACCGGGCGGCCTTTTGCATTGTCCCCTCGCATCTGAAGAGCAAAGCGAGGGACTCTTATGACCGTCAGCACCATTCTCATCATAGTTCTGATCCTGATCCTGATCGGCGCCGTACCGGCCTGGCCGCATTCGCGCTCCTGGGGTTATGGGCCGTCCGGAATAGTCGGCGTTGTGCTTGTGGTGCTGCTGATCCTGGTGCTGATGGGCAGGGTTTGATCGTGGCAGGAGACCTCTGCGATCAGCGTTTCCTCTCCCGATGAAGCGCTGGCAATAAGCACACGGCGGTGCCAACCCCCACTCCGGCCGCTGCGCGGCCACCTCTCCCCATGTCCATGGGGGAGAGGAAATGCCAAGCTTTTCAAGGCAGCGACCTCGGCGGTTAGCATTTCCTCTCCCCCACGAATGTGGGGGTAGAGGTGGCTCGGCGAAGCCGAGACGGAGTGCGGGAGCGCCATATGCGATTGGCCCGAAATCGAGATGACGAGCACACGCTGTGCCCCCTTGGCCACCCCGCACCCTTGCGTATACGCTGCCCGCACGACAATCACCGAGGGAGCCATCAAGGTGAACACCGCCAGCCCGCCAAGGCCTCTCGCCGAGATCGCCAGATATCACGCCCACATCTACTATGACGGGCAAGCCGAGCGGCAGCACGCCGAATGGCTGCGCCTGCGCATCGGCGAACGCTTCCGCGTGCGCCTGGGCAACTGGCGCGACGAGCCGGTCGGCCCGCACGAACAGGCCATGTACCAAGTCTCCTTCGCCACCGAGATTTTCGCCACCCTCGTCCCCTGGCTGATGCTGAACCATGGCGGCCTGAGCATCCTCATCCACCCCAACACCACCAACCCCAAGCGCGACCATCTGGTCGATCCGATCTGGATCGGGCGGCCGCTGGGGGTTCATGGCGAGGTGCTGGGTGAAGAGGATGAAGCGGAAGAGGCGCTGGAGGTGAACACGGAGCCGACGCTGGGGGCGTAGGGAGGCGTTCTGCAAAGTAGAGACTTGGCCTTGGAGACGCGTTCGCCAGTAGCCTAGCTCAGGCATGCATGACAAGCCGCTTTGCCCCTCAAGCCGTATCCTATGCCTTCATCATTGCTTCGTTGAAGGTGCCGAACCAGCGCGGGGCCGTTGGAGCGACGGACCGTCAATTGATGGCAAGGGAGAGTTCTCCTTGGTCGCCGGTACGCCGAGGCGGGGTCGCCGAATAGGCAAAGATTGCAATAGAGGAGGCAGCCGGCACTCGTTCCCGCAGGGTCGGGCGCACCCGTTCGGACGGAGCAACTGGCGCTCCGCACGAGGGACAGGGCAACTCACTGGTGACTGGGTGCGTGCCTGACGAAGCTCTTCGTTTCGGCTGAGATAAATGCTCTCACTTACGGAACATCGCAGGTTCGTCGAAGTTGGAAAGCTACGGAGGACGTGCACATGAACAGTGTAATCTATCTT
>NZ_JAMYMP010000072.1:0-7718 GCF_040318615.1 Mesorhizobium sp. M1078
GTCATGGTGGCGTTCCTTCGCGGGAATCAGGTGACGTGAACAATCACCAGCCTGCCATGACCGCCCCCTCTCAGCGAATTTGCAGAACTCTCAGCACACTACCTGGCAGGCTCGCAAACCATGCACGATTTGACGTCAGCCAAATGACATAATCGGTGAGCCAAGCTGGACCTTACACGGCGTCACACCTAGTCCGGGCCCGGTCGGTATCTGAATCCGGCCCGCTTCAATCCGAACGGCGTTCTCGTCGTCGAAATGTCCTCGAATATAGGGCGCTGCGATCCAGCAGCCTTCGAACCTCGACGGCGCGACGGTAGCACCCGCATGCACACAGGCTGCGGCAATGATGTCCCCACCCCAAGTGTCGTCACACGTGTGCGGCAAGCTGCGGGCGTCGCAGATGTCACGGATAGTCCGGAGTGCCGAAATGCCTCCGACACGCGTCAATTTGATACCGAAACCGTCGACCACTCCGCCTGAAATGGCCCGCAGAATGCTGTTCACGTCCTCCGCCGACTCATCCATGTAAACAGGATGGCAAAGCTGATGCCGGATGGCGGCGATGTCCTCCATTGTGTTGCAAGGCTGCTCCATCACCATCGAGATTTCCCTGCAACGATGCGAGAGGAACATTGCGTCCCGGCTCGTCAGACTTCGGTTCGCGTCTGCTGCGATCCGTATTCCCGGCTTGATCGCATCCTTAACCTTGTGGAGCGTCTCGATGTCCTCCTCGACGTCGCGGCCGCCAATTTTTAATTGGACCCGTGCATAACCTTCCCGTTGGCGCTCGCGGGCTTCCCGCGCCATCTCATCGGGCGAGGCCGTCGAAATTGAATAGTAGGCGGGAATTGTGTCGCCGGTTGCTCCACCGATAATGTCGCAAACTCGCCGATTGTAGGCCTTGCCCGCGATGTCCCACGCCGCGACGTCGATGGCCGCCTTTGCATACCTGCTGCCATTCAGCGCTGCATCCATCGCCCGATTTAATTGGCCGATATTCCGCGGGTCTAGCCCGATCAGGCTCGACCCGATCTCCTGGAGAGCCGCCCTTGCGCCGAGCATGTGTTGCGGCTGATAGATCGGGCCTGCCGGACAGGTCTCGCCAAAACCGACAAGACGAGTATCCGTGATCAGTTCGACGACCGTACTCTGCAGATGCAGCACTGTCGCCGATGCCAATTTCAATTGGCGGACGGCAGGCACATCGACGTTGTACACATTGATCCCGGCCAGTTTCATTTGCGTCTCCTCTATCGGTCGGCGTCGAGCTTCATCGACTTGGCGATGCTTTGGCAGCCGAAAAAATTACCGGCTACATACTTTCTTACGCCCCGTTTTTGTGGCGGCATGTTGAACCGTCCGCGTTGGTGATATGAATCAAGTTGAGAGAATGCCTGTTCTCGTTCGCAATCACGATCGGACCACCAACTCGCTCCCCAAACATGGCGGCACGACATTTTTCCCAACGGCGGGCTGCCGGCGTTTTCGGCCATCGCCTCAGAAAGATCGAAGCCGTCGATCGACTGGAAACCTAGACAGACCAGTTGGCAACCAACAAGACCTGTTCCGCAACCGGCATCCAAAATCGGCACGGCTGCGCGGTCTATATCGACGTAGGCCACCTGCACAGCGCCCGCCAGGTCCGCTACGACCAGAGGGGCAGCAGTACCCCCTGGCGGTCAACATCGAGATGGCAAGAGTTAGACCATTCCCGATAGTAGTCCGCCAGCCGGCTGGCGCCGCCGTGGAGCACGTGTGAAGCCTTGATCCGTTCTTGTGCGGCTTGCTCACTAACTGCCGGTTTATGCAGAGTGTCCACTAGATTACTCCGTTTGGTGCTACCTAAACACTTGTCCATCTATCGGTGCCTGGTGGACGGGACCTGCCGGCCCGCAAAGCGACGGCCGACCTTCCTTGCGGCGGCTAACCGATCATGCGGCTGCGCCACGAAGATCTTCGGTATTAGGAGGACAAATTACACGATTCGGCAAGACGTCCATTGTTAAATAAGTTTAAGTCTTCTTTACACCGGCGCCATTTCTGCACCGTGTAATACGTGTTTTTGTTAACATTCTATTTTGGAAATATGTCGTTTACTACTAGATAGAGCCGTGTGTATTTGTATTAGCCAGTCATTGGCTGAAATGTCGGAGAAGACTTGCCGCAGAAAAGTATTGTTGCCCCCGAAGGACCGGACACGCTCAGGGTTGGGTCTGACGTTCAGGCTGCCCTGCCTCCTGTCGAGTTTGGAAGCCTTGCATTCGACGGTGGCGAGTTGGATTCGATGCCCATCGTGGGCGGGTCCTGCATTAATTTTATCCGGACGCTAGGGAACCTGCTGAACCGGGCGGGGTCGGCGCGATCACTGCGACGTCGTTTCGTTCGTGACCGCCATTGAGGAGCCGGACAACTTCAAAATCCCGCTCCGTAGCGCCTGACTTGGCCTGACGACCCGACGATACCAATCGGGAGAGGTCGACTTTGATGGCCACATATCCCGACGGGGCGAATCGTCATTTGCGAGGCCTTCTCTACGAAGCTGCGACGGTCATCCTGAGCCGCAGCTGCACCGACAGCAGCCTGCGGACCTGGGGCCTGAGACTCCGGGAGAGGATCGGCTTCAAACGAGCCGCCCTTAGCCCGCAAACTGGCACTGACAATGCATGCGATGCTCAAGACCGGCGAGCTCTCGACCGGATTCCGGAGCGACAGCATGACAACGGATAGCGTTCAGTCTCTGAGCGCGCCGACACGTCCGTGCCAGGACGTGGACAGAGCCATTCCGCTAGGTGTCGCACCGCAGGCTCAGCTGAGTGCGTCAAATGAAGGCTTCTCCCCGCGAAGCTCCATCATGCGACAACCCTGCAGCCGGCACACGCGTCTTAGAAGTGCAAGACACTTGATGTCACCATTGCGATTAGTTTCCGTTGTGATCAAGCACGTTTTTCGACCCAGATGCGATCGGCTTTGACGAGCGCATTGGCGGTGGCGAGGAGCTTGCGCATAACCGCGACTATAGCGATTTTGGCTGGTTTGCCCGATGCAATGAGGTGCTGATACTTTTCCCTGAGGTCAGGGTTAAAGCGGGCAGCGACGAGAGCGGGCATGTAGAGTGCACGTCTAACTATGGCCCTTCCACCTGGATGAAGCTTCTGCCTTTCCACTGCCCTGATTGGCGGGCGACGGGAGCGAGTCCTGCTAGGCATGCGGCCTGTTTGTTATCAAGTGATCCGAGCTCTGGCATAGTGGCGACCAACTGGTTGGCAGTGCGTGGGCCGAGGCCAGCTATGCTGGAGATAATTTCATGCCGGCGGGCAAGTTGCGGATCGGCCGCAATGCTTGCTGCGAGCTCGGCATCGAGAGCGATTATATGCTGATCGATCCGATTGAGGCGTAGTTTGTGCTGACGCTTTAGAGCGGGATGAAATTACGGTGAGTCGATAAGGGATTCCCAAATCGGGTGAGGAATTTGATTCAACCTTCTGGCTGGAGCTGGAGGCCAGTATGGTTGGTTGCTATTCGATGGACCTTCGTGAACGGGTTGTTCGTGCGGTCAAATCCGAGGGGTTTTCTCGGCGCGCAGCGGCGGCTCGATTTGGTGTCAGCTATAGCGCGGCCATTGAGTGGCTGAAGCGTGTGGAACGGACCGGCAGCGTGGCGCCCAGCCAAGTGGGCGGTTACAAGCCCAAGAAGATATCGGGAGCGTGGCGCGACTGGCTTGTCGAGCGCTGCCGGGAAAAGGACTTCACCTTGCGCGGCCTTATCGCCGAACTGGGTGAGCGCGGCCTGAAGGTTGACTACCGCTCGGTGTGGGAGTTCGTGCACGAGGAGAAGCTGTCTCACAAAAAAAGACGGGACTGTCAGGAAATCTGTGCGCGAGGCCGGTCTCGTCATTGGCTGACGAACCTCTCGCCGAAGACAACGGCGAACTGGGTCTTGGCCTCGAACCATTCGCGCGGCGGTCGTTTCCATTCCTCAGCCGCATGGTTCAGGACCAGATATAGCAGTTTCATCGCCGCGTCGTCACTCGGGAATTGTCCGCGGGTGCGGACGGCGCGGCGCAGCTTGGAGTTCAACGCCTCAATTGCATTCGTCGTGTAGATGATCCGGCGCACACTTTCTGGGAAGGCGAAGAACGGCACGACGTGCTGCCAGTTGCGCCGCCAGCTCTGAGTGATCGCGGCCCGCTAAGGCATGAGGCGACGGCACCTAGAATTGATCGGATTTCTTCCTGATCCCGTCCTGGAGTGCGAAGCGGCCACGAAGCTCCCATTCTAGATCGAGGATTTCGGAAGAATCCACGCCCAGTAAACGTCGTCCCGAACCCGTGATGCCGATCACCCCACCGCTATGCCTCCGGGCCATGCAAAGGTGTGCCGGCGCGAGTTCTAACTTCAAGCGTTCCGCTCTTCGGCCGAGATCTTTCGCAACCACTCGCGCAGCTGCTCGGCCGCCGGCGGGGTCCGATTGTCGTTCCACGTCAGATAGTATCCTCCCGGGGCGTCCAGCTCGAGGTCGGTAATCCTGACGAGCTTGCCCTCTTCGACCGATGTTCGCACCAGCCGGTGCCAGCCCACGGCAACGCCCTGATCAGCCTGGGCGGCTTGCAAAGCCACGAAGACCCTGCTGAACCTATGGCCACGAAGTGGCCCGTGGGGAATCCTGGCGCGGCGTAGGACCTCGTCCCAGCCGACCCAGTCCGGTTGGACCCATTCAACGTCCAGGAGTGGCAGTTCGGGCAAGCACTTGGCGGTCACATCGCTGTGCTCCTGGGCGAAGCCGGGACCGCAGACAGGATAGATGACATCGCCAAACAACAGTTCCGCTCTCTCGTCAGGCCATAAGCCGATGCCATAGCAGATACGCAGCTCGACTTCAGCGCGCGGATAATCGCGCGAACTGTCGGAAATCACATGGTCGACTTTGATACACCATGCTGTGACCAAAAGCGCCGCATGCGGCATCAACCACATGGACGCGAACGCATCGGTGGAGGCAATCGTTACATGCGGGAATGATCGCCGCGTTTGATGGTCCTGACGACATCGGACGCCTTGGAAAAACTGCTTGCCAGCACGCTATAGAGGACCTTGCCAGCGCTGGTAAGCACGACGTCGGCTCCAGGCTTCAAAAACAGCGGAACGCCAAGCTCGTCCTCAATGGCTTTGATCTGCCGACGGATCTCTCCGCATGTTACATCCAGCTCGGAAGCCGCAACCTTGAACGAGAGATGGCGTGCCGATGCCTCGAATACCTCAAGGCCAGTCAGGGACGGAAGATCATAATATTGACGAACCATTGAAAAAGCCAATCAGATCGGCAGTCGCGAACCAAACAACAGGGTACCCACGTCGTTTTCTTTCCTATAAACGACCGCCGCCAGTATATACGCGTTAACGTTGCGAGACTGATCAGTCACCACCGGCCTTCGTGACGGATTGCGCCCGTCCGCCGTGACCCACGCAAGGTGCGTGCCTAATTGGCGCACCGTTGGTGTACCACTCGCCAATACAGCCGGCCCGGCCGTGGCGACCGTTTCGTCGGGTTTCCGACATCTTTGTCCAGCTTCGGACACAAGCTTTGTGGATACACGCGGAATCGTCACATTGAAGAAGCCCGTCACTTGGGTTATATCCGCATGGTCAGCGCAGTCAGCCACGGGTTCGCATTGGCCAAGAAGTTCTGCCTAGCTGCGAACGTATCGGCCTTGCCTCTCGCCAGGATCCACGGTGGTGTCGTCATCATGCGGACAGCTTCGCAGCAAGCACATGCGCCTCGATCAGCGCGTGCACTGGCTTCAGCACCGACACAGGGCAGACCTGGTCCGCCAGCGTGGAGAGGCTCAGATCGATGCCCGCGCAGTGATAGCGCTCGCTCTGCCGGTTCAACGGCTAATGGTGGGCAATCTTCTCAAACAGGATCATCGCCAACAAGTTCGGCGCAGCAAAGCCTCGCGGCTCACATATGAAGGGTGCAGGCGGCCGCGCGATCGTCTCGCATTCGCGAGAGGCGACTTCTCGCGTTCGGTCTGGCTCACTTGTCCACTGGCGCAGGATGACCTCAGGGTCTCGGTGATGCCCTCGCAAGCTTCGCCAGTCCGGTCGACCCCCAACACGAACGGTTCGACGGAGTGGCAATGACCACGCGTTAGCACGGCAGATTATCGGATTTCCTTGACGGTCGCTTGCGCTCGAAGGCTCTGACGTTGTCGACGACCGCGCCGCGATCGCCGCCGAGCCTGACGGTATTGTCTCACCCATGGAGTTTTCTGAAAATCCGCCCGCGGGCGGCTTCGAAAGCTCGCCTGTTTGCGGACTGGCTCGCGAAGGACTTTTGAACGGTTGTAGCTCTCCGGAATGAAGTGCGGCTGGCATTGTCACGTGAGTAAGTGCCTGTCCGCTCTCGTCACGCTCTGGCCAAGTGAGCGTAACTTGCTACGAAACGCCCGAATTTGTGCTCGCCGCACGTCACCCGCTTGTAGCGAAGTGGGTTGCTGTCTGTGACACATGAGGGCAATGGTTCGATGATCGCATTGAAATCAGCGTCGATAAAGAAGGGGATCGAGTATCGCTCGCGGCCCGAGCTATTTACCACGCGGTGCATGTTCGCCAGGTAGAGATCGTTCGTGAGCCGCTGAATCAGATCGCCAATGTTGATTACGAATGTGCCGTGAATCGGAATGCCCTCGACCCAATCGCCATCTCGGTTCATGACCTGAAGACCCCCCACGTCGTCCTGCGCCAGGATGGTCAGACTGCCGTAATCCGTGTGGGCGCCAATACCGATGATCTCTTCGCCAACATAGCCACTCTGCGGCGGGTAATGAAGCAGACGCTGGATGCTGATTGGTTGCCGCATAAGGCTTTCGAAATAGCTTTCCGACAGGTCCAGACTGAGCGCAATGCCCTGCAAAAGTTTTTTCGCGAGGTCCACCATCTTTTGATGGTATCCGTATGTCAGTTCCCGAAACTCGGGCAGACTTGACGGCCACTGGTTGGGGCCAAAAAATGGACCTTCCAGCGTCGAACGTTCAGGTCCGAAGTCAAAGCACTCCTTCAGGTCTTTCGTTTTGCCCGGATCGGTGTTCTCCCCGAACGGCTCAATGTATCCGCGGAGGGCCACATCTGATTTGCTAACGTGCAATGTCATCTTCTGCGACAAGGGCAGATCAAAGAACCGACGGCTAACATCGAATACCGAATCCACAAAATCCTGAGGAATACCGTGGTTCTTCACATACATGAACCCGGTGTTCGACAAGGCCCAACGTATCTCCTTTGCCACCCTCTGTTTATTGCTGCCATCGAGTAGCGGCGCTATATCAACCACCGGGATCTTGTCAAAGCTTTCGCGTTTCGCGCGCAGCTTGTCGTCCAGTCTGACCACGAGTTCCTTAGACATGAGTACACCTTTGTTCGACAATGGAGTCGGCACAACGATTTGGGGCCATTTTCTTGCTTGACTGGCAGCGTGAAGAACCGTCGGGAAGCCTGGATAGGCTGTGCCGAGAATTCTTTCGAGGTGAAGGTGCCCTGCTCAACAAGGGTAGAAGAACCCGAACTCCTGGCAGGGCATGCGTAGGCGCTCGCGCTCTTCGTTGTCGTCTTGCATGGGTTGCCAGCTTCGCCAGCGCGATTTGCGGTAGCGTGGTCATGGCCGCCCCTCCGTTGGTGCGCTGGCCTTCTCGGGCACCTGGAAAACCCAGTAATGCGCGTTCT
>NZ_JAMYMP010000073.1:0-5788 GCF_040318615.1 Mesorhizobium sp. M1078
GCAATGAGGGCATCAAAATTCGTGCCAATGGCGGAACGAGGCGGAGAAAACAATCTTGGTGAATGTTTTCAGTTATTTGGGCTGAGGCAAAATAGAAAGTGGCCAAACAAACCTGCGTCGCGGCACGACAAAACTGACAAAATGGTCGGACGGCTCCTCACATCGTCATACGTTATGTCGCCGGAGAGGAGACGCCTCGGCGCCCGCGACGGCTAGAGGATTCGCGTGATGTTGTCCGTTACCCGGAGGTTTGCGGGGTGTGCCATCCGACCCGATCCATGACGAGCACGGCAAGCGCGCCCTTATCGACGCGCTGATCTCCTCGATATGGAGTTGCATGGCTTGGTGCCGGCAAAGGGTAGCGCGAGCGGCCGCGACGGTGCGTAGCGTCTCCGACAGCGCGGAACGGAAGACTGTAGACGAGCCCCTTGTTCTGATACGGGATGGCGGCAATGAGTTTCCGGCAGCGTGAAGACGACGCGACGGTATTCCTGTGTCGAGAAGCTCGGCGCGTCGGTGCTCCAGCCACTGCGCGCGGGCCAGCGATTGGCAGCGGGGACAATGCCTGTCCGGCAGCTGTTGAAGGCGATGCGGCGGTGGCCGCAGCGATCGCCTGCTTCGACGTGCCGGCCGAGCGCGCCGTCCGGCACAGTTCGATCGACGTCATGACGCGGCGCTGGGCGGTCGACAGCTCCGCTTCATGCTGCGCACGATAGGCACCGCAGTAGCGGCGGAATATATCCGCCACTTCCGGCCCCGAGCGGGCCACCGGCGCCCCGCTCAGAAGTATTTGCAGCTTGGCGGGCGGCGGCAAGGTGGGCGCCGGACGCGGAAAGAGCTCGAAGGGGCTCGACGTAGCGCAGACCTTTTTTGATCCGCAGGTAATGGGCGGTGATCGCGACGCTCCTGTGGCCGAGCAGCCACGAGTCATAATGCTCACTTTCTATGTCATTGAAAATCAAAGCGCTGTTGAGCGGGATCGGCTGTTAGCGCGGGGCATTCTGGATGCGATAGTAGGCGATATCCGCCGCCTTGAATGCCCAAGGCGCGCCATAGCACACTTGCCGCCCTTTGATGATGCCGAGGCGGGCCATGCGCAGAGCCGTCATCACGCTCACATCCATGATTTGCGCGGCAGCTTCAAGCGTAATCTCGCCCCGCTCAGCCCATTCGCTCGACGATGGACGGCAATGCCGTGATGGCTGCGGAACGAACAGACCCGCGCTTGGTCCCGCCATTGCCTCGCCCTGTCGGCTTACCAGCGCGATTGAGGAGCCGCGCGATCTGGCAGTCGGGCATCAGGCGCGCCAGCTCGCGGACGGCGTCAAAGTATCGTCGGGGACTGTCCAGCGAATGCTTGCCGGCGGCGTTCATCTTGAGCTTCGCTTCAAGCGCCTTGTTCCAGCGGCGCTCCAGCTCGCCAGCGACCAGACGATTGGCAGGGTCGACAGCATCGTATTGCTGGCGCTGGGCAGCCTCGTAACGCGCCCGCTGCAGTGCCAGCTCGAGCTGCCTTTGTGCGGCTGACGTCTCGCTCGCTTGAACCTCTAGACTAAGACTAGGGCCTTGGTTGCGGCGTCGATACCGAGCGGCTTCAAGGCACTAAGAACCGCGGCGCCGACAGCCTCACGGCGCGCAAGCCGCCAACGAGCTGCACCGATTGGTGCCATGATTGACGAGCGCACCCTCGCAGTGATAGCGCCCCACCCTGCCGCCATAGGCGACATACATCTTGCGGCCGCAATAACCGCAACGCAGAAGCCCCGTGAGAAGCAATCCCCCGTGCCGTACCGCTCCTCTGGCGGTGGCGCTGCCTTTGCCGGTCGCGTTATTGGCAATCACCTGTTGGTTCCTCTCGAACTCGCCACGTATTGTAGCCCTCGTGCTGGTCCTTGAGCAGGACGTCCCATTCCCTCTGCGGACGCCGCAGCCCGCGCCGCACGCGTTTGCGGCCCTCCTCAATGATGACCTTGCTTGTCGTGCGCCCGAAAGCATAGGCGCCCGCATAGACCGGGTTGGTCAGAACGTTGTGCACAGTATTGTAGAGCGGCAGCTTCCAGGCGATGAGGCGCCCCTTTAAATCATGCGACTTAACGGGCTAAGCGATGGCTTCGTCTCTGAACCACACATGGACCTTGACGCACGCTCTGCAGCTTGGCCAACTTCGCGAACACCAGCATCAACGCATCCTGCACGCGCTGGTCCGGGTCCTTTTCGATCCGCTCGCGCCCGGTCTTCACATAGCCGGCGGCGACACCGAGGAACAGCGCGCCCCGGCGGGCTTTCTGCTTCAGCGCCTCCTGCGAGCGCTGACGGAACAATGACAACTCGAGCTCGCTCATCGTGCCTTTCGAACCCGCGACATACTGCCCAGAAACAGAGCCGCTTGAAGTCGTTGTCCAATATCCGCATAACCCGCATGCCGGCGAGCGCCTCACGGTCGTGCGGCGTCTCCGTTACGCCAGTCACGCCCACTTCGTCGTCGAGCTGCCAGGCGGCGGCCGGCTCCTGCTGCCTGCGTGGATGACCGAGACCGACGCAGCGACGCCGCCGATGATGGCCGCGCCGCGGCTTTCCTTTGCCTGCCTGCGGGAGCTGCGCCAGCTTATCGACACGCGGGGCGTATCCTTGTCGCCATCGCTTGAAGCGATTCGCAACGATGGAGCCCACGATGCAACAGCATGCCCGAAAGCGGCAACTCGATCTTCTCATGTTGGCGGCCGACGATGTCGTGCCTCGGCTGTTCGATCCAGTCGCGGAGATCGTGAGCCTGCTCAACGCTCTCCTGAGCGATCGCCTCGCCCCGGTCAGAATACCGGAGGAGACGGACGATGACTAAAATCATTGCCGATCACCTGGCGCGCAGCGCCTATGTCAATATTCGTCAGTCCACCCCGGACCAGCTTGCCAATAACCCAGAGAGCCGGCGACGCCAGTACGCCCTGAAGACGCGCGCCCGCGCCATCGGCTGGGAGAATGTGGTCGTCATTGACGATGATCTCGGCCGCTCGGGCAGCGGGAGGGCGCGACCGGGTTTCGAACGCCTGCTGGCGGCGAGCGGCAGCGGCGGCGCGGGCGCGGTCTTTGCCCTCGAGGCCTCATGCCTGGCCCGCAACGGGCGACTGGCACACCCTCTTGGAGTTCTGTGCCCTGGTGGGCAGCCTGATCATCGATGAGGACGGGATCTACGATCCCCAGCTCGTCAACGATCGCTTGCTGCTCGGCATGAAAGGCAGGTTCAGCGAACTTGAGCTGTCGACGCTGCGGCAGCGCTCGCAAGAGGCGTTGCGCCTGAAGACGGCGCGCGGCGAACTGCACACGACGGTGGCGATCGGCTACCGGCGAGGCGCCGACGATCGCCTGGAACAAGACCCCGACCGGCGCATCCGCGAAGCGCTGTCGCTGGTGTTCCACAAATTTCGTGAGATCGGCAGCGTGCGCCAGCTAGCCCGTCTTATGCATGACGGCGTGTTGGAGAGGCTGGCGGATGTAGCCTAAGCGATTGATTTGGCGTAGAATTCGGTTGTCTAAGCCAGTCCTGTCGCCCACATCTCGCGAGCCACACCCGCCATGACCGACGATACGTTGCCGCCGTTGTGTTTTCCAGCCGTCGGACGCAAGAAGATCACAGCCGCGTTTGATGGCGGACGCATCACATCGGATGGCGCGTTTTGCTTCTGGCCGCCGCCGAGCGGCGTTCGCGACTGGCCGACCGGCTGGCCGCCGCGATCCACGATCCGCGTCACCCGCAGCGGGTGAGGCACGCCATGGCCGACATTCTGCGCGCCCGCATCTTTGCGATCGCGTGCGGCTACGAGGATGCCAACGATCTCGACCGGCTGCGCACCGACCCGGCCTTCAAGCTCGCCTGCGGACGGTTGCCCGACAGCGGGCTCGACCTGTGCTCGCAGCCGACATGCTCGCGCCTGGAGAACCTGCCCGACCTCAAGACCGTCATCCGGCTCGGCGATGTGCTGGTCGACCTGTGGCTGTCGAGCTATGCCGCGCCGCCCAAGATGGTGACGCTCGACATCGACGATACGCTCGATGTCGTTCACGGCCGTCAGCAGCTGTCGCTCTTCAACGCCCGCCACGAGGAGCGCTGCTTCCTGCCGATCCATGTCTATGGCGCCGCGACAGGACGCCCGGTCGCCATGATCCTGCGCCCCGGCAAGACGCCGACGGGCAAGGAGATCCGCGGCCATCTGCGCCGTTCGGCTTGTTGCGCTGCGGCCGCAAGCTCAAGGTGCTGCACCATTCACGCCGCGATGCGCGCTATGTCTGCGCTACCCATGTCGACCCGTCGACCGAGAAACGGTGTACCGCCTTCAGCAACATGCCCATCGACGCGGCGGTATCGGCGAAAGTGCTGCGGGCGATTGCACCGCTGGCACTCGAGGCGGCGTTGCAGTTGATTTCCGATCGCAAGCAGGCCGGCAGCGAACGGCTGCGGCAAAGCGAGCTCGCCCTGGACCAGGCCCGCTATGAGGCGGCGCATGCTCGTCGGAACGACGCCGTTGATCCCGATAACCGCGTAGTCGCCGGCGAGCTCGAACGGCGATGGAATGATTGTCTGGCGGCGGTCGCCCGGCTCGAGGATCAGGTCCGGAGCTTGCGCAGCGAGCAGCCGAGCGCCCTAAGCGAGGAAGGATGCACGATGCTCATCGCGCTCGCAGACGACATGGCTGCGCTGTGGAAACATCCCGCCGCGTCCGTCGAGACGCGCAAGCGGATTTTGCGCACCGTGCTCAACGAGATCGTCGTGACGGCCGAGGCCGGTCGGCTGCGCCTGGTGCTGCACTGGCAGGGCGGCGATCACACCGAGCAACTGATGCGCGAACTCACCCGCCTTTTGCCGGATCGCAGCATCGCCCCCGTTCTCAACCGGCTCGGCATACACTCGGCCAGGGGACAGACCTGGACCCAGCTGCGCGTGCGCAATTTCCGCGGCGCGCATCAAATCCCGGTTTACCGGGAGGGCGAACGTGGGGAGCGCCATGAGCTTGTCCCGCGCGAAGCAGCAAACCGCTTCGGCGTCAGCAACATGACCGTTATTCGCCTGATCCGGGATGGACTGCTGCCGGCAAGGCAGGTATGCGCCAGTGCCCCCTATGTCATCCCCGAGGATGATCTCGCCCAGCCGGCAATCCACCAGGCGATCGCGAAAGGTCGCCCAGTATCAGCCGATGCGCGCCAAGAAACCCTGTCTTTTCAATGAGATCACGAGGTACTGCATCATGTCACCGTCCTCTTCATGCCAACGAATAGCCGATCATTGGGAGGCCGAGGAACGTAGATTCCGTCCTCGTCGACGATGACGGTCCCGACCATCCACAGAACTCGATCAGCGGATGAGGGCTTCATCTCGGGCTCCGACGTCGGCGCTGATACCACCGCTGGAGCGGAAGGCGGGAGTAGCCTACGTTGCTGAGGCCGCAAGCTTGCGAGCTTCCCGTCGCTAGGTGAAGACTTGTTGTGGTCGCAGCTTGTGGCGGCGAGCGACCTCGGAGATGACCGCCTTTCGGCTCCGGGTCTCTGTAACATCGCGCTTTCTCATCAACCGACCAATGCCCCCGACCACCGGCGCCTTTGATCACCTCGAAATGCCGAAGCTGGCGCTCAGGGTCAGGCGCCAAGTCAAGTCCAGCATAAGCTGATCTCCGCTTGCGAAGCAGAATGGCAGGCGGTTGTGTGCGTCAAGTTCTGCAAAAAGGGGCGGCCATGATGCTGGTCATGCGGCTTGGCGCAGAGCGAGCTTCTTGTGCTCGCGCAGGTCGTCCATGTTGAT
>NZ_JAMYMP010000074.1:0-4881 GCF_040318615.1 Mesorhizobium sp. M1078
CTCGGGTCATGGCTGATTCCGACAATACCACGACTTTGCCTCTCGTCATCCGCAGGTTGCTACTTGCGGCAAGCGCAATTGCGACAACATATCTTTACGCGAACGGGACATTCAAACCAGAGGATCTAAGAGCCTTACACCTTCACCTTTTTGGCCAGCGGACAAGAATTCGACACCCGCTTTTATCAAAGCCGCCTCAATGGCCTGCAAAGTGCTGATCCGGGAATCCACCTTGCCATTTTCCAACCGGACCAGCGCATTCAGCGACACAATTGCCTTGTCAGCAAGCTCCTGCTGCGACCAACCAAGCAAAGCCCGTGCGGCTCGAATCTGTCGTGGACTGACCATGAGTCCACAATCGGCAGGCGGATTTTCTTTGCCACCTATAGGGTTATTTTACACCCTGTAAGGTATATAAAATGGCGATTCGAACTTCAGGTAACCTCGACGCGAAGTAGCCGGCGCGTACGCGACAGACTCTCGATCCGGCTGGCCAGTGGAGCATCGAACGGCCTTGTTGAAACCGCAACGTTCCGTCCTCCTTCGGACGGTGCCGAAGCCAAACATCGACAATGATCCTCATCCCGCCGATCAGCATGTCGGCAGGCAGATTGCGGCCGTTCGCGTCCAATCCGACGTCTCGCAGGCCCAGTTAGCCCGATCCATCGGCATCAGTTTCCAGCAGCTCCAGAAATACGAGAACGCGCGCAATCGCGTGAGCGCATCGATGCTCTACGAGATCGCCAGCTCGCTCGGGGTTCCTGTCGGCCGCTTCTTCGAAGGCCTGCCGGCAAACGATGAGGCCCGCGTCGAGGCGCGGCCCCTCCCGGTCGATGAGCGCCTGGATTTCATTGCCAGCGCGGAAGGGCGGCGCCTGATTGAGGGGCTAGTGAAACTTCCGCCGCGTGTGCGCGCTCGCGTCTCGTCCCTGATCTCAGCGTTAGGAGAAGAACTGGCCCCGCTGGACACAAATACGGACAGCGAGACGGCCGGCGAATCCGCGCCGGCCGAATGCAGGACCGTCTGACAGCGGGTTGCGCTTGTCAGCCAAATTTTCGTGCCGCGGGCAGGGCGATGCGGCCGCAAGCCGAGGACATTTCGATTTCGACGCCGAACGCCCGCGAGCGGGTCGCGAATCCTTCGAGGATCTCTCGCGCCGCGCTTCCAGTGACGGCGACGGGTACCAATCTGCCCGTTGCCGATCCGAGAGACTGAGCTTCCGCGCCGATCGCAACGGGCAGGAGGTCTATTTCTGCGAGGTTTCCGCCCGCATCATAGCGGCAGGCGGCGACGATGCTTTGCCAGACTTCCGGTGGATCCCATTCGGTTTCGCCGGGATGCACGTGGAATAGGAAATTTCCGAGGCCGTAGAAGATCGGCGAGCCATTGTAGATTTCCACGGCCTGCAGCACCGGCGCGCCGTGGCTGACGAAGAGGTTGGCGCCGGCGTCGATGCACATCCTGGCAAAGGTCTGCACCCAGCGCGGCACGTCCTGCCAACCTGGTTCCCAATGATGGTGATGCAGATAGGCGATGACGAAATCGCCTTGTGCCGCGGCATGCCGGATGGCGGACAGGTGGACACTCGCGCTTCGCTGATCGACTTCGATCAGACGGCCGAAATCTGCGGCTTGCGTGAACACCGTGCCGTAGAAATTGATCTCCGTGCCGGCCGACACCGCCACCGGGTCCTCCGGTTGCGCATAATTGGCCAGTTCAAAGGGGGAGCTTTGCAAATGCGCGCCCAGCCTTGCCAGTCTGCTGAAATGCCCGTCCGGCACCCCCATCTTGCGAACGGTGTTCAGACGATTGACGCCGGGCCGAGCCGGCCGGAAGGCCGTGCGGTCTTCGGCATACATGTTGGTCGGGCCGGGGCCTGCATCCATCGCCAGAAGCGCGACCTCGCACGCGCCCAGCCGGTGGCGGCCCGGTTTCCTCGCGTCCGTCTCGTTGGCTCCGATGCCGGCATGCAGGAAACCGCGCGCTTCCACCTCTTCCAGCGTCGAGAGGATGCCGCCAGCGCCGAGATCGAAGGCGTGGTTGTTTGCCAGCGCAAGCGCATTGAAACCGATGGCCTGCAATGCGTCGAGCACTTCAGCCCTGGAATATCCGAAGTATTTGCCCTTGGTCGGCCACCCGCCGTGCTGGCCGAGGATTGTCGACTCGAAGTTGGTGAAAACGACGTCGCCTTGGCGCAGAAAGTCCGTAACCGCGATGAAGCGTTCGTCTTTGAGGTCACGGATGTCGTGCTTGATCAGGGATTGGCCGGTAACGACCGCGCAGAACTGGTCTTTCATGGAACTCGCCTTGAAGGAGGGGAGGGCGCCAGCGTTCAAGCTGGCGCCACGTCAATGTCGAAGTCGGTTGCCGCCTATTGCGAGATGGCCGGCGAGATATCGCTCTTGAACCATTTCAGGCTCAGCCCCTTGATCGTCCCATCCTTGGTGGCCGCGTCGATCGCCGCGTTGAACTTGGCGAGAAGGTCGGTATCGTCCTTGCGCATGCCGGCGCCGACGCCTGGTCCCCAGAGCCCGCCTTTCAGTTCAGGGCCGAAAAACACCACATCCGAGCCGGAAGGCGTCTCCAGAAAATCCCGCCAGGTGAAATAGTCGGCCAGACCGCCGTCGATGCGACCTGCGGCAAGATCGAGCTTCATGTTGTCCTGGCTGTCATAACTGCGAATGGTCACGACATCGCCCAGCATTTCCTTCACGACTGCTTCCGAATTTGACGAGCGCAAGGCCCCGATCGCCCTGCCGGCGAGTGTCGATCTGAGGCGTTCGATTGTCGCCTTTTCCTTGTCGCCGATGCTCGAGAGGTTGACCTTCTGCTTGATGTCGCCAGGATCGAGACCCAGGTCCTTGCGCACAACGAACTGGTTGAAGCCGGTGGCGTAGGGAACTGAGAACGCGATCTTCTGCTTGCGTTTTTCCGTGATCGCCATGCCAGACATGATCACGTCGAACTTGCCGACAAGCAGTGCCGGGATGATCCCGTCCCAATCCTGCGGGACAAAGGTACATTTGATCTCGATGCGACGACACAGCTCCTGTCCGACATCGATATCGTAGCCGTAAAGTTGACCGTTCGCGTCGGTAGAGTCCCAAGGCGGCGAAGCACCTTCGGAGGCGATCGAAATGACGCGCTCGCTTTGCGCGCCGGCCGGGAATACCGACATCAGGGACGCGATAGAAACGGCAATAGCTACGGGTATGCGCATGATGCACCTCTTCGTTGGTTTGGATGGGAAGGGCAGTTCAAAAGCCGCGGCGTCAGGGCAGGGGTGGCATCGTGATCTCGTGATCAGGCAAGGCCGGGCGCAAGCGCTGCTTTCGTCGATGCACCGGATGGCCGTCGGTCGAAAGCCATCGCTCCAGAAGCTGGATCGCTTTTACGGCGATCGAGGTGAGCGATAGGTAGATCGCTCCGGCGACGATGAAGATCTCGTACGGCGCGAACGTGGTCGACACCATCTGTCTCGCCATGCCGGTGATCTCGAGCAGCGTTACGGTGCTCGCAAGGGACGAACCCTTGATCATCCCGACGATCTCGTTGCCGTAGGCCGGGAGCGATATCCTGAAAGCGATCGGGAAGGTGACCAGGCGAGCGATCTGGAAGCGTTTCAAGCCGAGAGACGTGGCCGCCTCGGTGACACCCTTAGGCACGGACTGGAGACCACGGCACAGGATCTCGGTGGTGTGTGCCGCGCTGTTCAGCGAAAATGTCAGAAGGGCGCACCAGAAAGGATCCCGCAGGATGACCCAGAAGATGCTGGCCCGCACCCCCTCGATCTGAGCGAGGCCGTAATAGAGCAAGAAGAGCTGAACAAGCATCGGCGTTCCGCGGATCACATAGGTGTATGAGAGCACCGAGAGCGAGAGGCCGGGGCGTCCGAAAGCGCGCATGAAGGCCAGCGGCACGGACAGAAGAAATCCGGCCGTCAGCGACAGGACCGTCAGGGTCAATGTGAGACCAACGCCCGAAGGCAGGACAACCATTGCGTCGAACATCAAGCCGAGGTTCATGGGTCGCTCCCTCCTACCGGCCGAGTGCCGGATAGCGCCGCTCAGCCAGCCGGATCGAAAGCAGCGTGACGGTGGTCAGCGAGAGATAGAGAGCGGAGGCCGCAAGGTAGAAGGTCAACGGTGCGCGCAAGGATCCGGCCCCCACATACGCAACGCGCATGATGTCGGTCAGGCCGACGATCGAAACCAGTGCGGTATCCTTGAAGAGCGAGATCCATAGATTGCCGTAGGCAGGCAGCGCCAGCCGCAGCATTTGAGGTCCGATGACGAACATCCAGCGTTGCCAGGCGTTCAGGCCAAGCGACTTTGCCGCTTCGGTTTGACCCGCTGGCACCGCCGCGATCGCTCCGCGAAACACTTCGGTCGCATAACCGCTGAAAACGACCGAGAGCGCGACAACGCCTGCGGTGAATGCGTTCACCTCGACATACCGGCCGGCGATCTTGCTGGCGAGCGTGGTTCCGCCGAAGTAGATGAGCAGGATAATCAGAAGTTCTGGTACACCCCGGACGACTGTGGTGTAGGCGGTCACGACCGCGTTGAGGCGCGGTTTTGCCGTGCCCTTCGAAATCGCCAAAAACAAGCCAAATGCCGTACCCAGGCAGCCGCTGACTAGGGCCAGGCTGATGGTCACGGTGAGTGCGACAACAAACTGAGTAGTAAAACCACCCATGGGGCGCTTTCCTCGACTCGCAATTACCGAAGGTTACGCCGGCCTTTGTCACTCAGACCAAGTCGTATAACCCAAGGTTGCGGATTGTTATATTTGTAATCTGGAGTTAATTTGGGGTATTGGCTAATTCTAGCGCTTGAAATTACACACTCAATCTATAATTTTTATTATTTTATCTATAAC
>NZ_JAMYMP010000075.1:0-4444 GCF_040318615.1 Mesorhizobium sp. M1078
TGTCGGCAGCGTCTGCCCTATACGGTGGCGTATACGTTCCTGCAATCGCAGCGTGGGTTTGATGCCGGTGACGGCGGCGGTTCGAATCTTGTCGAGCAGATCGTCTTTCATCTGATCAACGCGTAAGGACAATGTTCCCGAAGGCTTCGCAACGAAATCGAATGCGCCGAGGCGAAGCGCTTGCAGGGTCTCATCGGCGCTCTGTGATGTCACTGACGATACCATGACGACCGGGGTCGGCCTTTCCAGCATGATACGATCAAGGCACATAAAGCCGTTCATCTGCGGCATGTGGACATCGAGCGTGACCACATTGGGGCGGAAGGCGTGCAGGCGCTCCAGTCCTTCGGCGCCATTTCGAGCGGTTTCAACTTGGAATTCGGATGCGTCCGACAGCATTCCGGCAAGCAGCTTTCGAACGAGGGCAGAGTCGTCGATGATCAGAACCTTGATCAAGTCTGCAGCTTGGTTTGAAAAGAGTCCAGAAAGGTGCGCTCGGCACGCGTGAGCAGTTCGGTTGGATCAAGCAGCATGAGGATGCGAACGCCTTCATCCAGGCTGACGATCGACTGGATCAGGCGCGTAGTTTCTCCCGCCAGATCCGGCGCCCGAGCGAGCGCTGATGCATCGACGCCCAGGACTTCCGAGACGCTGTCGACGATGATCCCGGCGCGGTGGGAACCGGATTTGACCACAATCAGACGCGTCCGGCCACGATTCTCAAACGGCGGCATGTCGAAGCGCTTCCGCTGATCGATGACAGGCAGCACCTCGCCGCGCAGATTGATGACCCCTTCAAGAAATTTGGGCGTCTTTGGAACCCGCGTCACACGCTCCGGCACCAGTGCAACTTCCTCGACGACCTCAATGGGCAAGGCGAATTCGCCGGCGCCAAGTTGGAAGGCGAGCAGCTTGATCTCGTCGCGCTTTGAACCTTCTGTCGGTGCGGAGCCGTCTCGGGCCGGAGCTTGCACATGACCCAGACCACGCATGGTTTCCTCGCTGAGCAACAAATCCGGGTGCAAGACCGACAGCAGCCGGCTATCCGCCTCGCTCCGATAGATTGCCTTGACCTTAGCCTCGCCGCCAATTCTGGCGGCCATAATTGGCGGCACGGGTTCCAGCCTCAGAGGATCGATGGCGATGCTCTGCTTGACAGCGTCGACAACGACGCCGACCGCGGTGCCGCGGACATACGCGACGATGACCTTCTCATTTCCCTGAAGCTCGTTAGCGAGGCCAAACAGTGCTCTTAGGGACAAAATTGGCAGCAGTCCGTCGCGGAACGATATCAAACCAGGGACCTGCGCATCCGCGCCCGGCAGAGAAGTCAGGCCTCGGGGGATATTGAAGACCTCCTGCACCTCGGCAAATGGAAATGCGTAATCCTGCCCATCGACTACGAACGTTGCGAGCATTTCTCGACCTACAGCGCCTATCGCGCTCATATCAGGAACCAACGTGCGGCTGCGGCCGGTCACACGATCCCGGGCTTGGGGGGTAAACGCCCCTTCGAGCAGGGTATCAACGTTGAGAATCCTCACCGCCTCGCCATCATTTGAGAAGACACTGTCATCGCCGCTGCTCACCGCGGCGCCCTTGAGTGAATGACGCTGCTCGATGCTGCTTGCCTGTACGTTGACGATCCCTTCGACAGTGTTGACAAGCAGCGCATACGGCGCGGGTGCGTCGATGACCACGGCTCGCGCCGAATCCGACAGAGCTTCAGAAGCAAGTCGCAGCAAGCGGCTCAAGTCCGCAATTGGCACAATTGACCCACGCAAGTTCGCTAATCCGCACAAAGCCGCTGGGGCTTGCGGCACCTTTGCCATTACGGGTACCCTGACGATCTCGGCCACCCGATCGACCGGAACCGCGTAAGTATGCTCGGAGCAGCGAACCGCCAAGAACCGTTTGGATAGCGCCGCTGGCGCGCCTTGCTCAGACATTTTGTGACTTGAGCTCTTCAGCGAGGGAGGCAATCTCCTCAATCGCCGCAGCCAGGTCCTCAGCTCCTCGCGCTTGCTCTTGGGAAGCGGTCGATGCCTCTCTAGACGCTGCACCGGCTTCCTCTGCGGCTGTTGCAATCTGCTTCGCGCCAGCTGAAGCCTGGCTCGCCGCAACGAGTATGTCGGTAGCGCCAGAATTGATCGCTTTGCTCGCCTCGACGAGCTGCGCCAGCTCTTCTTTGGTCTTCTCAAATACCGCTAAAGTGGCGCGACTATTCTGAATCTCGACTTCCGACAGGCCGCAGATCCGCTCGAGATCGCCACGCAGCGAAGATATCTGCTCGATCATTCCGCGAACCGTATCCTTCACTTTATCCAAGGATTGCGATGCTTCGCGCGCCAGCCCGCGAATGTCTTTGGACACCAAGGAGAAGCCGCTGCCATAGTCGCCCGCCCTGGCTGCTTCGACCGCTCCACTGACGGCAAGCATGCTGGTCTGAACCGCGACTAATGTGATCGCATCGACGATCTTCTCGATCTTGCGGCCAGTTACCTCCAAACTAAGCAACGCAGATACGCTCGCTGTCGTGTCCTGGAGGGAACCCGTCAATCCGTTAATAAGGCTTTCGACCGCCGCGTAAGTTTCCCTCAGCGACTGTTCCATCGCTGCAACACGCTCCTCGGCTGCAACTGCATTTTCTTTTGCAAGGGCAGCACTTTGCTCGATCTGGCTCAGTGAGGCCGAACTTTCGTGGGTGGCCGCCGCCTGCTGCTGGGCGCCACGGTTGATCTGCTCGACCGCAGCCAGAATCTGACCGGCGGCCCCCGAGAGCTCCTGAATATTCGCCGACAGCTGTTCGGCTGCCGAGGACGCCTGCTCGGCGGCTTTTCCTGCGTCTCCGGCGCGCAATAGATTAGCCAAGCGTGCCAGCGCGTGCGCTGCCGTTTGGCCTTCAACAAGCGCCTGCGTCTGCTGTTGGATCGCTGCCTGCGATTCCGCAGCTGCAGCCGACTGCTGCTCCGCGGCACTGGCAACTTGCTCGGCACCTTTTTGCGCCTCGGTGGCGGCTTTTTCGGCTTCAACCGAAGCCAGCGAGATGGCGCGGCTGCCGAGCGCGATCTCGCCCGCGGTTTCCCGCATGGCGCGAAGGTTTCGCAGCACGACGTTTGAGGCCTTTGCTTCGGATGCCGCAGCGTGAGCGGCAGCAGCGACTCCGGCTGCAACCGCGCTGACATCTTTTTGGATGCTGGTGGATAGCGCCTGAACTTCACGTGCGCTGGTGTCGGATATCTGCGCCAGCGACCTTACTTCTTCAGCGACTACGGCAAATCCGCGGCCATGATCGCCGGCGCGAGCGGCTTCGATGGCGGCGTTTAGGGCAAACAGATTCGTCTGGTCCGAGATGCGGCTGACCGTGCGGCCTATAGCTCCGACTTCTTCCGCGCGTTCTTCGATAACGGCAATCAATTGTGCCGAGCTTTCCTGGCGAGCGGCATTTCGTTCAATCGCACTGACCGCATTCATCACCTGATTCGTCACATCGGCAAGCAAGCCCTGCACCGATTCCGATCGCCTTTGCGAATCCTCGGCTAAGCGTCGTCCCACGGCCAGCGTTTGCGTGGAGTCGCTGATTGTGCGCAGTTGTTCTTCAGCCGCGCCTGATGCTTCCTCCGCACCCGCGGCGATCTGTTCCATCGATCGCCGTAATTCTTCACCGGCGGCCGATGCCTCGGTGATGCCGCTGGCCAGCTCCTCAGTGGCGGCGGCAAACCGTTCGGCTATTTGTCCGTGAGGTAGGTCTGATTTGATGCTTTGGCGTGATCTGGCCGGCAAATCTGCTTTTTCGGGATGCAAACCCTTGTCTGGTCCAGTGCGTTTCGCGATCCTTGACGTCTTAACGAGCGACATATTGGATGAAATCCTATTTCGCGGTAGCGGCGTTTGCCTGATTTCTATCTTATCGCCGGTAAGCGCGCCACCGCAGATAGCCTGGCCACGTGCAATCCTGCTGGATTGCGGTCGGCCACTATCGCAAGGCAGGTGCCACTGGCCGCATATAAGCGGTCCGCTGTTCGATGAACGATGCCATTGCGGTAGGTTCGCTTTCTTCCAAAATGAGAGATCATCGAGGGCCCACCGCGCAACTGAGATAAAAACCGCGACCAGTTTGTTTTGGCCGCAGATGCGGCAACTCGGGAATTTAATCGAAACGGAACCCATACCCATACCCGGACGCCACCCATTTTGGAACCGAAGGCGCCCGGCCTTGCAACCCTGGAAGCCGCTGAATATGAGGTTCAAGGGCGCCGCTTCTAGGCGAAATGTGGGTGGGTGGCCGTCACGGTCTCGCCGGCCATTTCCTCGACATGGGGCATTTCGCGCGCTCCTAGATGTTTGATCCCAGGCTTTGATGGCGCATACTTTTCGTCCGAATCAAAGGATGCGCTATGGGCCAGGTTCTTCATGGGAGCGCCACGACGACAGAGGCGATCCG
>NZ_JAMYMP010000076.1:0-3900 GCF_040318615.1 Mesorhizobium sp. M1078
CCGCCCCCCCCCCCCCCTATCCCCCCCCCCGCGGGGCCCCCCCCCCCGGGGCGGGGCGGGCGCGGTGGCCCCCGCGCGCCCCGCCCCCTGCCCCCCCCCCCCCCCCCCCCCCCCCGGCGTCGATCAGCGCCTGCGTGCCTTCGGCGGTGGCGACGTTGCCGGCCAGGATGCGGACGGAATTGGAAAGCTTCTTGGCCCGCGTCACCGCATCGAGCACGCGCTGCGAATGGCCATGCGCGGTGTCGATGACCAGGAGGTCGACACCGGCATCGATCAACCGCTCGGCGCGCTCGAAGCCGTCATCGCCGACGCTGGTGGCTGCCGCCGCCCGCAGGCGCCCCTGCGCATCCTTGGTGGCGTGCGGGTTGAGCTGCGACTTCTCGATGTCCTTGACGGTGATCAGGCCGACGCAATTGCCGGACTTGTCCACGACGACGAGCTTTTCGATGCGGTGCTGATGCAGCAGCCGCTTGGCCTCGTCCTGGTCGACATTCTCCTTGACCGTGATCAGGTTCTCACGGGTCATCAATTCGTAGACTTTCTGCCCCGGATCGGAGGCGAAGCGCACGTCGCGGTTGGTCAGGATGCCGACGAGGCGGCCGATCTTCTGGCCGCCGGTGCCGCCATTCTCGACCACCGGAATGCCCGAGATGGAATAGGTGCGCATCAGCGCCAGCGCGTCGGCCAGGGTGGCGTCGGGGCCGATGGTGACCGGATTGATGACCATGCCCGATTCGAACTTCTTGACCTGACGCACCTGCTCGGCCTGTTCGGCCGGCGAGAAATTGCGGTGGATGACGCCGATGCCGCCGGCCTGCGCCATGGCGATGGCAAGCCTCGCCTCGGTGACGGTGTCCATGGCGGCCGACAGGATCGGCACGTTGAGGTCGATGTCGGTGGCGATGCGGGTGCGGATGTCGGTCTCACCGGGCATGACCTCGGAATGACCGGGCTGCAACAGCACGTCGTCAAAGGTCAGCGCCAGCGCGCCGGTGGACGTTTCGATGATTTTTGCCATGGCCAGTCCTCGGATACGAAAAGCGCCGGGAGAATACAAAAAAGCGCTGGACCGAAATGGACAGCGCCGACTCGTTTCTTCCCTTTCAGGATTGGCGCTGGCTGGTAACACGTCGCGGCGTGGTTGAAAAGCCGGTCGTGGCCTATTCGGCGGACTTGCCCAACAGGGCATCGAGCAAGACATGGCGCGGTGACGCGAAAGGATTGACGACCGTTACGCCGCCCCAGGTGAAGCCGTCCTGCAGATCTTCCGACAGCAGCAGCCGGCAACCGGTTTGCGAGGCAACAGACAGGATGGTCGCATCCCAGATGCCGAAATGGTGATCGGTCGCAAGATCAGCCGCGACCGTCATCACCTCCGGCGTCGTGCCGACAACCGGAAACGCGTCGCGCCAGCTCAACAGGGCGTCGCGCGCTTGTGCACGTGATCGTCCGGCCTTGCGTGTGAGAACGGTGAACAATTCGCCGAGCACTTGGACTGGAATGACGGCTGCCTCTTGCGCAATGTCGTGCAGCAGGCCGAAAACGATGTCGCGCTTCTCGGCTCCGTTGATCCCCTCGGCATAAACAAGGATGTTGGTATCGAGCGCGACCTTCACCGCTCGTCCTCGTAAAGCTCGTCGCGGCTCCAGCGCCCGGCTTCTACAACAGGCTGGCGTTCGAGGCGCGACAGCAGCGCTGTGCGCGAACGAGACGCCGCAGGGTCGGGCTGCCCTGCAGGCACGATCCGCGCCACGGGACGCCCATGGCTGGTCACGACATAGCTCTGTCCTTCGCGGACACCGCGCAGGAGGAGCGAGAATTTGCGGTTGGCGTCGGCTGCGGAAACGGCTTCTTCCATGGCATTGTCCTTATAGTAGTTATATTCACTACAGCATAGTGAACCCGGTCAATTTTCGCAAGTTCATTCAATGTGGCGAAACGCAGCGACGCCTCTTGTCCGCCCACGGTCGCACAAAAGTGACAGCAAATTAATGCGACATCGCGCCTGAGGCGTGATAACCGCCCGTTTGTATCGGCTTGCCCGCCTTTTCATTGTTTGGATTGGCCGGCAGGCACATTTAGACCAGTTCGGACGCGTTCGTTGAACCGCATCATTCCGCTCATTCTGGCGGTCGCCTTGTTCATGGAAAACATGGATTCGACCGTCATCGCGACATCGCTGCCGGCGATTGCCGTCGACATCCACACCAGCCCGATCGCGCTCAAGCTGGCGCTGACCGCCTATCTGGTGGCGCTGGCGATCTTCATTCCGATCAGCGGCTGGATGGCCGACCGGTTCGGCGCCAAGACCATTTTTCGCGCCGCGATCGGCGTCTTCATCGTCGGCTCGGTCTGCTGCGCCATCTCCAATTCACTGCCGGCCTTTGTCGTCTCGCGCTTCCTGCAAGGCATAGGCGGCGCCATGATGACGCCGGTCGGCCGGCTGGTCCTGGTGCGCGCGACGCCGAAGAGCGAGCTGGTCGCGGCCATGTCGTGGCTGACGGTGCCGGCGCTGGTCGGCCCGCTTGTGGGACCACCGATCGGCGGCTTCATCACCACCTATTTCACCTGGCATTGGATCTTTCTGATCAACGTGCCGATCGGCCTGATCGGCATCTGGCTGGCGACGCGCTTCCTGCCGCAAACCGACTCGATGGAGACGCCGCCGCTCGATTTCGTCGGTTTCGTACTGAGCGGGCTGGCGGCCTCCGGCGTCATCTTCGGCCTGTCGGTGGTCAGCCTGCCCTATCTGCCGCCGGCGACCGGCCTCATCACCGTGGCGGTCGGGCTGATTTCCGGCGTGCTCTATCTCCTGCATGCGCGGCGCGCCAAGAACCCGCTGCTGGCGCTGGAACTGTTCCGCAACCCGGTGTTCCGCTCCTCGGTGCTCGGCGGCTCGCTGTTTCGCATCGGCATCGGGGCGGTGCCGTTCCTGTTGCCCCTCATGTTCCAGATCGGCTTCGGGCTGACGCCGTTCCAGTCGGGCATGATCACCTTCGTCTCGGCTATCGGCGCCATCGGCATGAAATTCGTTACCGCGCTGATCTTCCGGCTTGCGGGGTTCCGCCGGGTGCTGATCTGGGGCTCGCTGATCGCCGCGGCATCGATCGCCATATACGGCCTGTTCACGCCGGAGACGCCTTACGCGCTGATGCTGGCGATATTGCTGGTCGGCGGCTTCATCCGCTCGATGTTCTTCACCGGCGTCAACGCGCTCTCCTATGCCGAGGTGACGGCTGAAGACACCAGCAAGGCAACGCCGATCACGGCGGTGTTCCAGCAACTGTCGATCGCGCTCGGCGTGGCGCTGGCCGGCGGCATCCTGGAAGTCTCGACCTCGATCCATGGCGGCCTGCTGATGCTCGGCGATTTCCACATTGCCTTCTTCATCGTGGCGGCAGTGTCAGCGGCGGCGTCCGTGTCATTCATGCGGCTGGCGCCGGATGCCGGCAATGCCGTGTCGGGACATGGCCGGCTGACGACGCCGAAGACGCTGGAGCCGGTGAGCACGGCTGGGAAGTAAGGGGCGAACACCCCTCATCACTTCGTTCATCCTAGGGCGAAGCGACTCAAAGCGTCGCTCAGACCCTGGGATCCTGTGTGTTGTTCCCATGCTATGTTTGGGGTGGGAAGGAGACCGACAGGATCCTGGTCGTCCTTTTTGAGGACAGGCCGTGGCATGGCTCGGTCCCTTCCCACCGGTGAACCATCAACCTGAACAGTTGCACGGGGCTGTTCCAAGCAGACCCCGCACCACAGGAAGAGGCGTGGACATGATAATGCAAAACTATGTCGGCTGCGACATCTCAAAGCAGTGGTTGGACTTTTTTGATGAGGCAAGCGGTCAATACCATCGCATCGACAATCAGGCCGATGCGATCGCTGCCTATGTGGCAGGCC
>NZ_JAMYMP010000077.1:0-3725 GCF_040318615.1 Mesorhizobium sp. M1078
GCTCAATCTCCCGCATATGATGGGTTTGCCTAACCGCACCCTCGAACCGATCTCGAGAAGCTGGTCTTTTTGTGCCAATGACATCGAATTTGGATCCCGCACAGGATCCGGTTCAGGCGACAATTCCTTTGGAATTGCGCGGACGCCAACCCCGCAAGGGAGAGGCTGAAGCGACAATCCTTCGGATTGCGCGGATGGGCATTGGCAATGAGAACGATCAAGTGTCTTAAGGGCAATTGGTGGATGCCTTGGCATGCACAGGCGATGAAGGACGTGATACGCTGCGATAAGCTACGGGGAGGTGCGAATACCCTTTGATCCGTAGATTTCCGAATGGGGAAACCCACCTAAGGTACTTGGAAAATCAGAGTAGCAGAGCGATCTGCTACTGTGGTTTCCAAGTATCGATAATAGGTAACTTATCCTGAATACATAGGGATAAAGTGGCGAACGCGGGGAACTGAAACATCTAAGTACCCGTAGGAAAGGACATCAACCGAGACTCCGGAAGTAGTGGCGAGCGAACCCGGACCAGGCCAGTGGCGATTGAGAGACAAGCGGAACCTTCTGGAAAGTAGGGCCATAGTGGGTGACAGCCCCGTACGCGTAATGCAATCAATCGTCCTCGAGTAAGGCGGGACACGTGAAATCCTGTCTGAAATTGGGAGGACCACCTTCCAAGCCTAAGTACTCGTGCATGACCGATAGCGAACTAGTACCGTGAGGGAAAGGTGAAAAGCACCCCGACAAGGGGAGTGAAAGAGTACCTGAAACCGATTGCCTACAAACAGTGGGAGCCCGCAAGGGTCACCACGTACCTTTTGTATAATGGGTCAGCGACTTAGTGTGACGAGCAAGCTTAAACCGCTAGGTGTAGGCGCAGCGAAAGCGAGTCTGAACAGGGCGTTCAGTTCGTCGCATTAGACCCGAAACCGAGTGATCTAGCCATGAGCAGGTTGAAGGTAAGGTAACACTTACTGGAGGACCGAACCCATAACTGTTGCAATAGTTCGGGATGACTTGTGGCTAGGGGTGAAAGGCCAATCAAACTCGGAAATAGCTGGTTCTCCGCGAAATCTATTTAGGTAGAGCGTCGACCGAATACCCCAGGGGGTAGAGCACTGGATGGGCTAGGGGTCCTCACCGGATTACCAAACCTAACCAAACTCCGAATACCTGGGAGTACTAGTCGGCAGACACACGGCGGGTGCTAACGTCCGTCGTGAAAAGGGAAACAACCCTGACCTACAGCTAAGGTCCCCAAGTTATGGCTAAGTGGGAAAGGATGTGAGGATCCCAAAACAACCAGGATGTTGGCTTAGAAGCAGCCATCATTTAAAGAAAGCGTAACAGCTCACTGGTCTAAATAAGGGTCTTTGCGCCGAAAATGTAACGGGGCTAAAGCCATACACCGAAGCTTAGGGTTTGGTCCGCAAGGGCCAAGCGGTAGCGGAGCGTTCTGTAAGCTGACGAAGCCATACCCGTGAGGGGTGGTGGAGGTATCAGAAGTGCGAATGCTGACATGAGTAACGTAAGGGGAGTGAGAGACTCCCCCGCCGAAAGACCAAGGGTTCCTGCTTAAAGCTAATCTGAGCAGGGTTAGCCGGCCCCTAAGACGAGGCGGAAACGCGTAGTCGATGGGAACCACGTTAATATTCGTGGGCTTGGAGGTAGTGACGGATCGCACAAGTTGTCCAATCTTATCGGATTGAACGGGCAGCGGAGCGGTTCCAGGAAATAGCTCCTCCTTATAAACCGTACCCGAAACCGACACTGGTGGTCAGGTAGAGTATACCAAGGCGCTTGAGAGAACTATGCTGAAGGAACTCGGCAAATTGCACGCGTAACTTCGGAAGAAGCGTGACCCTTTTCTACGCAAGTAGAGGAGGGTGGCACAGACCAGGGGGTAGCGACTGTTTATCAAAAACACAGGGCTCTGCGAAGTCGCAAGACGACGTATAGGGTCTGACGCCTGCCCGGTGCTGGAAGGTTAAGAGGAGGGGTGCAAGCTCTGAATCGAAGCCCCAGTAAACGGCGGCCGTAACTATAACGGTCCTAAGGTAGCGAAATTCCTTGTCGGGTAAGTTCCGACCTGCACGAATGGCGTAACGACTTCCCCGCTGTCTCCAGCATAGACTCAGTGAAATTGAATTCCCCGTGAAGATGCGGGGTTCCTGCGGTTAGACGGAAAGACCCCGTGCACCTTTACTATAGCTTTACATTGGCATTCGTAGTGGCATGTGTAGGATAGGTGGTAGGCTTTGAAACCTGGGCGCCAGCTCAGGTGGAGCCACCCTTGAAATACCACCCTTATTACTATGGATGTCTAACCGCGGCCCGTTATCCGGGTCCGGGACAATGTATGGTGGGTAGTTTGACTGGGGCGGTCGCCTCCTAAAGAGTAACGGAGGCGCGCGATGGTGGGCTCAGAACGGTCGGAAATCGTTCGCTGAGTGCAATGGCATAAGCCTGCCTGACTGCGAGACTGACAAGTCGAGCAGAGACGAAAGTCGGTCATAGTGATCCGGTGGTCCCGCGTGGAAGGGCCATCGCTCAACGGATAAAAGGTACGCCGGGGATAACAGGCTGATGACCCCCAAGAGTCCATATCGACGGGGTTGTTTGGCACCTCGATGTCGACTCATCGCATCCTGGGGCTGGAGCAGGTCCCAAGGGTATGGCTGTTCGCCATTTAAAGCGGTACGTGAGTTGGGTTCAGAACGTCGTGAGACAGTTCGGTCCCTATCTGCCGTGGGTGTAGGAATATTGAAAGGATCTGTCCCTAGTACGAGAGGACCGGGATGGACGGATCTCTGGTGGACCTGTTGTGGCGCCAGCCGCATAGCAGGGTAGCTATATCCGGACGGGATAACCGCTGAAGGCATCTAAGCGGGAAACCCACCTTAAAACGAGTATTCCCTGAGAACCGTGGAAGACGACCACGTTGATAGGCCGGGTGTGGAAGAGCGGCAACGCTTGAAGCTTACCGGTACTAATAGTTCGATCGGCTTGATCGTTCTCATTCCTTATGCTCATCGTGAAACACGATGATCTGACCAGCGCTCACGCATGAGCGGCCCTTACAGGGCCTATGCTCCGCGAGGGCGCCGGAAAACCGGCGACGCGCAGTCGCGCTTGCGGGCTTACGCCCGTAAGCAAAACACAAACGTCGCCTTGGCACGAAAAAACAGCTTCTCGATATAACGTGCGTTTTGCCGACCTGGTGGTTATGGCGGAGCGGCTGCACCCGATCCCATTCCGAACTCGGCCGTGAAACGCTCCAGCGCTGATGGTACTTCGTCTCAAGACGCGGGAGAGTAGGTCGCTGCCAGGTCTGCAAAACGCACGTTGAACTCTCATCCGCAAACCGGATGAAACTGAATCTTCTCTCTACGAAAAGGCCCGCCAAGGGATCACGGGCCGCGCAAGCGGCCCTTTCATTTGGTCAGCCATATACCTATCTGTAAGCCATCCTGTTCATAGGCCCAGGCTTACGTCCAGATAAGCAAGCAAACGCTTGCTTCAGATCCGGAGCAGGCAAGAGCTTGCCCTGGAGAGTCCGGAGCAAGCAAGAGCTTGCCCTGGAGGTGACGCGGGGTGGAGCAGCCCGGTAGCTCGTCAGGCTCATAACCTGAAGGTCACAGGTTCAAATCCTGTCCCCGCAACCAACATCAAAAACAGCCCGCTTCACGCGGGCTTTTTGCGTTCGGACCGTGATCGATGGC
>NZ_JAMYMP010000078.1:0-3013 GCF_040318615.1 Mesorhizobium sp. M1078
TGACACTCCTTGCCAACACTCTCTCGCAAGGGCCGATAAGCGATACCGTTGCCCACAACATGGCACGCAATGGTCTGCTGCAAGCAGCGCGTTGCAATGCCGAGGTCGTGCAAGCTCTCGGTCTTGGAAAGCGGATCGCTGCCCGATGGCAAAAGGCCAATGCCAAGTGTCTGGCCGCCAACCGGAAAGCTGGGGACGTGGCAGGTGGGCTGGGTGCCATTTCAAAGTCGCTGCGCGTGCTGCTGCAATCGGCCATTCTTGCCGTCGGTGCGTACCTTGTCGTCAGGGAAGAGGCTACGGCCGGGGTCATGATTGCCAGTTCGATCATGATGGGGCGTGCGCTGGCTCCGGTCGACCTCGCCATTTCAAGCTGGAAACCCTTCCTCATGGCGCGCCAGGGTTGGGCGCGGCTGGAGGACCTCTTGGAAAAGGTTCCTGAAACCGCTCCTGTTATGCTAATGCCTGCACCTGAACGCGAACTGCGCCTCGAAAGCGTGACAATCGTTCCGCCCGGCGAAAGCAAGCCGACGGTGACCGGCCTTGCGTTTGCCATTCAGGCGGGAAGCGCACTCGGGGTCATCGGCCCGTCGGGCTCGGGCAAGTCGACACTCTCGCGCGCCATCGTCGGCGCATGGACGCCGGTCGCCGGGAAGGTTCGCATCGACAGCGCAAGCCTCGATCAATGGGACCGGGAAGCACTAGGCCGTCACATCGGCTATCTGCCACAAGGTGTTGAATTGTTCGATGGCACCATTGCCGAAAACATCGCTCGTTTTGAAGATGATCCTGACCCTGAGGCTATTGTCGCCGCGGCGAAAGCAGCGGGCACGCACGAACTGATCCTCCGATTTGAGCACGGATACGAAACTCCGATTGGTGAGGCCGGATCGGCACTTTCCGCCGGGCAGCGTCAGCTTATCGGTCTTGCCCGGGCCCTTTATCGAGACCCTTTCCTTGTCGTGCTGGATGAACCCAATGCCCATCTCGACGCGGAAGGCGAAGCTGCAGTCGTTAATGCGATCGCCTCCGTGCGCGAGCGCAAGGGCATTGCGGTTGTCGTCGCCCATCGGCCGAGCGCCATCCGCGCCGTCGATTTGGTGTTGGTGATGGAAGGTGGACGGCAGCGATCATTCGGTGCGCGTTCCAAAGTCCTGAAGGCCATCGAGTCTACACAGGATCACGTGGCAGAGCGCGCTGACATGGAGGATCCCGGTGTCCGGCATTCATCAGAACAATGACGTTTCGAGTCCATTCGCCGGCACCTGGTGGCGGGCCTTCTGGCGAGCGTGATCTTTGTGGGAGGAGCCGGAGCCTGGGCGACCTTCACGAATCTCTCCGGTGCGGTTGTAGCGTCCGGACACTTTGTCGTCGTTTCCTAGTGAGAAGATACAGCACCCGACTAGCGGGGTGGTCGGAGAAATCCTGGTGAACCCGGCATTTCGTACTACCTGGTGCGCCTGTCGGTTCCGATCTCGGCTCGCGCGAACGCGCTCCCTAACGTTCCATTGCTCGCAATGGGCAGTGCCGGCGCGACTCGGCAACACAGCCCCATGCCCGTTCTTCCGAGGGCGGCCCAACCAGGACGACCGGTTGCCAAGTTTTCCTGGACCGTTCTTTGAGTGTGAATGTTCGGGCCGATTGCCTGGGGCGTGTCCCCGCCGCCTGCGAGCCCGCAACTGCTCAGCAGAAGGGCGAAGTGAACGAGAATGCATCCATTTCGTAAATGTATGCCTATCCAAGCAATCGATTTCTCCAATTGTCCGATGACGAATATGAACGACTCAGGCAGGGGCATCATTAGGAGTATTTTCAATGGCAAAGATTATCGAAGGTGGCCCGGGTTCCGAAACACTCCTCGGCACCGAGGGTGTTGACTGGATCGAGGGTTACCAGGGCGGTGACTGGCTTGACGGTCGTGGCGGCAACGACGAGATCTCGGGTGGCGCGGGCAGTGACCGAGCCATCGGCGGCGAGGGTAACGACCGCATCTTCGGCGGAGATGGCTGGGACGATCTCTCCGGCGACAACGGCCGCTTCAACGCGCGCGTCTCCGGTGAGGACAATGACAGGCTCAGCGGCGGACCCGGCCAGGATGTCCTCTACGTGGGTGACGGCCAGGACACGTTGACCGGGGGCAGCGACAGTGACACGTTCGTGTTCCAGTTCCACAATCCGGTGCCTGGGGTTGTCGGGTCGACGTCGGACATTACCACTATCACCGATTTCAACCCGGCGGAGGACAAGTTCGCCTTCGATGCGGTAGGCCTCTACAACGACGGTTTTGGCGCGAACTTCGTCAACAACGCCAGCATACAGTCCGGCTACCCGGTGAGCAGCTTCTACAGCGGTGCGGCGTCGGGTGCGAACGGCGAACACGTCGTGGTGATCACTGGTGAATCTTTCAACTCTGCTAATGAGGCGGCGAGTGCGATCTCCGGCGAGCACGCCGGCGACATCATTGTCTACCAAAGCAGCTACACTGACAGAGTTGCAACTCTGGCCTATGTCACCGCCGACGGCAGCGCGCACGAGTTCGCCCACCTGGGCGGTGTAGTCACCGTGGCCGACCTAGGCCTGACCGCGTCGGACTTCACCTTCGTTTGATCCAGAAAACCCATGCGGAACCGCGCCCGCCCCGCCCCCCCGGGCGGGCGCTTTCCCGTCCGTTTCCGCTACTTGCCATGGGCCGGGGCGCCTGGGAGCAGTCAGCGTGTACAGTGACGAAGCCCTGCGCGTCGCGCTGGTCGTGGACCGAAATCTCCTGAAGGTGTGGAGGCGGAAGCCTGTTCGGGCCCTTGCGGCCGACCACGATGAATCCCTTCCAAACCTTCAGCCGGACGGTGTTGTTGACCCGCTCCATTAAATGCCGGGACCAAACATATTCGGCGGGAGCACTGATCCTGAACCAGTGAGCGGATGCAGTCGGTTGCCGGTCGGGGAGCAATATAGGGAGCTGGGTCGCCAGCCTCCGGAGACTTACGTGACAACCATTCCTTAAAGGATTCAGCTTTGA
>NZ_JAMYMP010000079.1:0-2701 GCF_040318615.1 Mesorhizobium sp. M1078
TCATGGTGCGTGTGGTCTCCGGGAAATTTCGGATCGGCTTAAGCAACCAAATCCTACGTCATTTCAACGGGCTTGCGCCACATCCACCAACCCCCATGAATTTGGTTAGGTTGATGCTGCGTGCCGCCGCCGTGAGGCCGCGCTCGCTAAGCAGCGCGTCGAGAACGACGAGAAGATTCAGATCGAGCCCTTTGAAACGCATGTCTTAGCTATCCATAGCGTGGATGAATTTGATTGAAACAAACGATTTTACCAATTCTCCGGAATGTCGCATTGACCTGGCAGGACCTCACGTGCGCCGATCACTGCCTCTATCGCGTGGCGAGTCCCTTGAGAAGAGCTCGAAAGAGGAAATCTGTCGCGTGCGGTGGAGATTGTACTGGGAATAGAGGCAGCGCTCCAAATCATGTCGAACTCTCCGACGAATGGCGACCGGTACAATAGTTGATCGCAACTGGTCCGGAGCTATGAAACATCTCGATTACATATGAGGTGCCGAGTGAATACGCTGACAGCACCCACCGTCGCAGCGTTTAGCTGACGTTTGACGACGGTTCCTATCCATTTACACGCAGATTCTTGATGTGCTGGCGCAAAAGCGGGAGGCCGGCCACTTTTCTTCGTCATCGGGCTGACGCCGCAGAAGCCGGAACTCGTCCGGTTCCTATGGGCATTGGGCTTGGTCGGCGCACAGGCTCTATGAGGGGCAATTTTGGCAACGCGACGCGACTCGGGTTTTGAACGACGCCGAAAACGCAAGCTGGAAAGGAACAAGATGGCAGATCAACTCGCCAACGAAATAATCGCAATGATCAAGAAGCGCGCCGCGTCGGAGGGCGGCATAGCGCCTGCCACGGGCGGCGAAATAACGGCTGCCACGGGACTGACTTCGCTCGGTATCGATTCACTGGGATTGGCGGACGTTCTCTGGGACCTGGAGCAGGCCTACGGCATCGAGATCGAGATGAATACGGCCGAGGCATGGTCGGATCTCCAGAATGTTGGGGGCATGGTGGAAGCCGTGCGCAGCTTGCTCCCTACGGGGGTGTGAATGGACAGGCGCGTCGTGATTACTGGGATTGGCGGGATTTGCGGGCTTGGAACAAACGCCGCCGCCATTTGGACAGAGATGCGAGAAGGCCGCTCCGCCATCGGCCCAATCGTCAACTCCGAGTTCCATGAATTGAGGGTCAGGATCGGTGCCGAGATCAAGGCCCTGCCGGAGCATGACATCGACAGCAAGCAACTCATCTCCATGGACCGCTTCAGCCTGCTCGCTGTGCTTGCGGCGCGCGAAGCCATGCGTCAGGCCGGACTTTCCTCCAAAGAGGGAAATAGCTATCGCTTCGGTGCGACGGTGGGCGTTGGCGGCTGCGGGTGGGATGCGATCGAGCAAACCTACCGCGCCATCCTTCTGGGCGGTAAGCGTGCCGCTCTCTTGACTGTACCCAAGGCGATGCCGGGTGCCGCTGCCGGCCAGGTCAGCATGAGTCTCGGCCTGCGCGGGCCGGTCTTCGGCGTCACGTCCGCCTGTTCCTCGGCAAACCATGCGATTGCCTGCGCGGTGGACCAGATCAGGCTCGGCCGGGCCGACGTGATGCTTGCCGGCGGCAGCGAAGCGCCGCTCATATGGGGTGTGCTGAAGGCATGGGAAGCGATCCGCGTGCTTTCGCCCGATACTTGCCGGCCATTCTCGGCCGATCGCCAGGGCCTGTCGCTTGGTGAAGGCGCCGGCATGGCGGTGCTGGAAAGCTACGAGCATGCCCTGGCTCGGGGCGCCACCATCCTTGCCGAAATTGCCGGTGTCGGCCTTTCCGCCGATGCGTCCGGCATCGTCGCGCCGACTGTCGAGGGGCCGGAGGCAGCAATGCGGGCCTGCCTTGCCGATGCCAGGCTGGACGCCGAGGATGTCGACTATCTCAACGCGCACGGCACCGGCACCAAGGCCAACGACCAGATCGAGACGGCGGCGATCAAGCGCGTCTTCGGTCAGCACGCCTTCTCAATGTCCATTTCTTCTACCAAGTCCATGCACGCGCATTGCCTCGGCGCGTCCGGCGCGCTCGAGTTGATCGCCTGCGTGATGGCTATCCGCGAGAGCGTCGTGCCGCCGACTGCCAATTATCGTGAGCTGGACCCCGATTGCGATCTCGACGTCACGCCCAATGTGGCACGCGAGCGCAAGGTGCGCGTGGCACTGAGCAACTCCTTCGCCTTTGGCGGCACGAACGCGGTTCTGGCGTTCAGGCAGGTGTAGAAGCCATGAAAGATGCTTCCGGCAACATTATCTCTCGCACCCAGATGCTTGCCGGATAACCTTGTGAAGGGCGGGTCATTGACCGCCTCGGCGAAATGCGGGAAGTGGCAGCGGAAGGTCGAGGATCCGGGGGTATCGTCTTTGCGAAATTCTTAACTGTTGAACCGGCTTGGACGTACCGCCGCCCCGTAAAAGGTAAGCGAAGCCATGCGGGCTCGGCTTGAGGGTCTGAAGCTGTACACGACAATGTCTGGAAGCCGCAGGGTCGGCTCTGCGCCCGTTATAGTCGCCTGAGTGCTGCCGGCCCGGCCGCGCCGCGGGCTCCGTCAACGAACTTCTTGAACCTGCGGACCTTGCCTGTCTTGGCCGACGCTTCGAAGCGCGCGGTCGTGCTGGCCTCCAGATCCGCGACATGCTTGCGCAGGGTCGTGGTGGGCGCGAGGC
>NZ_JAMYMP010000081.1:0-2533 GCF_040318615.1 Mesorhizobium sp. M1078
GTCGACCAGTTCTCGACGGCAACCCTTCAGTCGTTCGAGCGTGCCGACCTCATCCTCGCCCATGAGCGTGCTGTAGCCGACCACGTCGGCAGCAAGGATCGCGCTAAGCCTTCGCTCCATGTGCGGTTGTCCTGCCTCCCTAGCTCAAAGCTTCGCTGAGCGTATTCGACTGGCGTTTCGAATGCGAGCATGCTTGGCCTACTGGACAGCGATAATGCAACCACGTCGTTTTGAAGACATTGCCCTCATGGCTCAGCCTTGTGCGAAACCGGATGTTGCCGCATGGCTGATGTGGGTCGAGATCGGCCTCTGTCGTTCTTAACTGGCCACAAGCGGACTTACTGGTCCCGGCCCCAAGGCTGCCGGTCAGCAATGCGCCTCATTTCGGTCGTTCAGGCCGCGCTGACGGTTTCCTGAAAGCTGCCTGTCCGTTCAGCCTATTGTCCGGCGAGGAGATCGGCACAATTCGGCATCCGCCATCGTAACCGCAATTCGTCATCTCTCACCGGGTTGACAATCGCTCCTCAGGCGCCATGCTGCAGTGCAACATGGCTAGCTACGAAACCAGCATCATCAAATCGTCGCGCATCGAATGCCTGGACGGGCTTCGCGCGCTTGCGGCGATCTGGGTGCTGGTCGGGCACTGCATGCTTTTGACCGGCTGGCAAATTCCGATCGTCAGCGAGCCGGATCTCGGCGTCGACCTGTTCATCATGCTGTCCGGCTTCCTGATGGTGTTCCACTATCAGCTGCGCCAGGAAAAGGAGCCTTGGCAAAGACCGGAAACCTGGCTGAAATTCTGGACGCGCCGCTATTTCAGGATTGCGCCGCTGTTCTATGTCATGCTTTTCCTGGCGCTGGCGCTTGGCCCCTATCTCTACGATTGCAGGATCATCATCGACGATTTCCTCTCCAGATCGCACCAGGCGCCGGAACGCTACCTCGACGGCAGCCTGAAAAACATCGTCGCTCATCTCACCTTCCTGTTTGGGCTGGTGCCGAGCCTCGCCTATCGCACGCCGCTGCCTGACTGGAGCCTGGGGCTGGAGATGCAGTTCTATGCCGTGTTCCCGGCCGTCATGCTGCTGGTGCGCAGGCTGGACTGGATCAGGAGCGCCCTTGTGGTCGCGGCGGCCGGCTGCGTCATCGTGTTTGCGATGCGGCTGTTGTCGATCCATTTTCCGATGCCGTCCTTTCTGCCGCTGAAGATGCAGATATTCCTGTGCGGGATGCTGCTGGCCGGAGTCGTGCATCAGAGCCAGCCGCGATCTATCCTGTACTTGGCACTGGCGCTGCTGCTGGCGGCGCTGCCCTTTGGCGGCGATCAGGGGCTGGGCAAGCTTCTGGTGCGCGAAGCGCTGGTGGCGGGCTTCTTTGCCCTGGTTCTCTACCGCATGCTGCCTGGAAGGGCGGGAACGCTGGCGCGAGCGATCGCCGTGACGCTCAGCAACCGGTTCTTCCACCTGATGGGCGAGCTTTCCTTTAGCATCTACCTGATCCATCTGCTGGTGCTGCAGCCCGTCGCGGCGTTCGTCATCAGTGAGTTCGGCCACGAATTGTCGGCGCCGCTGCGCTTCGCCATCGTCGTTGCCGTTGTGCTGCCGACGGTGACGTTGCTGTCCTGGATCACCTACACTCTGATCGAGGTCCCCGGCCAGAAGGCGGGCCGCTTCGTCGTCCAGCGCTTTGGCCGGAAAACTGCGCCGGTGCTCGAGAAGACCCCGGCGGAGTAGGGCGCCAAGTCAGCCAGTTCCCTCGATTGAATTCACCTACGACTGTGTCACGCCCTCTTGTGTGCGGCGAGATGAAGGCCGATGCCGCAGCAGGGACCGGATAATGTTGTCGTAGATGTAATTGGCGACAAGCGCGAGGCCACGAGAATGAGACAGGGCCAGATCAGCTTGTCGTCAACTGTCGCTTTGACGAATTTTTCCGAAGTTCAGCTTAAGACGGTGCGCCGACTCAGCCGGAACGGGCAGGCAAACCCTTCCCCTGCGCTGGCGCATGTCGCGGCGATTTCCTGCTGTGGTGGATAAGGCAACCGAACCGATGATCAAGATGAACATAGGGGCTGACTAGGCTAAGCGCTGGCGAGATCAAGCGGTACGCGGGGAGAAAAGGCGCTTGTCGCCCGCAACCTGTTCATGGGCAGTGGTTTTGGCGGTGATAATCATCTTGGCTGGTCTGATCGGGCACAAGGCCCACATCCTGCTGTAGTCTTCGGATCAATGGATTGCGCCAGCCCTCGATCGGGTGCATCTGCAAAGCAAAAGCCCGCCGCGTCTGGGCCGAGAGCGGCGGGCCGTCTTATTGCCGAGAGTTGAGCGCCCCTGCCACATGCAACTTTCGCGTTGGTGCACGAGTGCGGGCACATTCGACGAAAGCGATGCGCCTCGCGTCTGCCGTTTGGATCAGCTTCGCCATTGCCTCGCGCCCGCCGGTCGGCTGGCTGTCGAGGTGGCTGCCGATCAGCAGCGGCGGCAGGGTGGCATCCGTGCCCTCGCGGCGGATGAAAAGGTTTGCCATGGCGTCC
>NZ_JAMYMP010000082.1:0-2454 GCF_040318615.1 Mesorhizobium sp. M1078
TGTTTTCGGACAGGGTGGCGCATTTCCATATCCGCAAGATCTTTCGGCCACGAACCTATGTCTACATGGCCATGTGGTCGCTGATCGGGCTGGGCCTGCTCTTTTCGCTGCTGACGCGCGACCGGCTCGAAATCAATGTCCTGCACGACCGCAACCCGCAATTCGTGACGCTCTCGGACGGCTCGATCCGCAATGGCTATACCGTCAAGCTCTTGAACATGATCCCCGAACCGAGAACGATTATCGTCACCCTCGGGGGTTTGCCAGGCGCGGAGATGAGCATCGTTGGCGTCGATCTCCCCGCCGATCGCTCCTTTGCAGTCCAGGTCGAACCCGACCGGCTGAAGATGTTGAAGGTTTTCGTGCGCCTGCCCGCCGACCAGATTCATGGCCAGGCGCAGACCTTCACATTCCGGGTCGAAGACAAGGTCAGCTTCGAGTCCAACGAATACACCGCCACCTTCAACTCGCCGGAGATCGCCAGATGACCGCCACCACGCGAAGACCCCGCGAATTCACCGGCAGGCACATGTTGGCCACCATCCTTGCCTTTTTCGGCGTGGTCGTCGCGGTCAATCTGACGATGGCGACGCTTGCCAACACAAGCTGGACCGGCCTTGTCGTCGAAAATACCTATGTCGCGAGCCAGCAATTCAACAAGAAGGCTGAAGAAGGCCGTGCGCAGGCAGCGCTTGGCTGGACCGGCCAGTTGACCATCGCATGGGGTGAAGTCCGCTATGGCATCATCGACGCCGCGGGCAAACCGGTTTCCCTGCATGGCGTGAAGGTGCTGTTTCGCCATCCCGCTTACGAGAAAGAGGATGAGTCCGTCACGCTCGCCCTCGCCTCGGGCCAGGAGTTTGCAGCACAACACGTGCCAAGGGATGGTGTCTGGATCATCGAAATAGACGCCGATACCGGCCTGGCAAAGCCTTATCGCGACGTGCGCAGGATCATGATTTCCAATGGAGCGCTGAAATGAGCTGTTGTGCACCGGGCGCTGAAATAGCGCTGGATCTGGTCAGCGGCACCTCGGTCCTGCCCTCCAGCCAGGAAATCAGGCTGGCGAGCCGATCGCTTGGCGACGACCTTCATCAGACCGACCTTTCGGTGCCGACCGTTCATTGCGGCGCCTGCATCCAGACGATCGAGACGGCGTTGGGAAAACTCGATCACGTCGAGGCAGCTCGCGTGAACCTGTCAACCAAGCGGGTCTCAGTCCGCTGGCGCGGCGACGAGGCTCCACCGTTGGTCGCTGTGCTCGGCCGGCTCGGCTATCAGGCGCATTTGTTCGAAGCCGAGATTGATGCAAAGGACAAGATGCTTTCGGAGCTTATCCGCGCCGTCGCTGTTGCCGGCTTCGCTGCGGGCAACATCATGCTGCTCTCGGTGTCGGTCTGGTCCGGCGCCGAGGGCGCCACCCGCGACCTGTTCCACTGGGTCTCGGCCCTGATCGCCATTCCTGCGCTGGCCTTCGCCGGCGGCATCTTCTTCAAGTCGGCGTGGAATGCGTTGCGCCACGGCCGCATGAACATGGACGTGCCGATCGCCGTCGGCGTGTCGCTGGCCTACGCCATGAGCCTCTATGAGACGATCACCCATGGCGACCACGCCTATTTCGACGCGTCGGTATCGCTGCTGTTCTTCCTCCTGATCGGTCGCACGCTCGATCACGTGATGCGGGAACGCGCCCGCACCGCTGTAAAGAGCCTGTCACAATTGGCCGCGCGCGGCGCCATGGTGCTGCGCGGCGATGGCGCTCGGGGCTATCTGCCGGTGGCCGAGATCGAACCGGGCATGCTGTTGTTGATCGCCGCCGGCGAAAGAATCCCGGTCGATGGCAAAATTGTGCGCGGGACATCGGACGTCGACTGCTCCCTGGTCTCCGGCGAGAGCACGCCCAGTAGCGTGGCGCCGGAAGACACCGTGCAGGCCGGCGTCCTCAACCTTACCGGTCCGCTGACGGTAGAGGCCACAGCCGCCGCGAAGGATTCGTTCCTGGCGGAAATGGTTCGGCTGATGGAGGCCGCCGAAGGTGGTCGCGCCCGCTATCGCCGTATCGCCGACCGCGTGTCGGCACTCTACGCGCCCGTGGTTCATCTCACCGCGTTGGTAACATTCACGGGCTGGATGGCGGCGACCGGCGACTGGCATCGGGCGATGACGATTGCCATCGCTGTTCTCATCATCACATGCCCCTGCGCGCTTGGCCTCGCCGTTCCAATCGTTCAGGTGGTGGCCGCGCGGCGCCTGTTCGAAAACGGCATCATGGTCAAGGACGGCTCGGCCATGGAGCGCCTGGCGACGATCGATACAGCCGTGTTCGACAAGACCGGGACGCTCACGCTTGGGAAGCCACGGCTCGTCAACGCAGCTTCGATTGATCCCGCCATGCTGGCAATCGCTGCCAACTTGGCCGCGCATTCGCGTCATCCATATTCAAAGGCCATTGCC
>NZ_JAMYMP010000083.1:0-2445 GCF_040318615.1 Mesorhizobium sp. M1078
ACCCTCAAGGGCCTCACGCCCTTTGAATACATCTGCAAAATCTGGACAAAAGAGCCCGAACGATTCAGGCTCGATCCAACCCATCAAACCTTGGGACTAAACAGATAGGGCACTCCCTGCAGAGGGAGCAATGTCTGCCATGTCCCGGGGGCGGCATCCTCGGCCTTCGCGGCGAAGGCAGCCATCGCCATCGCGGCCACCGTCGCCAGCCGAACCAGCCCGCGCCGCCACCTTGCAGCATTGTCTGAACGGTGTCCCCAAACCACGCCCGGCAAACCCCTCAATGCAATCCATAATAGTTGCGGCGACGGTGCTTGCAATAGCTTTGAACCAACCGTGCAATACTTGTGCCGCGCAACGCCGGAAACAAAAAGGCAGCCCCAAAGACCGCCCTCTCCTGGTCGATCCGGCTGACACCGGCTCGACTATTTCTCGATGGTGATGACGACGCCGGCACGACGGTGCGGCCGCCTTCACGGAAGGCGAAGCAAGGCTTCTCTTCCATGACGATAGGCGCGATCAGCCATTGGACGACGGCACCACGCGGCAATTCTCAGGTTTCGGCGCCGATCTGCAGATGCTGGAACCCGTCAGCGCATCCACCGACTGGCGCCCGGTCGTCAGGCCAACCTTCAGCATCATGTCGGGTTCGAGCTGGCGCTCGACCGAACTGCCCTGGAGCGCCCTGAACAAAGCGGGGCTGATCGCCATCTCGTCGAGGTAGGACTTGACCGCCTGCTTCTGCCCCATCAGATAGAGGCTGAGCCGCGCCTGGGTACCGACAAGCCGCCTGGCGCCACCCGCCAGCATGAGCGCGCAGGCCGAATCGCAGTCGCCGTCGCCATCGACGCTCAGTCCGGCATAGGCGCCTTCCCTGGCCAGGCAATTCCACTCTGCCGGGTCGCAGCCGACGAAATCGGTGCGGGCAACGGCAACGTCGAGCTTCTTTTCATGGATGATCCGGCCCGCCGCCAGGGCGCCGGAGAGGTCGCCGCCTCGCGAGCTGATCACCACCGGCAGCCGCCGGTTGCCAAGCGTGGCGAGCAATTGGCTGAGTTTCTGCGGCGTCTGGGGCGTAATCGCGCCTTGCGCTGCAATCCATTCCGGGCAGTCGGGATTGCAGAGCGGGTTGCTGCCGCGAACCACGACAAAGCGCATGCCGTCATCGTGCGGCGCGCTCTCCGGCTTCACCGGCAGCGGCGCAGCCTTTGCCACGTCCGGCAGGCCGCCGGCTGGCTTGTTCGCCGGTATTTCCCGGCAATTCGGAGCCGGAAGGTTCAGCCTGCACAGGCTTGCGCTGGTCAGCAAATCTGCAGCGTCGTCGCTGGTGACCAGCTTCATTGTCAGCATGTCGCTGAGGTCGATCTGCTGGATGTCGCTGGCCGGCGTGCTCTTCATCGTCTCGATGATGCTGAGGTCGACACCCATCTCCTTGAAATAGGCGGACAGCTTGCGCTCCACCCCCTTGCTCATCTCGTAGGTCTTGTAGCTGCCGGTGTTCTTGCGGCTGACGACCTTCTTGCTGATGACCCGCTTCTTGCCTTTCACGATCCGGTAGCGGACCTGATATTGCACGTTCATCTGCACGATCGTGGTCGTGATCTGGTGGACGCCGAGATAGGCCAGCGGCCCGACCAGGCGCCTGGTGCCGCCGGCCAGCATCATTGGACAAGCGGATGCGCAATAGCTGCCGAGCACATAGGGGCTGCCGATATAGTGCGCGCCTCTGGCGTCGTTCTCCTTGCAGTTTTTCACCCCTGGCTCGCAGCCGACGAACCAGGTCCTTCCGACCGCGATGTCGAGCTTGTTCTTGCGTATCATCCGGCCCATGGCGATGGCCGCATCGACATCGCCGCCGGGAGAGTTGATGACGATCGGCAATTTGCGGCCGCCGAGCGTTTTCAGGGCAGCCTTGAGCAGCGCCGGCGACTTGGCCGATATCGCACCCTCGGCCGATATCCATTCCGGACAGGTCGGCTCACAGCCCGCCGCGTCGCTGCGCACGACGACGAACCGCATCGGCGGATCCGGATCCGGCTCTGAATTTTTTGTCTCGGCCGCGAAGGCGGCAGTGCCCACGGCAAACATCGACACCAGGCAGATCAACCCCAGTGCCCACCATGACCGACTATGCAAACGGTGCTGTGGAACCATCCGGCCAAGCCCTCAATGCAATCTATACTGTAGAGGCTCACAGACTTGCAACAGAGATTGGGACCCCAAAACAGGCACATCTGGCCAACGAAAAAGGGCGGCCCGAGGGCCGCCCCTATCCGTTTCAATCCGGCGATGCCGGGCTCGATTACTCTTTGATGGTGACGACGATGCCGGCACCGACGGTGCGGCCGCCTTCACGGATGGCGAAGCGCAGCTTCTCTTCCATGGCGATCGGCACGATCAGCTCGACATCGACCGTGATGTTGTCGCCGGGCATAACCATTTCCG
>NZ_JAMYMP010000084.1:0-1846 GCF_040318615.1 Mesorhizobium sp. M1078
CCTGTCTGCGTCCGGCACTGCCCCCCAACCCCCCCACCCCCCCTCACCCCCCCATAGTTTGGGCTTTTTCCCCCAATATTGCGTGGGGGGGGGGGGGCCGGCGGGGGGGGGGGGCGGGGGCGGGCCCGCCCCGCGCGCACAACCCTGCCAAAGGTCTTCGCGGCCAGCGCCTGGTTCTACGTGCCGGCCACCGCGTCGTTCGGTCGGCAATATTTGTTGTAGATCGTGAATGCGTCGGTGCCGTTCAGCTTCTCCATCTCCTGTATCCAGCCGTTGACCGGAATGCGGTAGGGCTGGTTCGGCCGCAATGTCGCGTTGACCTCCTCGTCCAGCAGACCTGCGGGTTCGTCTCTCTGCGCCAACGGCGCTCCTCCAGGATCACTTTTCGCTCGGTCTTGATATCATCCTCGTTGAGGATGAGGTTGAACATGCGATCGGCCTCGAAGCCCATCATCTCGCCCAAACGAGTCATAGGCGGTGAGGGCGTTATTGTAGCCGCCACTCACTTAGACGGCTCGGTGAACTCGCTGTCGGCGCGGTTGGGCGTCGCCCTAAAGATCAGACGCTCGAGGAAATGGGCAAGTCCGGATTTGCCGGGTGGCTCGTCGGCGCTGCCGACCTTGTACCAGACCATATGAGTGATGAATGGCGCGCGCTGATCGGGGATGTCGACCCTTCCATGCCATTGCCGAGCAGGAAATCCGTAATCATGCCGCCGTCAGTGGCGGCCAGAGCGGGAGCGGTCGTCGCCAGGGCTAGGGCGGTGGCAGTGAATGCCTTGCGCAGCCAGGGGGCGATCGATGGCTCCGGTTGGAAAGGCAAGTTTCGAGGCAGTGATTTGTTCCTCATTTTCCTGAACGGGCTGCGTCTTCGATCCCCGTGGGAGGATCGGCGGGCAGGCCGAGCCAGATGAATCATGCGGCCAAGGCTCACTCGAGCCTCATCTTGGGAAGAGCCCAGGAGACCGGCGGCGGTGTTCTTGGGGGGATGGTCATTGGATGGATTTTCCTTGATCCGCGACGCCTTGCGGACGACCACGCATGCACCGTGCCAGATCAGAAAACATTCGAGGCATGTGGACAAGTCAGTCTGACATGTTGTGCATCCGACATTGTGGGCCATCGAACAGGGCTGAAGGCGACGCGAGCACGGCTGAGAATATCTTCTTCATTGGAAGACGCTTGGGCGCGCTGCTGGGGAATGGGGACAGGATGCGCTTCGAAGGCCGCTGCACCGACGGTCAGAATTGAAATGTTGTCGCTCCAGCGGACCGATGTCCTCGACAGTCAGACCGGGCGGTGCTGAAGGGTAGAGGCGTGAGCAGCGTAGCTAAGTGGGCGCGGACCCAGCTCGCGCGCGAAGACGGACCTGAAAAAAACGGCGAGTGGCGACATTCGCGAGGCGCTGGAGGTCGTAGGACTGGGCGGGAAAAACGATGCCGTTGCTCTCTTCTGGCGTGATGGCCTGCCGCGAGGCCGTTGAACTTGGTGAGTTGCTGCGGGAAGGGGAGTGTTTTCGCGGGGACCTTGGTCAACGTAAGAAACAAACTTCGAGCTCGCCTTGGATGGGGGCATGCAGCACATTTGCCGCTGCAGGACAGCAGCACGGAAGCTGTCCGCGCTTGCCGTCGTCCCTGGGCACCAAACAGCAGAATTTAGCGGTCGCGATTGATTTCATGTGCGTAAAATACCGCCTGGTGCGCTCGGCTGCAAATGCATGCCTGGCAGAGTGGTCGCTTAGGTCGGGACTGTCAGGAATTCCGTGTGCGGGTGGGCATAATGGGTAAAAGGATTCCCACTATGACCCGACGCAAAGAACCTGCGATACCAAATGATTTACTCGACCA
>NZ_JAMYMP010000085.1:0-1550 GCF_040318615.1 Mesorhizobium sp. M1078
AAGAGCAGGCCCAGCCCGATCAGCGACCACATGGCCATGTAGACATAGGTTCGTGGCCGAAAGATCTTGCGGATATGGAAATGCGCCACCCTGTCCGAAAACAGGCCGTCATCCGTCCTGACCAGTGATGGATTGACCGAGCTGGCGCCGCCGGCGGTGGCCAGCATCATGTTGGCGTTGTAGTCGGAGAGCGTCGCGTAGGAGATCAGTCCTCGCGCTTTGCCGAGCTTGTCCATGACGCCGTCACAGGCATCGATGCAGAGCGCGCAGGTGATGCATTCGAGTTGCTGACCGTCGCGTATGTCGATCCCCATCGGACAGACGGCGACACAGGCATTGCAGTCGACGCAATCGCCGACGGGATGCCCTGCGGCAAGAACCTTCTTGGCGTGACGCGTGCGCGGTTCGCCGCGCCAGTCATTGTAGGTGACAGTGAGCGAGCTCTCGTCGAGCATGGCTGCCTGAATGCGCGGCCATGGGCACATATAGGTGCAGACCTGTTCGCGCATCAGCCCGCCAAACGTGTAGGTCGTCGCCGTCAGGACCGCGACGGTGATGTAGGCGACAGGCGCTGCCGTGCCGGTGAAGAGTTCGCCGAGCAGGGTCGGCGCATCGGCGAAATAGAAGATCCATGCGCCACCAGTCGCTGCGCCTATGACCAGCCAGATGACGTGTTTCGATGCCCGCAGCACAAGCTTACGAGTGGTCCAGGGACCGGCATCCAGCTTGATGCGTGCGTTGCGGTCGCCCTCGATCGCGCGCTCGACGACCAGGAACAGATCGACCCATACGGTCTGTGGGCATGTGTAGCCACACCATGCACGGCCGACGGTTGACGTGATCAGGAAAAGACCGACGCCGGCCATGACCAGAAGACCGGCGACATAGTAGAATTCCTGCGGCCATATCTCGACGAAGAAGAAGTAGAAGCGCCGGTTGGCCACATCGAGCAGCACGGCCTGGTCGGGGGCAAACGGACCCCGATCCCAGCGCAGCCACGGCGTCAGATAGTAGATGCCCAGCGTGATCGCCATCACGATCCATTTGAATCGGCGAAAGCTGCCCGAGGCCCGCTTCGGGAAGATCTTCCTGCGCGCGGCATACATTGGCTGGCGCACCTTGGCGGAGTTGACCGCCTCAGCCTCGAGCCGTTCTACCTGCGTATTGTCCAGCACTGGTTTCTCCCGTCGCGCAACTCGTGATTTCGCCGGGGTAAATGTCCTGGCTGGTGCAGCCAGGTCAGCGAAATGCAGCGTCGATCGGATTGTGCCGCCGACCGGATGGCGCCGCGTTGATGCAGGTCAATCGCCGGGTACACGCAAACAGATCGAGGCCCGGCAGAGCCGGGCCTCGTCGCTTGGACGGTGAAGGGCAGGGAATAGGCCCCCGTTCCTATTCCCCACCGCCAAGCGAATGCACGTAAACCGAAAGTTCCTTAACCCTGGTTTCGCCCAGGCGCGCGCCCCAAGCCGGCATCACGCCCTGTTTCGGTGCGGTTACCTGGGCGGCGATGGCGGCTTCGCCCGATCCGTAGAGCCAGATGGCGTCGG
>NZ_JAMYMP010000086.1:0-1436 GCF_040318615.1 Mesorhizobium sp. M1078
CCGGCGTGTTTGCCGTCCAACACGAGATGAGCGGCGAGATCGCCAAGGCGCTTGGCATGCAACCTTCGGCAGCGGAAAGCGAGCGCATGGCGCGGCCGCCGACCGAAAACCTCGAAGCCTACGACTTCTATCTTCGTGCCGAGCAGACAGCACGGACCGGTCGGCGCGACGGCCTGCGGGAGGCGCTCACGCTCTACGACAAGGCCGAGCAGCTCGACCCCGCTTTTGCGGAAGCCTTCGCGGCGGATGCAAGCACGACGGTGTATATCTGGCGTGAATCGTTCAATGACATCATGCAGAGCGCACCTGCGCGCAAGCGCGCCTATGAGAAGGCGAGCCGAGCTTTGCAACTCGACCCTGACCTTTCGTCGCCCTATGCTATTCTTGGGATCATGCAGGTCGTGGATCGCCGCTACGAGGAAGCCATCGCTTCGGTCGAGCGAGCCGTCGCACTCGGCCCCGGCGATGCTGAGACGCAAATAGCCCTGGGATACGTGCAACTGTTCGCCGGCAGTCATGCTGAGGCTGCCGAAGCGGTCGAGACGGCGCTCAGGCTCGATCCCAACCTTTCACCTGTAAACCGGCAAATTGCCGGTCTGGTCTTTCTAATTCAAGGGAGCAACGACAGGGCGATCGAGGCCCTCGAACGCACCCGCGACGATGCGCCGTCAGTCGGAGATTTCACGATCACGCTTGGTGCCGCCTACGCCCGCGCCGGCCGCCTGCAGGATGCCAGGGCGGCAGTGGCCGAGGGGCTAGGTGCCATGTCCACACCAGGTTTCGATTCATTGTCCGCATACCGACTCAACGGTGCCCAATATCGTAACCCGCAGGATTTGGCTCTCATCGTCGACGCGTTGCAGCAGGCGGGCTTGCCCGAATGGCCGTTCGGTTTCACCGGCGATGAGCACAACCGCTTGAAGGGCAAGGAGATCGCCTCGCTGGTGCTGGGCCATACTCTGCAGGGTCAGCTTGAGCCCGGTCTCCAACCAGCCTTCCTCCAGATCGGGAGCGACGGCAAGGCAGCCTTCCGCTCCACGACGCGGCTGGTCACCGAGACCGTCCGTGTCGATGGCGACTTATTGTGCGAGCTGAGCGAGAATATGTTCGGGCGCCCCGACTGTGGACCCGTCTATAAACGCGGCGACGATGGAGGCGGCGGCTATTCCTTCGTCAACTCAAGCAAGGTGTTTCACTTTACGGTTGTTCAGTAGAAGCACACGCGCGTCATAACGGACGCACACACTCGCGTCCGATGCGGGACTAGAATAGGCTGCGCGAAGCCGCTTGATCGACCAAGGAGGGCGCAGGCAGGTATGGAGCGAAGGCTTACCGCGATCCTTGCTGCCGACGTGGTCGGCTACAGCACGCTCATGGGCGAGGATGAGGTCGGCACGCTCGAACGACTGAAGGGTTGCCGTCGAGAACTGGTCGAC
>NZ_JAMYMP010000087.1:0-1417 GCF_040318615.1 Mesorhizobium sp. M1078
TCGCCCAGGCGCGCGCCCCAAGCCGGCATCACGCCCTGTTTCGGTGCGGTTACCTGGGCGGCGATGGCGGCTTCGCCCGATCCGTAGAGCCAGATGGCGTCGGTCAGATCAGGAGCGCCGAGTTCCTTGTTGCCCTTTGCATTGTCGCCATGACAGGCCACGCAGTTTTCGGCAAAGACCTTGGCGCCGGGCGCCACCAACACCTGATCGCTGACGGTTTGGGACAGGCTGGCAATATAGGCGCTGACCTGTTTGATCTGATCGGCAGTGATGATGTCGCCAAAGGCCGGCATTTCGGACAGGCGCGTATCCGGATCGGAGGCGAAGCGAATGCCATGTGTAACCGTCTGCTGGATCTGGTCCGCCTTGCCGCCCCACAGCCAGTCGTCGTCGTTGAGGTTGGGGAAGCCCTTGGAGCCCTGGGCGCCGGAACCATGGCACTGCACGCAATTGAGCTTGAACGCGGCACTGCCGGCGGCGACGGCGAATTCGCGCAGCGTGTCGTCCGCCGCGATCTCCGAAACACTTTTCACTTCTATCGCGGCGACATATTTGCCCTTGGCTGCTTCAGCCTTGGACAACTCGTTCCCGACATCGTTGCGGCTGGAATAGCCGAGCACACCCTTGGTTGCCGTGTGCAGCAGAGGCCATGCCGGATAGGCGATCGTGTACCCGATCGCCCAGACTATGGTGATGTAGAACGTCCAGACCCACCAGCGCGGAAGCGGGTTGTTGAGCTCCCGGATGCCGTCCCACTCATGACCGGTGGTTGAAACACCAGAGATTTCATCGATGTGCTCGTCGCTCATGATCACTCGTCCTCAAGGGGAATCCGGGCAGCTTCGTCGGCCAGCTTGCGGCTGCCGGGGCGCAGGGCAAAGATGATTGCGCCGACAAAAAACAGCGCCATGGCGACCAGACCCCAGCTGTCAGCGAACTCCCGCATCAAATTGTAATCCATGGATAAAACTCCTCAGCGGTAGCCGGCTGCTTCGTCGTAGTTCTTGAAATCGACCAACGTGCCGAGCATCTGGAGATACGCGACGAGGGCATCCATTTCGGTGACCTGTTGCGGGTTGCCGTCGAAGTCGCCGATCTTGGCCTTGGGGTAGCGGGCCTGGAGGCCGGATGTGTCGGCGTTGGGATCAGCCTGCGCCATCAAATCGGCATTGGCGTTAGCGATCATGTCGTCGGAGTAGGGGACGCCGACGCGCCTGTTGGCGACCAGATGCGTCGAGAAGTCCTTCGCCGCGATCGGCTCGTCCTTCAGGAAGGCATAGCTCGGCATGATCGATTCCGGCACCACGGACCGTGGATCTGTCAGGTGATCCACGTGCCACAGGTTGGAATAGCGGTCACCGACGCGAGCGAGGTCCGGTCCGGTGCGCTTCGATCCCCACTGGAAGGGGTGGTCGTA
>NZ_JAMYMP010000088.1:0-1326 GCF_040318615.1 Mesorhizobium sp. M1078
CATAGGCGCTAAGATAGGTATTGCCCTGCGGAATCGGGTGTGATTCTACACTGCGATGACACACGAATCGCTTGTTGATGACGGCTGGGCCGAGACGATTGAGCTTCTCGGCGGCTAAGATTTGCTCACGCAGAGCGCCCGCGAGACGAAGGCGTTCCTGCGCCCGCGCGGCGTCAGGTCGGCGAGCGACCTGTTGCGCCTGACACTGGCTTACTGCCTTGGCAAGGTTGGCATGCGGGGCGTCGTGGCCTGGGCGGCGGCGAGCGGGATTGCCGACATTTCGGACGTGGCGTTGCTTGGCCGGCTGCGCAATGCAGGACCATGGCTGCAGCAGTTGATTGGGCACCTTTTGAAGCGCGAGGATGCAGGTTTGGCCAAAGGCCGACTGATCCGCATCCTCGATGCGACAGCGGTTGCCAAGGCCGGTGCGTATGAGAAGAAGAACAATGGTCTTTGGCGCATGCACTGCGCCTTCGAGCTTGAGCGCGAGCAGTTCGACTTCCTCGAGATCACCGACCAGAGCGAGGCCGAGTTGATCGACCGCGTGCCGGTGGTGCCGGGCGAGATCCGCATCGGTGACCGCGCCTATCTGCAGGCCGAGCGGATCGCCAAGGTGATGGCGCAAGGCGGCGATGTTGTTGTGCGCGCGTCGTGGAAAAACGCGCGATGGCTCGACGCCAACGGCAGGGCGTTCGATCTCATCGGCTACCTGGAGAACTGCCGGGAGGAAGTCTGCGAAACGCCTGCCCGGCTGGCACTCAAGAAGGGCGAGCCTGTGAAGATGCGCCTGATCGCCTTGCGCAAATCCGAGGCTGCGGCACAAGAAGCGCGGCGCAAAATCAACAAGGAAGCCAGGGCCAAGGGCAACAAGGTTCAACCGCAGACGCTGATTGCGGCCGGCTTCGTCCTGCTTGTGACCTCGCTTGACCGGGAGGAGTTTCCCGCCGATACGGTCCTCAAGCTCTACCGCATGCGCTGGCGCATCGAACTCGCCTTCAAGCGCCTGAAGAGCCTGATCGGGCTGCGCTCTCCTCCCGCCAAAGACCCAAGGATCGCAAAGCCTTGGATCCTTGCACACTTCCTCATCGCGCTTGTGACCGAACCCCTCTCGCAGGAGTTGGGTGTCTCTCCCCCTTGAGCGACGGGCGCCCGCTACTGTGGCGCGCAACCCGCCAGATCGTCGCCTCTCTGATCGCGACCATCTTTACTCAACCTTCCTTGGCGGCCCTGCGCCAAAATCTCCATGCCTTGCGATATCGCTGGCGCGAACCACCACGAAAGCGCAAGTTTCAGTCCATGCCAAAGCTATCTTAGCGCCTATGCCCT
>NZ_JAMYMP010000089.1:0-1321 GCF_040318615.1 Mesorhizobium sp. M1078
GGGGACTGTCAGGAATTCCGTGTGCGGGTGGGCGGTTGAACATTATGCCGCCATGGCTTTGATGAAGCGTTCGCCAAAGATGACGGGGAACTGGGCTTTAGCCATGGACCACTCACGTGGCGGCATTTTCCACTCTTTTTCGGACCGGTTCAAGATCAGATAGAGCAGCTTGGTGGCGGCGTCGTCGCTGGGGAAGTGGCCCCTGGCCCTGACCGCTCGCCTGAGCTTCGAGTTCAGCGCCTCGATCGCGTTTGTGGTGTAGACGATCCGGCGGACTTCGTCAGGGAACGCAAAGAATGGGATGACCTCGCCCCAGGCCCGCCGCCAGCTCTGGCCGATGGCGGGATAGCGCTGGCCCCAGGGGCCGGCCTCGAACGCCGTCAGCGCTTTTTCGGCGGCATCGGCATCGACGGCGCGGTAGATGTCCTTAAGCGCTGTCGCCAGCTTTTGCGGTCTTTCCAGGAGACGAAGTCCATGGAGTTGCGCAGCAGGTGGACGATGCAGGTCTGAACGATCGCCTCCGGGAACACGGCGGTGATCGCGTCGGGGAAGCCTTTCAGGCCATCGACGACGGCCAGCAGGATATCATCGACGCCGCGGTTCTTGAGTTCGTTCATCACACGCAGCCAGAACTTGGCGCCTTCATTCTGCTCGAGCCACAGGCCGAGCACCTCCTTGGCGCCATTGGCGCGGACGCCCAACGCGATATGGATGGCTTTGTTGCGAACCATCCCTTCGTCCCGGATCTTGACCCGGATCGCGTCGAAGAAAATGAGCGGATAAACCGGATCGAGCGGGCGCTGCTGCCAAGTGGCGACTTCATCAAGCACGGCGTCCGTCACCGTGCTGATCAGATCCGGCGACACGTCGACGCCATAAAGATCATGCAGGTGCCCGGTGATCTCCCGGGTGCTCATGCCGCGCGCATACATTGACACGATCTTTTCGTCGAAGCCGGGGAAGCGACGCTGATACTTGGCGATCAGCTGCGGATCGAAACTGGCCTGGCGATCGCGCGGTATGTCGATCTCCAGCTTGCCGGTCTCCGTCGTCACGGTCTTACGGCCGTAGCCGTTACGCGTATTGCCAGCGTCTTCGCCGCTCGCCAGATGATGGTCCATCTCCGCGTTTAGCGCGCGCTCGGTCAGAGCCTTCTTGAGCGAATCCAGCAGGCCGCCCTGTTCGAAGGCAGCACTGGCTGCGCCTCCCGCCAGAAGCTGGTCGAGTAAATCATTTGGTATCGCAGGTTCTTTGCGTCGGGTCATAGTGGGAATCCTTTTACCCATTATGCCCACCCGCACACGGAATTCCTGACAGTCCC
>NZ_JAMYMP010000090.1:0-1311 GCF_040318615.1 Mesorhizobium sp. M1078
GCTCATAACCTGAAGGTCACAGGTTCAAATCCTGTCCCCGCAACCAACATCAAAAACAGCCCGCTTCACGCGGGCTTTTTGCGTTCGGACCGTGATCGATGGCGATTTTAACCTGCACCAGGGGTCGGAAGCAGGCGAAGCCGACGCCGTGGGACAGAAAAGCCAAATCATGACCCCCAACCGCCCGCAGCTCGCAGGCCTTTTTGTTATTCGGCACCTTTGCCCACGCGAAGCCGGTTGGCTCCCGGCTCTGTCAGCGCGGCAACCGCCACGCGCCGGCGCGATGGTGACCGGACGCTTTGGATCCTGCAAAACCAGGCGACGAACCATTCTCTCGCCACCAGATCTTGGAAAACGAACCGTGATCGTGCGCTTCCAATCATTGCTATTATTGCTACCGGGCTTGATCGGCGCCATAATCTTCCAGGAGGTTGCCGTGCCCGACTACGCTCTGAACGAACCACTATGAGAGCTTCATCAGGAAGCAGCTCGAATCAGGCCGCTACAACAATGCCTGAGATGTTCGCGCCGGCCTACGTATGCTCGAGGATTTCGAGGCGGAGCGGGAAAGATGGTTGCGCGAGGAGGTTCCGGCGCGCCTGACCGAGCTCCGGCAGGATTCGGCTAAACTAAGGGCATCCCTGTCGAGACAGTTTTTTCGCGGCTCGAGGCGCGTCATCACGCGAAGCAGGCGAAAGCCAAATAGGCAATGGAGTACCGCATTGTCTTCCACCCCAAGGCGGAAACTGAACTCGACCAGCTCTATGACGACATAGCCGACCCGTGCGTCGCCGGCGATCGCTTGGAATTTCGTTGTCGGCATCCGCGACCATTGCCTGAGCGTGTCGACTTTTCCACAGTGCGGCACAGAGCGGGTCGAGATCATGCCTGGTCCGCGGATCATCGGCTGGCGACGTGCCGTCAGCATTGCTTTCGCAGTCGATGCCGAACGGGTCTGGTCCTGGGTATTTTTTCGCCGGCCGCAACATCACGGAGGAATTGCTGGAAGGCCGGCTCTGAAGCGCTGCTTAGGCTGGCGTGGGGATCGACACTCGCCAGGAGGCGATTCTCAGGCCGATGGCACGCACCTGCCGCCGCCTAGAGGTGGGAGCTTGGTAGAAGAGTGATCCTCAGCGGAACACCACTCACAATTTCAGCCAAGCCAGCTCACGAATTTCCGCCCCGTGGATATCTCCACGAGAAATCGAAAAAACATCGTCGATGACTGTTGACAGTTCTGGTTGGTGGCGACTATATACGCCTCACGAACGAGGGCGGTGCGCCGCTGGCGGCGAAGCAGTTTGCTTCTGA
>NZ_JAMYMP010000091.1:0-1293 GCF_040318615.1 Mesorhizobium sp. M1078
TGCCCTTCCCGAGAGATGGGTGACAGTTCATTCCGGAGACATGGGTTACACTTTCGGCCCTTTGCAAGGAGAGCAAGGTGCCTTGGAAGGAGTGTAACGTCATGGAAGAGCGGCTGAAGTTCATTGCCCGGCTGCTGGACGGCGAGAAGATATCGGTGCTTTGCCGTGAGTTCGATATCTCGCGCAAGACCGGCTACAAGATCCTCACACGCTACAATGACAGTGGCCTTGAGGGGCTGACGGATCGATCACGCCGACCCTACCGCCACGCCAATCAGCTTCCGTTTCAAATCGAGAAGCTGATTGTGCGCCTCAAGCAAGACAAGCCGACCTGGGGTGCGCCAAAGATACGCGAACGGTTGGCCCGGCTGTATCCTGACGTTCACCGGCCTGCGATCTCGACGGTGCATGCGGTTCTCGACCGCCATGGCCTGGTCGAGCGCCGCAAGCGAAGGCGCAACAGGGCGATGGGAACACCACTTTCAAACGGCTATCGGCCCAACGATCTGTGGTGTGCCGACTACAAAGGCGAGTTCATGCTCGCCGATCGGCGCTATTGCTATCCGCTGACGATCACCGACTTCGCCAGCCGCTATCTCATCGCCTGCGAGGCGTTGTCGACTACCAAGGAAGCCTATGCCTTCACGGTGTTCGAGAGCGTTTTCAAAGAGTTCGGCCTGCCCAGCGCCATCAGGACCGACAATGGCGTTCCCTTTGCCAGCCCAAACGCGCTGTTCAATCTCAGCAAACTGTCGGTCTGGTGGCTGCGCCTGGGCATCGACATCGAGCGCATCCAGCCGGGCTGTCCGCAGCAGAACGGGCGCCATGAGCGCATGCACCTGACTCTCAAGAAGGAAACCACCAAACCGGCTGGCGCCAATTTCCTGCAGCAGCAGGCCAGGTTCGATGACTTCATCAATGAGTTCAACTCAGAACGCCCACATCAGGCGCTCGACATGGCCTGTCCAGCCGAGCGCTACACCCCGTCACCGCGCATCTATGCCGGCCTGCCGGATCTCGATTATCCGTTTCACGACAAGGCCGTCACCGTCACCACCTGCGGCCGCATCTGCTACAATCGCAAGAAGATCAACCTCAGCCTCGTCTTTGCCGGCCAGACCGTCGGCATCAAACAGGTCGAGGACCATATCTGGCTGGCTTCCTTCATGGATTATGATTTGGGCTACTTCGATGATGAGACATGCAGGCTCGAACCACTCCAAAACCCCTTCGGGCCAAAAGTGTTACCCATGTCTCCGATATAAACCGTAACCTATGTGTCCGGAATGGACC
>NZ_JAMYMP010000092.1:0-1229 GCF_040318615.1 Mesorhizobium sp. M1078
TGCGGCGGACAAGCTTCATGCGGCGTGTGTCGATCATGCCGAGCGGGTGGGCATGGAATGAGAGTGTCCATTGTCCGTCTTCGGTCTCCAACGCAGCGACCGGTTCGCCCGCCAGCGCTTGCGAGACATATATGAAGCCGCCATTCCATCGGATCTCGCCATTGTGGCGCACGCGGCGGACCGAGGCCTCGGCCGGATAGACGGGCTCGGGTGGTGTCCTGGGCATGGCGCGCTGTGAGGACCGGTAGTGCTGGGCGGGCGTATGTATCCATGCCCAGCGCCTCATGGGGACGTTCCTCATTGTAGCTGTGGCGGAAGGTCTCGAAGGCCTGGCCCTGTGCCGTTCGGTCGGCTTCCGGTGCCTCGGCCATCGGCAGCATGGTCAGGTGAAAGCGCTCGTGACGTCCGTTCTGCTGTGGCCTGCCGGGTGCGATCCGCTCCAGGGTGATGCCGAGCTTGATGAAGCGCACGACAAGCGGCGTCAGCCCGGTGACGCCGGCTGATGCGAAGGGCGGGCCATTGTCGCTTCTGAAGCGATCCGGCAGGCCATGCTCTTCAAACAGCCGCTCAAACACCGGCCAGGCTTCGCTATCGGCCGTCGACCCCGTCGCTTCGAGCGCCAGAGATAGCGGCTCGACGCATCCATCACCGTCAAGGGTTCGCAACGCCAGCCGTCGCGGGTCCGGAACCAGCCCTTGTGATCGCCAGTCCACACCGCGTTCGGTTCTTGCGGCTGTGGCCAGGGTCCATTGCCGCAGGCCCGCAGGCGGGGTCGCTTGCGGGCGCGGACAAGCCCATGCCGCGCAAGGATCGCGCCGACCGTCGAGGCTGAAGGCCACATGAACTCGGGAGCCGTGCGCCTGAGCCGTGCCACGATCTTCTTTGGACCCCAAAGCGGATGCAGCTCCTTGGCCGCCACAATCCGCTCAACCAGATCCTGAGCTGTCGCCCGGCCATGATTGAGCGGGGCTCGCGGCAGGTCGTGCAAACCCTCAGGCCCAAACGTCCGATAGCGTCCTAGCCATTTGTAGCCGTTCTTGCGTGAGATCCCGTAGGCCGCACAAAGCGCAACCATCGTCTCATCCCCAGCAAGACACTCCACAACAAACCGTAGCCGCTCGTCCATGATGCCAGTCTCTCGTCAAACCATCGCCGGTCCTCCCGGCGAAGGAGAAAACTGTCACCCATGCTATCGGTCCATTCTGTTACCTATCTATCCGGTTCGGACA
>NZ_JAMYMP010000093.1:0-1103 GCF_040318615.1 Mesorhizobium sp. M1078
GAAGCCAGCAGCCTGCGCGATCAGGTGGCGACGATCAAACGGGCGCTGATAGGCTCACCGGTGCGCAAGTGGCTGGTCTGGACGTCGGTCGGCATTATGGCGGTCATCGTCGCGACGTCGATCGGCCAGGTTCTGCTCAACCGCTGGAACCAGCCTTTCTACGATGCGCTGGCGCGTCGCGACATGGCGGCCTTCCTGCATCAGCTGATGATCTTTGCCGTGATTGCCGGCACGCTGCTGCTGCTCAACATCGCTCAGACCTGGCTCAACCAGATGATCCGGCTGAAGCTGCGCGAGGCGCTGACGCTCGACCTGATCGACCAATGGATGCGGCCGGCGCGGGCCTTCCGGCTCGCCAATGCCGGCGCCATCGGCGTCAATCCCGACCAGCGCATGCAGCAGGATGCCGCGCATCTGTCCGATCTGTCGACGGACCTCGGCGTCGGCCTGCTGCAATCCTTCATCCTGCTGGTGTCGTTCGTCGGCGTGCTTTGGCAACTCTCGTCGGGCTTCGTCTTCCACATCAACGGCTGGTCGCTGGCGATACCGGGCTACATGGTCTGGGCCGCGTTCCTCTATGCCGGCATCGCCTCCTGGCTGAGCTGGCTGGTCGGGCGGCCGCTGATCCGCCTCAACAGCGACCGCTACACCCGCGAGGCCGAGCTGCGTTCCGGGATGGTGCGCGTCAACGAGAATGTCGACGCCATCGCGCTCTATCACGGCGAAGCCGATGCCAAGAGACGGCTCGAAATCGACCTTGGCACGGTGCTGGGCGCGATGCGAAACATCTACAAAGCGCAGATCAACCTGTCCTGGGTGACCGATACCTATGGCTGGATCACCGTGGTGGCGCCGATCCTGGTGGCATCGCCGGTCTATTTTTCGGGCGATATCAGTTTCGGCGGGCTGATGATGGCGGTCGGTGCCTTCAACCAGGTGCATTCGTCCCTGCGCTGGTTCATCAACAACATCGGCGGCATCGCCGACTGGCGCGCCACGCTGATGCGTGTTGCCGACTTCCGCATCGCGCTCGATGAAACCGATGTGCTGCACGACAAGGAAAAGCGGATCGAATTCGGCGACAACGCCAATGGCAGCCTGAC
>NZ_JAMYMP010000094.1:0-923 GCF_040318615.1 Mesorhizobium sp. M1078
TCACGGCATGGCAACTGTGTTCATGCGAATGCTTTTTTATCGCGAATGATGGCGTTGAGGGCGACGAGAAGCTTTCTTGCGACGGCGATGATGGCGAGTTTCTTGGAACCTGAGCGGGCTGCGATGGCGGTGTAGAAAGTTCTGAAGCGCTCACAAGCCCGGATGGCGCCGAGCGCTGCCATGTAGAGTGCGCGACATACGCGTGATCGACCACCCTGGATCTGGCTCCTGCGATTGAGCTTGCCGCTCTTGTTGTCGAAGGGAGCAAGGCCGGCGAGTGCCGCGATCGACTTGGGTGAGCGTTGGCCGAGCTCGGGCAGGTGCGCCAGCAGCGAGAACGAAGTGATCTTGGAGACGCCGGGTACGGAGATCATCAGCGCGTTGTCGCGGGCCATGTCCTCGGCTTGGGCAATGGCTTGGGCGATCTGCCCCTCGATACCCTTGATGCGGACATTGAAGGTAGCGATCAGCTCTTCGATTTCGGCGATGACAATCGCGCCGAAGGCTTCGCTGCGCTGTTTCTTCAACGTTGCCCTGATCTCGACCATTTGGTCGCGAAGGCGGGCAAGCGATTGAAGGTGTTCGCCTTCTTCGCGCGGTGCCGGCTCGGCTTCCGGGTGATAGCGGCGGCCATAGTCGCTCAGCATTCTGGCATCGAGACGGTCGGTCTTGGCGCGCCGTCTCGTCGACTTCGCATAGTGGTGGGTGTGCGCCGGATTGTGCCGCGAGAACGGCACGCCGGCCTTGGCCAGCACATGACGCAGCAGGCGGTCATGAACGCCTGTCGCCTCCATGACGACGAAGTCTCGACTGGGATGCAGGCCTGCCACATAGGCAGCGATCGCATCGGCCTGATTGTCGATGCGATGGTATTGACCGCTTGCCTCATCAAAAAAGTCCAACCACTGCTTTGAGATGTCGCA
>NZ_JAMYMP010000095.1:0-922 GCF_040318615.1 Mesorhizobium sp. M1078
AGGGTCTTCAGTCGACGGCCGAAATTATAGGCTAAGACGAAATCGGCGAGATGCTGGCGCAGTTGGTCATGGCTCTCGTAGTAGAAGCGTTTGACGGTCGCATCCTTGATCGTGCGGTTCATGCGTTCGACCTGGCCGTTGGTCCATGGGTGCCTTGGCTTTGTCGTTCGGTGGTCGATATCGGCCTTGGCGCAAGTATGTTCGAAGGCGTGCGCCCATATGATTTCTCCCGCCGCCATGGCTTCCTTGATCAGCGGAACGGCCGAGCCGCCGGCACCTGGGGTCGTGAACTGAATGCCGTTGTCGGTAAGCACTGTGTGGATCTTGTAAGGGACAGCATCAAGAAGATGGCGCAGGAAATCGGCGGAGACCGCTGTCGTTGCCTTCTCGTGCAGCTCGACGAAAGCGAACTTCGAGGTCCGATCTATGGCCACGAACATATGCAGCTTGCCCTGCTCGGTTCGGACCTCGGCGACGTCGATATGGAAGTAGCCGATTGGATAGGCCTTGAACTTCTTCCTTGCCGGCTTGTCGCCCTCGACATCCGGCAACCTGCCTATCCCGTGACGCTGCAGGCAGCGATGCAAGGATGACCGCGACAGATGCGGGATCGTCGGTTGGAGAGCATAGAGGCAATCGTCCAGTGGCAGCAGCGTATAACGCCGAAAGGCGACGATGACCGCCTCTTCCTCAGTCGATAGCACTGTCTACTTCGGATCTCTGGGGCCAGTCGGAAGATCGGCGGCCGACGTCCGGTTCCTCCACTTCCTAACCGTCTTCTGATTGATGCCGTAGCGCTTCGCCAGCGCCCTCAGGCTCTCTTGACTATGCTGTATCGCTCGACGGATCGCCTCTGTCGTCGTGGCGCTCCCATGAAGAACCTGGCCCATAGCGCATCCTTTGATTCGGACGAAAAGTATGC
>NZ_JAMYMP010000096.1:0-867 GCF_040318615.1 Mesorhizobium sp. M1078
CGCGATCCTTGCTGCCGACGTGGTCGGCTACAGCACGCTCATGGGCGAGGATGAGGTCGGCACGCTCGAACGACTGAAGGGTTGCCGTCGAGAACTGGTCGACCCCGCGATCAAGGAATTCCACGGTCGGATTATCAAGCTCATGGGAGACGGGGCGCTGGTCGAATTCGCCAGCGTCGTTGATGCCGTCCAATGCGCTGCCGCGATTCAGCGCCGGATGGCTGTCCGAGACCCGGGCACCTCCGACCCCCGCCACATCCGGTTTCGCATCGGCGTCAATCTCGGTGATGTCATCGTAGAGGAAAATGACATCTACGGCGATGGCGTCAACATCGCCGCGCGCCTCGAGGCTATGGCCGAGCCGGGGGGTGTATGTATCTCCGGAACCGCATTTGATCATGCCGTTCACAAGGTTGATGTCGGCTTTGCCAGTCTTGGCGAGCAGCGCCTCAAGAACATCGCCGATCCGGTTCGCGCCTATCGACTGCTGCTGGATCCCGCAGCATCGGGAAAGGTCACGGCCGCGCCACACCGGCCGAGCTCGCGCGTCATCATCCTGGCAGGCGCCGCCGCCTTGGCGATCGCCGCGATTGCCGGCATTTTCGCATGGCAGAAGTTCTCAGTGCCATCGCGGCCATCGGTTGCCGTGCTGCCGTTTGCAAACCTCGGCGGCGATCCAGGCCAGGACTATTTCGCTGACGGCATCACCGAGGATCTGATCACCGACCTCACCAAGCTGTCCGGTCTGGACGTCATCGCGCGCAACTCGGTGTTCGCCTACAAGAACAAGCCTGCAGCGCTGGCGGACGTCGCGCGCGACCTTGGCGTCCGCTTCGTTGTCGAGGGGAGCGTCCGCCGCACCGGCGA
>NZ_JAMYMP010000097.1:0-845 GCF_040318615.1 Mesorhizobium sp. M1078
AGGGGCTGATGCGATCTCCGGACCGGTAGCTCTCGCTGTAATTGATCAGGCTGGTACTGTTGGAAGGCTTGATCAGCCTCGTCACCCCAATCTCCAGCATAGCTCACTGTCACGCGGCCAACGTGCCTCCGTAGCTAACATCTACGTCAGCGTTGAAGAAGTACCCTGCGCCACGGGATGTTTTGACCAGGCGAGGGTTGGCCGCATCAGCCTCCAGCTTTCGGCGCAAGCGCATGATTAGGACATCGATACTTCGATCGTACACCTCTTCTCCACGCACACGGCTCGCGAGCAAAAGCCGTTCTCTGGATAGCACGTTGCGGGGGTTCTCCAGAAATGCGATCAAGAGATTGAACTCACATGCGGTAAGCTTGACCTCGCCACGCTCCGCACAGATCAGTCGCCGCTGCTTCACGCTGAGCTTCCAGGCCCCAAAGCGAAATGAGCGCTGCTCTCTGGTTCGCGGACTAGAAATGCGCTGGCGTAGCGCTACTCGAATGCGGGCCAGGAATTCGCGCATCCCGAAAGGCTTGGGAATGAAATCGGTTGCGCCGAGCTCCAGTGCAACCACTTTTTCCGCCTCATCAAGCCGGTCGCCGCTGATCACTATGATAGGAACATCCGATTTTGTCGCCAGATTGCGGACGATCGCAAGTCCATCCTCCCGGCCTAGGTTAAGGTCAACAACCACGAGATCGACTGGCTCACGTGAAAGAACATAGTCAAACTGCTTGCTATCGTGGACTGCGGTTACCTTCAGGGCATGCATCGTGAGATACTCGGCGATGAGGCGCCGCATTGCGGCATCATCGTCAATGACAAGAACATGTTTCAACGGCACACCT
>NZ_JAMYMP010000098.1:0-680 GCF_040318615.1 Mesorhizobium sp. M1078
GAGCGGATGCAGTCGGTTGCCGGTCGGGGAGCAATATAGGGAGCTGGGTCGCCAGCCTCCGGAGACTTACGTGACAACCATTCCTTAAAGGATTCAGCTTTGAGACCCTTCCCTCTGACTTCCGCGATTTGGGGCATTGTGTTGATCAGCGGCGTGGTCAACGTGCTTGCGCTCATCTCGCCGCTGTTCATGCTTCAGGTCTATGACCGCGTTCTGGCAAGTGGCAGCGTATCCACGCTGGTGGGGCTCGTCGTGCTTGCTGCGGGGCTTTATGCGTTCCAATGCCTGCTCGACATTTTGCGCGCCCGCGTGCTGCTGCGGATTGGCGAGCGTTTCGATGGACAGTTTTCCGGACGCGTTCACGATGCGATCGTTCGCCTTCCGCTTTCAACGCGCATGCCGGGCGACGGCTTGCAGCCGCTTCGCGATCTCGACAATGTTCGCGGCTTCTTAGGTGGAAACGGTCCGACAGCGTTCTTCGATCTGCCATGGATGCTGTTTTATCTTGGCATTTGCTTCCTCCTTCATTTCTGGATCGGCATGACGGCACTTATCGGGGCGGTCGGTCTCACATCTCTGACACTCCTTGCCAACACTCTCTCGCAAGGGCCGATAAGCGATACCGTTGCCCACAACATGGCACGCAATGGTCTGCTGCAAGCAGCGCGTTGCAATGCCGA
>NZ_JAMYMP010000099.1:0-624 GCF_040318615.1 Mesorhizobium sp. M1078
GTTCGCGCATCAGCCCGCCAAACGTGTAGGTCGTCGCCGTCAGGACCGCGACGGTGATGTAGGCGACAGGCGCTGCCGTGCCGGTGAAGAGTTCGCCGAGCAGCGTCGGCACATCGGCGAAATAGAAGATCCATGCGCCACCAGTCGCTGCGCCTATGACCAGCCAGATGACGTGTTTCGATGCCCGCAGCACAAGCTTACGAGTGGTCCAAGGACCGGCATCGAGCTTGATGCGTGCGTTGCGGTCGCCCTCGATCGCGCGCTCGACGACCAGGAACAGATCGACCCATACGGTCTGTGGGCATGTGTAGCCACACCAGGCACGGCCAACAGTCGATGTGATCAGGAAAAGACCGACGCCGGCCATGACCAGAAGGCCGGCGACATAGTAGAATTCCTGGGGCCATATCTCGATGAAGAAGAAATAGAAGCGCCGGTTGGCGACATCGAGCAGCACCGCCTGGTCGGGGGCAAACGGACCGCGGTCCCAGCGCAGCCACGGCGTCAGATAGTAGATGCCGAGCGTGATCGCCATCACGATCCATTTGAATCGGCGAAAGCTGCCCGAGGCCCGCTTCGGGAAGATCTTCCTGCGCGCGGCATACATTGGCTGGCGCACCTTGG
>NZ_JAMYMP010000100.1:0-603 GCF_040318615.1 Mesorhizobium sp. M1078
AGGCGATCACGGAAGAGCTGTGCGGTCATGCGTTCTCGGCTTCGTCGATCTCGGCCATCAACAAGCGCTTGGACGAGAGCCTGAAGGCGTTTGCCGAACGACCGCTTCAGGAGCCATTCCCCTACCTCATTCTCGATGCCCGCTACGAGAAAGTGCGCGAAGCCGGCATCGTGATGAGCCAGGCGGTGCTGATCGCGGTCGGCATCGACTGGGACGGGCGCCGGCAGATCCTGGCCGTGGAGATGGCCAATCGCGAGAGCCGCTCGGCCTGGAAGGACTTCCTCGTCGGCCTCAAGGCGCGCGGCCTCAAGGACGTCGAGTTGGTTGTGTCCGACGATCACGCCGGCCTGGTCGCGGCGATCGGCGAGGTGATCCCGGAAGCAGCATGGCAGCGCTGCTACGTCCACTTCCTCAGGAACGCGCTCGATCATCTGCCGAGGAAGCACGGCGACGATTGTCTGCAGGAACTGCGCTGGCTCTACGACCGGCGCGATCTCGCCGAGGCCAGGGCTGATCTTGCCGCATGGCTTGCCAAATGGTCGGCACGCTATCCGCGCCTGACAGGCTGGGCCGAGGATGCCATCGAACAAACCCTGACCTTCT
>NZ_JAMYMP010000101.1:0-581 GCF_040318615.1 Mesorhizobium sp. M1078
GCGCCCGCCGGTCGGCTGGCTGTCGAGGTGGCTGCCGATCAGCAGCGGCGGCAGGGTGGCATCCGTGCCCTCGCGGCGGATGAAAAGGTTTGCCATGGCGTCCTGGAAAACCGCGAAGCCGCGCGCGAGCGCCAATTCCGCCAACAGGCGCCGGGCGCCGCGATCCTCGATGCTGAACGCCTGTCGGTTTACGCCACCGGCTGGCGTCGCGCCGATCCGGGCGAAGGCATCGAGCCGGCCCAGCAGCCGCTCGCCGTCGATCTCCGGCACTAAAGTCACCGCTTGAGGCCGCGGATGAAGGCCTTCACCCGTTGCGGATCGACCTGATTCCACCACACTCCATCATGTTTCAGCGAGCTGGCGACAATGACGCCGTCGACGATGTCCAAGATATCGTTGGCGTTGTCGGGTGTCACCCCGCTGCCGACAAGCGTCGGCAGTCCGGCGGCGTCCTTGATCATCCTGATGTAACTGAGGTCGGCGGCGTGGCCAGTGCGCTGGCCGGTGGCGATCACCGCGTCGGCATCGAAGAACACGAGGTCCTTGACCTGCTCCTCGATCGGCCGGTCGCCGACGATCGC
>NZ_JAMYMP010000102.1:0-562 GCF_040318615.1 Mesorhizobium sp. M1078
TTGGGGAAGATGCGCACGACATAGGTGCGCCGGCGGATTTCCTCGTTGAGCCGCTCCAGCATGTTGGTGGATTTGAGATGCTTGTGGTGCTGTCTCGGCAGCCTGAAGAAGGTCAGGGTTTGTTCGATGGCATCCTCGGCCCAGCCTGTCAGGCGCGGATAGCGTGCCGACCATTTGGCAAGCCATGCGGCAAGATCAGCCCTGGCCTCTGCGAGATCGCGCCGGTCGTAGAGCCAGCGCAATTCCTGCAGGCAGTCGTCGCCGTGCTTCCTCGGCAGATGATCGAGCGCGTTCCTGAGGAAGTGCACGTAGCAGCGTTGCCAGGCGGCTTCGGGGATCACCTCGCCGATCGCTGCCACCAGGCCGGCGTGATCGTCGGACACAACCAACTCGACGCCCTTGAGGCCGCGCGCCTTGAGGCCGACGAGGAAGTCCCTCCAGGCCGAGCGGCTCTCGCGATTGGCCATCTCCACGGCCAGGATCTGGCGCCTTCCGTCCCAGTCGATACCGACCGCGATCAGCACCGCCTGGCTCATGACAACACCGGCTTCACGCACCTTCT
>NZ_JAMYMP010000103.1:0-551 GCF_040318615.1 Mesorhizobium sp. M1078
AGCCCGTCACGGCACGGCACAAAGATCATCACGGCAGGCGCCACCCGGGCGAGGAACAGCGCGTCATGGAATGCACCCGAGATCATCTGTTTGTGCGGCAGCTGTAGGGTATTGGCGGCCTCCTCGACGGTTTTGACCATATCGGGAGAGAATGCCGCCCCCGGCATGTCGAACTTCAGCCTATATGTCCGTCGTCTCCGACCGCATCCGCCGCGAACTCGGCCGGCCGATCGGCATCAATGTGCTTGCCAATGCCTCCATTCCCGCGCTGTCGATCGCCAGTGCCTCCGGTGCAGCCTTCGTGCGCGTCAATCAATGGGCCAACGCCTATGTCGCCAATGAGGGCCTTATCGAAGGCGAAGCGGCGCGCGCCATGCGTTTCCGCGCTAGGCTTCGGGCCAACGGTATCCGCATCTTCGCCGACGCGCATGTCAAGCATGGCGCCCATGCGATCGTCGGCGACCGGCCGATCGAGGAGCAGGTCAAGGACCTCGTGTTCTTCGATGCCGACGCGGTGATCGCCACCGGCCAGCGCACTGGCCACGCCGCCG
>NZ_JAMYMP010000104.1:0-548 GCF_040318615.1 Mesorhizobium sp. M1078
CGGCCGCCTTCACGGATGGCGAAGCGCAGCTTCTCTTCCATGGCGATCGGCACGATCAGCTCGACATCGACCGTGATGTTGTCGCCGGGCATAACCATTTCCGTGCCTTCCGGCAGCGACACGATGCCGGTCACGTCGGTCGTGCGGAAGTAGAACTGCGGACGGTAGTTGGTGAAGAACGGCGTGTGACGGCCACCTTCGTCCTTGGTCAGGATGTAGGCTTCGGCCACGAACTTCTTGTGCGGCTTCACCGTACCGGGCTTGGCCAGAACCTGGCCGCGCTCGACGCCTTCACGATCAACGCCGCGCAGCAGCGCGCCGATGTTGTCGCCGGCCTGGCCCTGATCGAGCAGCTTGCGGAACATCTCGACGCCCGTGCAGGTCGTCTTGGTCGTCGGACGGATGCCGATGATTTCCAGTTCCTCGCCGACCTTGACGATGCCGCGCTCGACGCGGCCGGTCACGACCGTGCCACGGCCCGAGATCGAGAACACGTCTTCGATCGGCATCAGGAACGGCTTGTCCAGCGGACGAACCGGCGTCGGGAT